>NZ_JBHXDN010000047.1:34856-77268 GCF_042726075.1 Kitasatospora sp. NPDC127035 | reverse complement strand
CGCATCCGCAGTGAGAAGGGTCTGCGCTGGGGCGGCAGGCCCGTCCTCGCCGCGTGATCAAGCAACCCGGTGAACGAATGCGGTCACAGCACTAGCTCTGGCCGACCCGGACGTTGTCGAGCACCCAGTACCAGTTGTTGCTGCCGGTGTACCGGAACCGCAGCCGCAGGCGGCTCGCGCCCGCCGGGACGGCCAGGTTCAGGGTCTGCCGGCCGTTGGTCTCCGCGGTGTAGCTCTTCACCTGGACCGGCGCGCCGCCGTCCCAGACGGCGAGCACCTGGGCGGTCTGGGCGCCCTCCTGCTGGTAGTAGGTGGTGAAGGAGACCGGCACGGTGGCCAGTCCGGCGACCGGGTACTCGGGGCTGACCAGGGTGGAGTCGTAGCTGCCCTTGAAGGTCTTGTCGGCCCACTCGTCGGAGTCCGCGACGGCGAACACGTTGCGGGCGCGGACGTTGAGCTCGCGGGACTGGTCGCGCTGGGCCTTGGTCCAGAACTCGTCGGTGGTGAACGACCAGCCGCGCCACTCGGTGACACCGCCGGTGCCCATCGCGGAGTTGTCGACCGACCAGCCGCTCGGCGGGGTGTGGGTGAAACCGAGGACCCCGGCCGGGATGCCGGTCTCGTCGACCCGGCCGGTCAGCTGCGGGCGCAGCGCGTCGAAGGCGTCCGGGACGAGGCTCGGGACCGGGCTGCCGTCGAGGCCCCAGGCCGGGTCGACGGCGATGCCGAGGTGGGCGAGGGCGGTGGGGGCGATGTCCACCATGCGCACGTCGTACCGGACCGAACCGGCCGGGAAGGCCGAGCCGTTGGCGATCACGAAGGTCTGCCGCTCCTCCCAGGTGGAGCCGCCGTGGCCGCCGGTGGGGGTGTGCCCGTGGTCGGCGGTCACCATGACCAGCCAGTCCTCCTGCGCGTACCCGGTCCGGCCGCGGACGGCGGCGAGGATCTGGCCGACCTGGGCGTCCACGCCGCGGATCGCCTCCAGGTAGGCCTGGCTGGCGGAGCCACTGCTGTGGCCGGCGTGGTCGACGTTGTCGAGCTGCACGAAGACCGCGTCCGGGTCGGTGTCGCGGAGCCTGGCGACGGCGCGGGAGGTGGTGCCGGCGTCGTACTCGGCGGACGGCGTGGCCACCCGGGTGTCGACCCGCCCGGAGTAGATGATGTCGGCGATCGGCGCCCAGGAGGCGACCACGTAGGTGTTGAGCGCGGGCCTGGCGGTCTCGGCCCGGGTGAGGAAGTCGGGGTAGGCGGCGAAGGCGGGGGCGGTGAAGTTGTTGTCGCGGACGTTGTGCTTGTCCGGCCAGACGCCGGTGGCGACGGTCGACCAGCCCGGGCCCGAGCTGGTGCCGGCCATCGGGTTGGCGTAGAGGCTGCCGGCGGCGGTGAGTCCGCCGGCCATCAGCGCGTTGAGGTTGGCGGCGCCCGAGTCCTTGATGCGGTTGAGCATGGTGCCGTCGAGGCCGATGACCAGCACCTTGGGGGTGCGGCCGGCCACGGCGGCGGTGGCGGCACGGGCGGCGCCGGCGGTCAGCGGGGCGGCGGCGAGTACGGCGGCGGCGGAGCCGAGGAGCAGGCCGCGGCGGGAGAGGCCGGAGGCGGCCGGGGCGGCGGGGATGGCGGCGGGCGTGGCGGGGGTGTGCGGGGTCACGTCGTCCTCCTGATGCTGCGTCATGGCGGGGAAGGGGGCGGTGACCACGGTCGGATCGGCGGATGGACGGCGGTGGCCCGGCTTCCGACCCGGGCATGAACAGCGCTCGAAATTCGGTCCAGACCCGTTATCTCGACGTGATCAACAAGGGGTTGGGGCAGGGTCGGGGACAGGACCGGGGCCGGGCCGGGCCCCGGGGTCGTCAGCCGGCTTCGAGACGCGTGGTGAAGCTGAAGCGGTCACCCCGGTAGAGCGAGCGCACCCGCTCCACGGGGGCACCGGCCGGATCCCTGGTCAGCCGGTGCAGCAGCAGCATCGGCAGCGCCGGCGGCGTACCGATCAGCAGTGCCTCGCGCGGCGAGGCCAGCACCGTCTCGATCCGCTCGTCGGCCGCACCGAAGGTGATGCCCGCCTTCTCGGCCAGGAACGCGTAGAGCGAGGATCCCGGATCGAACTCCCGGTCCAGCGCCGGGACCCGCCGCACCGCCAGGTAGGTGCTCTCCAGCCCGACCCGCTCTCCGTCCGCGAGCAGTACCCGCTCCAGGTGCCAGACCGGCTCGCCCGGCGCGATCCGCAGCTGTCCGGCCAACTGGGTCCCGGCATCGAGCCGTTCCAGCCCGATCAGGGTGCGGCCGGGGACCCGGCCCTGGCGGCGGACCCCCTCGGTGTAGCTGGCCAGCGAGAGCGGCTGCTCCAGCTTGGGGCCGGCCACCACCGTGCTGCGCCCGCGCCGGCGGACCCGGCCCTGGATCAACAGGTCGCGCAGGGCCTGGCGGAGCGTCTCGCGGGCCACCTCGAAGCGGGCGGCCAGCTCGCGCTCGGTCGGCAGCACGCCACCCTCGCCGAGCTCGTCGAGCAGTTCCTCCAGCCGGCCCTTGACGGCGTAGTACTTGGGCACCCGGCCGTGCTCCGGGATACCCGACCTGATCGGTGCACCGGGGCCGGACAGGGCGGCGGGGTCGGGGGTCTCGTCCACCCCGCCATCCTCCCAGACCACCGGGCGGAGCCTGCGCAGGTGCACGGCCGGGGCGGGGCCGGTGGGGCGGGCGGGGCCTGTGGGACGGGCCGGATCCGCGCGTCGGCCGGAGACGGAGGGCGAGTTTCGGCCGGGGCGCGACCGGGGTGCGACCGGGGTGCGGAGACGGGCAGGTCGGGGCAGGGGGCGGGCACCGTGCGAACGGTGACGGACCGGGGGCCGCAGCCGCCGAATCCGGGCCCCGCCACGCCGTGCGCTCTTGACAGGTTTAGACCATTCCGCTTGAGTCTGGGCCAGCCCCGCACCGGCCCGCACCCCGGTCGGCCCGTCCCCCACGACGAGCCCCCACACCGCGGGGCCCCCTCCCTGCCCCGACCTTCCCGCCTCCACGACCGTGCGGCCCCCACCGCACAAGGGGTGATCAAGTGTCAACGAAACGTCTCCTCGCACTGCTGTCCGCCGTCGTCGCGGCCCTGGCAGTCGTCCTGCTGCTGCCCGCCGCCAACGCGAGCGCCGCCGTCTGTGCCACGCCCTGGAGCTCGTCGGCCGTCTACACCGGCGGCACGAGCGCCTCGCACAACGGCCACAACTGGTCCGCGAAGTGGTGGACCCAGGGCGAGGCCCCGAGCACCGCCGGCTCCGGCGTCTGGGCCGACCAGGGCACCTGCGGCACCGGCCCGACCCAGACCCCCACCACGACGCCCACCGCCACTCCCACGGTGACGCCCACCGCGACGCCGACTCCCGGGAACTGCGCCTACCCGGACTGGGTCGCCGGACGCACCTACACCACCGGCACGATCGTCCGGTACGTCAACGGCAGCTTCTACCGGGCCACCCACGACAACCCGGGCTACGACCCGGTGATCAGCACCTGGTACTGGGAGCCGTACAGCTGCGGCCCGACGCCGACGCCGACCACCACCGTGACCCCCAACCCGGGCGGATTCCCGGTCAGCCAGGCGCAGTTCAACCAGATGTTCCCTAACCGGAACACCTTCTACACCTACCAGGGCCTGCTCGACGCCCTCTCCGCCTACCCCGCCTTCGCGGGCACCGGCACGGACACCGTGCGCAAGCAGGAGGCCGCGGCCTTCCTCGCCAACGTCAACCACGAGACCGGCGGCCTGGTCTACGTGGTCGAGCAGAACACCGCCAACTACCCGCACTACTGCGACGCCGCGCAGTCGTACGGCTGCCCGGCCGGTCAGGCTGCGTACTACGGGCGCGGCCCGATCCAGCTGAGCTGGAACTTCAACTACAAGGCGGCCGGCGACGCCCTCGGCATCGACCTGCTGCGCAACCCCAACCTGGTGCAGACCGACCCGGCCGTGGCCTGGAAGACCGCGCTCTGGTACTGGAACACCCAGAACGGGCCCGGCACCATGACCCCGCACAACGCCATCGTCAACGGGTACGGCTTCGGCGAGACCATCCGCAGCATCAACGGCAGCCTGGAGTGCAACGGCGGCAACCCCGCGCAGGTGCAGAGCCGGATCAACGCCTACCAGCGCTTCACCCAGCTGCTCGGCACCGTTCCGGGCAACAACCTGAGCTGCTGACCGGCACGACGGCCGCCCACCGCCGCCCGCCCCCACGCATGCGGGCGGCGGTGGGCGCGTACCTCCGGCGGACGAACGGCGGGGGCCCGAAATCGTCGCCACGGTGGACGTCGCGACCGGCCGGGGGATCCTAGGCTCGGGGTCATGAACGACCTTGGCAGCCTCGTCCAGCAGACCGCCGACCGCCTCGCCGGCCAGCACGTCGGCGCGGTGGTCGCCGGCCTGGCCGGCGGCACGGTGGAGATCCGCGGCGCCGGCCGCACCGGCCCCGGCAGCGCCGGCGGTGCCCCCGGCCCGGACACCCTGTTCGAAATCGGCTCGGTGACCAAGGTGTTCACCTCTCTCGCGCTCGCGCGACTGGCGCTCGCCGGCACCGTCGCCCTCGACGAGCCGCTCGCCGACGTCCTGGCCGACGCGCTCCCGGCGGGCGTCACCGTCCCGGCCAAGGGCGGCACCCCGCTCACCCTCCAGCACCTCGCGACCCACTCCGCCGGGCTGCCCCGCCTCCCCGCCGGGATGCTGCTGCCGGCCCTGCTCACCCCCAACAAGCCCGACCCGTACGCGCACTGCACCGCCGAGTACCTGCTCGCCGGACTCGCCCGCACCCGGCTGCGGGCCGCCCCCGGCCGAAGCTTCCGCTACTCCAACCTCGGAGCCGGACTGCTCGGCCTCGCGCTCACCCACCGGACCGGCCTCGGCTACCAGGAGCTGGTGACGCGGGAGATCTGCGCCCCGCTCGGCCTGACCGACACGACGGTGACGCCGGACGCCGAGCGCGCCGCCCGGCTGGCCCCCGGACACACCTCCGGCGGTCGCCCCGTCCCCGGCTGGGACCTCGCCGACCTGGTCGGCGCCGGCGGCCTCCACTCGACCGTCGCCGACCTCTCGATACTCGTGCGGGCCCAGCTGGCGAACGGCACGGACGGTGACGACTCGCCACTGGCGCCCGCGATCGCACTCAGCCGGGAGGTCCGCCACCGGGTCAACCCGTTCGCCTGGATGCACCTCGGGTGGCTCGGCCACCGCCTGCACGCCCGCCAGGGCGGCCACCTGCAGATCTGGCACAACGGTGGGACGGGCGGCTACCGGTCGTTCGTGGCCTTCGACCCGGAGAAGCAGGTGGGCGTGATCGCCGTGGTCAACACCCGCCGTTCCGTCGACCCGGCGGGCGTCGCGCTGTTGCGCACGCTCCAGAACACCCACGCCTCGGGCGGGACGGCGTAGGAGCGCAGCGACGCCCACCGCGGCGGGCGGCCGGGCAGGCCCCGGCCCGGCCCGGAGTACCGGTGTCGCCCGCCCGGACGCCGGGCGTGACCGGCCGGTCGCCGCCGGTCGCGGCCGGGCGGCCCGGGCCCGCCGTGCACCGGACGTCGGACCCGCCGACTTCCTGTGCGGGCGGCCGGAGGGGCCGGAGGGACCGGGGCGGGCCCACCGGTCGCGGGCGCCGCCCACCGGTACCGGGGCGCGTGCCGCGCGGGCGGGGCAGGGCGCGTGGGAAGATGGCAGGGCTGGCGAAAACGATCTCCGGGCGGTTCTCTGGCCATGGTGACCGAGCATGGTGAACGAGCGGCGTGACCTCGGCGGGCCCGGGCGGGCTCGCCGTGACGAACCGGGCGGCGAACCCGGCGCGGGGCCGCACCAGGACGCCCTCCTCATGGTGCCGATCGCCACCGCGCTGATCGAGTCCGACGGCCGCATCCTGCACTGGAGCAACGACGCCGAGGCGCTGCTCGGCTACTCCCCGGAGGAGGCCATCGGCGCCCGGGCCGCGCAGCTGCTGGCCCCCGACGACCAGCGGCCCGAGGTGCTGGAGCTGTTCCAGGAGATCCTCGACGGGCGCGGCTGGTCCGGCGTGTTCCCGGTCCGGCACCGGGACGGCCACCACGTCAACCTGGAGTTCCGCACCCACCCGATCGCCGGGCCGGGCGGCAGCCCGCTGGTCCTGGCCGTGGCGTCGGACGTGACGACCCTGCGCCGGATCCAGGCGGACCTGGCCGTGCTGGACGGCTTCTTCACCCAGTCCCCGGTCGGCATGGGCGTCTTCGACAGCCGGCTGGCGTTCGTCCGGCTGAACGAGGCGCTGGCCCGGGTGAACGGGTTGCCGGTGGACCGGCACGTCGGCAGCCGGCTGACCGAGCTGCTGCCCGGCATCGACGGCGAGGAGAGCGAGGCGGTGATGCGCCGGGTGCTGGAGACCGGCGAACCCGTCCTGGACGCCCGGTCCCACGGCCGGACCCCGGGCGACCCGACGCACGAGCACGCCTGGTCGGCCTCGTACTTCCGGCTGGAGGACCCGAGCGGCCGGGTGCTCGGGGTCAGTTCGACGGTCATCGACATCACCGAGCGGTTCCGTGCCGACGCCCGCGCCGCCCGGGCGCAGGAGCGGCTGGCCCTGCTGGTCGACGCCAGCGCCTCGATCGGCACCACCCTCGACCTGCGGCAGACCGCCCGCGAGCTGGCCGACGCCATGGTGCCCAAGGTCGCCGACATCAGCGGCGTCTTCGCGCTGGAGGCGCTGGCCGCCGGCCGGACCGTCGAACCGCTGGACCCGTCCGCGCCGCAGCAGGTCCGCCGGCTCGCCCTGGCCACCACCGACCCGCTCTACCCGGCGGAGGCCCTGCCGGTGGACGCCGTGTACGAGGTGGCGCCGGAATCCCCCTACGCGAGGGCGCTGGCCACCGGCCGGACGGTGGTGGTGCCCTCCTGGGAGCTTCCGCCACTGAGCAACGGGATCAGCGAGAGCCGCCGCCAGGCCTACCTGGGCGACCGGCCGCGGTCCGTGCGGATCACCCCGCTGGTGGCGCGCGGCACCACCCTCGGCATGATCGTGTACTCGCGGCGCGGGGAGCGGGAGTCCTTCGCCGAGGCGGACATCACGCTCGGTGACGAGCTGGCCTCCCGGGCGGCCGTCGCCATCGACAACGCCCGCCTCTACCTGCGCCAGCACCAGATCGTGCTGGCGCGGCAGCAGGCCCTGCGCGAGGCGAAGGCCGCACAGGAGCGGCTGGCGCTGGTGAACGTGGCCTCCACCCGGATCGGCACCACGCTCGATCTGGCCCAGACCGCACTGGAGTTGGCCGAGGTGGCGACGCCCCGGCTGGCCGACACGGTGGTGGTCGAGGTGCTGGACGACCTGGTACGGGGCGAGCGCGAGGCCCGGCCGTCGACGGACGGCTCCGCGGTGCTGCGGCGGATGGCGTTCCACTCGGCGCACGGCTCGACGCTCGAACCGATCGACCGGACCGGCGGCGTGCAGCGGTTCCTGCCCGGCTCGCCCTACGCCTGGGCCCTCACCCGTCGCAGGCCGGTGCTGGTGCCGAGGATGGACGAGGCCGGGATGGCCTGGTTCGCGAACGACCCGGTCCGCACGGCGGCCGTCCACGAACAGAACGTCCGCTCGTTCATGGTGGTGCCGCTGATCGCCCGGGGCTCACCGGTCGGTGTCGCCGCCTTCTACCGGACGGTGATGGACCATCCGTACGAGGACGACGACCTGGCGCTGGCCGGGGAGCTGTCCGTCCGCGCGGCCGTCGCGATCGACAACGCCCTGCTGTTCACCCGGGAACGGGACGCGGCGGCGGCCCGCCAGCGCGCCCTGGACGAGGCGCGGGCCGCGCAGCAGCGGCTGTCCCTCCTCAACGAGGCCTCCACCAGGATCGGCACCACGCTCGATCTGGACCGCACCTCCGAGGAGTTGGTGGAGGTGGTGATCCCCCGCTTCGCCGACTTCGTCACCGTCGACCTGCGCGACGCGGTGCTCGGCGGCGAGGACCCGTCCCCCGTCCCGGCCGACGGCTCGGTGCTCATGCGGGCCGTGGCCGTCGGCGAGGCCGCCGCCGACGGCACCATGTCCCGGGCGGCCGACCAGGTCGGCACGACCTCGCAGTCCGCCCAGGTGTACGCGGAGAGCCTGCGCACCGGCCGCTCGATCCTCGTCTCGGAGGTGGACGAGGCGGCGCTGCGCCGGATCGTGGCCTCGGAGGACCGGGTGCAGCCGGGGCTCGACGCCGGCGTGCACTCCTACCTGATGGTGCCGCTGCTGGCGCGCGGACTGGTGCTCGGCGGCGTGGAGTTCATCCGCACCCGCAACCCGCTGCCGTTCGGCGCGGCGGACCGCTCGCTGGCCGAGGAGCTGGCCGCCCGCACCGCGCTGGCCATCGACAACGGCCGGCTCTACCGCCGGGAGCGGGAGACCGCGCTCACCCTGCAAAGGAGCCTGCTGCCGCAGGAGATCCACCGCACCCTGGGGCTGGAGATCGCCTACCGGTACCTGCCCAGCAGCGTGGTCAGCGAGGTCGGCGGCGACTGGTTCGACGTCGTCCCGCTCTCCTCCGGCCGGGTCGCCCTGGTGGTCGGCGACGTCATGGGCCACGGCATCCGGGCCGCCGCGACCATGGGGCAACTCCGCACGGTGGCCCGCACCCTGATCACCCTGGAACTGTCGCCGGACCGGGTCATGCACCGGCTGGACGAGGCCACCACGGCGATCGGCGAGGGCCAGTTCGCCACCTGCGTCTGCGTGGTGTACGACCCCGTCGGCCGGCACTGCATCGCCTCCTGCGCGGGCCACCTGCCGCCGGTGGTGGGCGACGGCCGGGGCGGCGCCCGGCTCGTCGAGCTGCCGCCCGGGGCTCCGCTCGGGGTGGGCGGAGTCCCCTTCGAGAGCGTCGAGTTCACCCTCCCCGAGGACGGCCTGCTGGCCCTGTACACCGACGGGCTGGTGGAGCGGCGCGGCCGTGACCTCGACGAGGGCCTCGACCTGCTCTGCCGCACCATCGCCGCCGGCACCCACCGCTCACCGGAGCAGACCTGCGACGCGGTGCTGGCCGAACTCACCGGCCGCACCAGCGAGGACGACATCGCCGTCATCATCGCGCAGGCCCGGCCGGTCGGCTCCGACCGGATCGCCACCCTCCCGCTCGGCGACGACCACGCGATGGTCGCCCACTCGCGCCGCTTCACCCGTGACACGCTCGGCGACTGGGGGCTGGGCGCGCTCGCCGACTGGGCCGAACTGCTCACCAGCGAGCTGATCACCAACGCCCTGGTGCACGCCGGATCCCCCACCCAGCTGAGGCTGTTGTGCAACCGGACGCTCACCGTCGAGGTCGCCGACCAGGACGCCGAGTCGCCCCGGATGCGCCGCGCGCGGGAGGAGGACGAGGGCGGGCGCGGTATCCACCTGGTCAACGAGCTCGCCCACCGCTGGGGCAGCCGGAAGACACCGGACGGGAAGGTGGTCTGGTTCGAACTGGAGCTTCCGCCGGGCCTGGTGGAGCGGTAGCACGGCCGGGGACCGGCACGGCA
The DNA here is from genome assembly GCF_042726075.1 of Kitasatospora sp. NPDC127035. Lineage (NCBI taxonomy): Bacteria > Bacillati > Actinomycetota > Actinomycetes > Kitasatosporales > Streptomycetaceae > Kitasatospora > Kitasatospora sp. NPDC127035. The sequence goes on along the minus strand of NZ_JBHXDN010000047.1, from coordinate 67,775 downwards.
CGGCACGGCACGGCCCGGCTGCGCGGGATTCCGGGGGCGCCGCCGGTCAGTCCGGGAGCAGCAGGTTGACGTCGCCGAACTCGTGCCACAGGTACCGCTGCCGGACCGCCTCCCGGTAGCAGCGCGCCAGCAGCGGCAGGCCCGCGACGGCAGCGAGCAGGTGCAGGTGCGAGGCCCGCGGCTCGTGCCAGCCGGTGAGCAGGCCGTCCACCGCCCGCACGCCGCGCTCGGGGGTGACCACCAGCTCCGTCCAGCCCTCGGCCTCCCGGACCGCGCCGTCCGGGCCGGCCGCCGACTCCAGGGCACGAACGGCCGTGGTGCCCACCGCGATCACCCGCCCGCCGCCGGCCCGGACGTGGTCGACCAACCGGGCGGTGGCGGCCGGTACCCGGAACCACTCCGCGTACGGCGGCTCGTGCGCCTCCGGGGAGGCGACCCCGGTGTGCAGCGTGATCGGTGCCAGCAGCACGCCCCGACCGGTCAGCCGGGCCACCACCTCGGCGCTGAACGGCCGCGCCGCACTGGGCATCTCACTGCTTCCCGGGACGGTCGCGAACACCGTCTGGTAGGCCTCGATCGGCCAGTCGCGGTCGACGTAGCCGTAGCGGACGGCCCGGCCGTGCTGCGCGAGGTACCCGGTCAGCGGACCCGGGAGGACGAGCCGGGCGTGCCAGAGCCGGGGCGTGAACGGTGCGGTCAGCTCGGCCGAGCCGCCCGCCGGCAGCGACACCCGCAGCCCGGGCCGGGCGGGCGACTGCGCCGGCGGGAAGTAGGCGGGCGCCCTCCCCGGGACGACGCGGCGCAGTTCGACCAGGTGCGCGCCGTGCCGGTCCGGCCGGCTGGAGGACAGGTGCAGGGCGACCGGGCCCCCGTCGGGCAGCCGGCCCAGCAGCGCGGCGGGCAGGGTGGCCGAGTTGTTGACCACCAGGAGGTCGCCGGGGCGAAGCACCTCGGGCAGCTCGGTGAAGCGGTGGTGCGCGACGGTGTCGGTGCCCCGGGCGTTCCGGCGGCCGACCAGCATCCGGACGCCGTCCCGGGCCGTGCCGCGGGCCTCCGCGGGTGCGCGGGCGGAGAGTTCGGGCGGGACGGTGACGTCGAGGGCGGGCTCGGCGACCGCGGTCACCGGTCCCCCCGGCGGGCGGACGACGCGGCCAGGGGCACGGCACCGACGGGGGCCTCGGCGAAGGCGTGGCCGGGGGCCTCGGCGGCGGGGGCGGCGGGGTCCGGTCCGGCCGTCACGGCGCCGGCGGGGCCGACCCGGTCGGCGAGCAGCTCGGAGGCGCGGTACCGGCCGGAGGCGGCCCGGTCGCGGACGAGGGTGAGCAGCGCGGGCGCCACCTCCTCGGGCAGCGGCTCACCGGAGATGTCCTCGCCCGGGCTCGCCTCCTGGAGCATCCTGGTGCGCATGCTGCCCGGATCCACCGCCCAGACCCGCAACTCTGGCTCCTCGACGGCCAGTACGGCCGAGGCGAGGTCCAGCGCCGCCTTGCTCGCGCCGTAGCCGCCCCACCCCTCGTACGCCACCGCCGCCGCGTCCGAGCTGATGTTGAGGACGTCACCGGTGTGGGCGCGCAGCTGCGGCAGGACGAGCTGGGTCAACGCGATCGGGGCGAGGACGTTGACCTCGAACGTCTCCAGCAGCTCGGGCAGCGGGAAGTCCGCCAGACGGGGCAGGGGTTCGCAGCCGCCGTCGGCACCGGCCGCGTCGGCGCCGTTGAGGGTCCCGGCGTTGTTCACCAGGAGCCGTGCCCCGCCGAGGGCCGCCGCGGCCGAGGCGAGACGGGCCCGGTGGTCGTCGTCGACGATCGAACCGGCGAGTGCCACCACCGTGGTGAGCTCAGCCAGCTCGGCCTCCGCGGTGGCGAGTTCGGCCCCGCCCCGGGAGGTGATCACGAGCTGCCAGCCGTCGGCGGCGAGGGCCCGGGCGAGCGCCCGGCCGAGACCGCGCGAGGCGCCGGTGACCAGGGCGACGGGGCGGTTGCTGATCTGTTCTGCGTTCATGGCACCACGATCACCCCGGACCGGTCCGATCCGGATCGGCCGCCGGACCCGCCCCCACCTCGGCCCTTCGTCCTCCGCCCTCCGGCCTAGGACAGTCGGCCCGCCTGCGGTGGGGCGGACGGCGGCGGGCTCGGGGCGGGTCGGACCTCCGGGTCGGCCGGCCCGGCCCACCCGGCCGGGTCGGCCCACGCGGACAACGTCCGGCGGCTCTCGAAACGGCGCGGGCGCCCGCTCAGCGGATCGGTGAACTCGACCACCGAGGAGAGCAGTTGGAGCGGGCGGCGAAAGTCGTCCGGGGCCGGCTCGGGCAGCACCACGGGGTACACCGGGTCGCCGAGGATCGGCACGCCCAGGCCGCTCATGTGCAGGCGCAGCTGGTGCGTCCGCCCGGTCGACGGCAGCAGCAGGTAGCGGGCCAGCGCGCCGCGCCGCTCGGCCAGGTCGATCCGGCTCTCGCTGTTCGGCGGCGCGTCCACGTCGCGGGCCGCGATCTCGCCGCGCTCCTTGAGGATGTGGCTGCGCACCGTCCGGGGCAGCTCCAGGTCCGGGTCGTACGGCGCGACCGCCTGGTACTCCTTGTGGACCAGGCGGTCCCGGAACAGCGTCTGGTAGGCGCCCCGGTCCTCCGGGCGGACCACGAACATCGCCAGCCCGGCCGTCAGCCGGTCCAGCCGGTGCGCCGGGCTGAGGGCCGGCAGGGCGAGTGCGTGGCGCAGCCGGGAGAGCGCCGTCTCCACGACGTGCCGGCCGCGGGGGGTGGTGGCCAGGAAGTGCGGCTTGTCGACCACCACGAGGTGCTCGTCGTGGTGCAGCACGTCCAGCGCGAACGGGACCGGCACCTCCGCCGGCAGCTCCCGGTAGAACCACAGGTGCGTCCCGGGCCGGAACGGCTCGTCCGGCGCGATCGGCAGCCCGTCCTCACCGACGATCCCGTGCTCGTCCAGCAGGGCGCCGACCCGCTCGACCGCCGCGGCGGGCAGCCGCTCGGCCAGGTACGCGCGCACCGTCGGCCACGGGCCGCCGACGACCGGCAGCCGCAGGTGCACCGGGTCCACTCCGAGGCGTTGCGGGAGGGGGGCGGCCGGCGGCGTGCTCTTGCGTCTCATCTCGCCGGCCAGCCTATCCGGCCCGCCGGACCGGACCGGGCGGGCGGACCGGGCGGAGCAGGCCGGCCCGCCGGGATGCCGTCCGCGGCGGCCCCGGTGGAGAGTGGAGGGTGGAAGAGGGTGGAAGCGCGCAGGCGCCCCTCCCGGTGCCTCCGTCGACCTCCTGGGAGGCGAGTGCGTGACCGTGACCGCCGACGGCCCGCGGGACGGGGCACGGCCGCCGCGCCTGCCGCGGCGGACCCGGCTGCTGCTCCACTGCGCCTTCCTGCTGCTGGTCGCGGCCGTGGTGGCCGATCTCCTCACCGGCCCGGGGACGACCCTCTCCCCCGTCCTCGCGGTGGCACCCGTGCTGGTCGGGGCGACCACCCGCCGTGCCCGGGTGCCGTTGGCCACCGGGGTGGCCGCGGCCGTCGCGGCCGGGCTGCTGGAGCGGGGCAACACCGCCGTGTCGGGTTCCGTCCACCTCACCGCGCTGGTCACCATCCTCGCGGCGACCCTCGCGAGCACCGCCAACGTCGTGCTGATCTCCTCCCGGGAACGCGAGCTGCTCCAGGTCCGGACGGTCTCCGAGGCGGCGCAGCGGGCGCTGCTGCGCCCTCCCCCGGAACGGATCGGCCCGCTGCGGATCGCCGTCCGGTACGTCGCGGCGGCGGCCGAGGCGCGGATCGGCGGCGACCTCTACGAGGTGGCCGACACGCCGTTCGGCATCCGGGTGCTGCTCGGGGACGTCCAGGGGCACGGGCTGTCGGCCGTCGAGACGGCGGCCGACGTCCTCGGGGCCTTCCGTGCGGCGGCCCGCACCGAGCCCGACCTCGCCCGGCTCGCCGGGCGGCTGGACGCCGCGCTGGTCGCCCGGCCGGACAACGAGCGGTTCGCCACCGCCGTGCTGCTCGGCGTCGGCGGACCGGGGGGCTCCGCCCTCCTGGTCAACTGCGGCCATCCGCACGCCCTGCTGCGCCGCGCGGGCCGGGTGACCGAACTCGTGCCCTCCCGGCACGCGCCGCCGCTCGGCCTGCTCGATCTCCTCGGCGGCGGCCGCTACCGGGCCGATCCGTTCGAACCGCTCGCCGGGGACCTCCTGCTCCTGCACACCGACGGGTTCTCCGAGGCCCGCGACCCGGCGGGCCGCTTCTACCCGATCACCGACCGTCTCGCCGCCCTGCACGCCACCGCGCCCGACGCCCTCCTCGACGCCCTCCTCGACGATCTGGCGGCGTGGGTCTCCCCGACCGGTCTGGACGACGACGCGGCCGCGCTGGCCCTCCGCTGGGAGTACTGAGCGGCCGCGGGGCCGCCGGGCCGGCCGCCCGCACGGCGCCGCGGCGCGCTTGTCGGTGGGGCGTGCAAGGGTGGGTCTGCGGTCGGCGACGGGCCCGGCCGCGGGGTTCGGTCGAGGGACGGTGCCATGGGGAGCAGGACGAGCGGGGCGTTCGAGCTGACGGCGTTCGAGCCGGAGGAGACGGACGAGCAGCCGGGGTCGACGGTCGGCCGGGTGCGGATCACCAAGGACTTCACGGGCGGGCTGACGGGGACGAGCCTGGTGCGGATGTTCTCGGTGATGGACGGCGAGGGCGGGCCGGCCGCGTACGTGGCGGTGGAGCGGTTCACGGGCACGCTGGACGGGCGGCAGGGGTCGTTCGTGCTGCAGCACTCCGCGCCGGGGAGCCAGGGCGAGCGCCTCGCGATCCGGGTGGTGGCGGGGACCGGCTCGGGCGGGCTGACGGGGATCACCGGCACGTTCGAGCTGAACGTCGACGAGCAGGGCGCCCACACCTACGTCCTGGAGTACGAGCTGGGCTGAGTGGCGGAGGGGGACGGAGGAGCGGCCGGGGGCTCCGCGCGGCATCGACCGGGCCCGGGCAGGCGGCTGTCACGATGATGCGATCAGTGCACGATCGACATCGGAGGGTGACGGATGGCCGGCACGCACACGCGGGTGGCGATCGGGGTCGACGGCGTGATCCGTCGGCTGCGGGCGATCGGGCGCGGGCTGCCGCCCGGTGACGGCGTCGCGGTGTTCAACCGGATGTACCTGACCGTGACGGAGACGGTCCGTGCCCGACTCGGGGAGTTCGCGGACCCCGGCGCCGTGGCCGAGCTGGACGTCGTGTTCGCCGGGCGCTACCTGCTGGCCGTGGACGCCGTGGCGGCCGGGCGCCGGCCGCCGGCCAGCTGGCAGCCGCTGTTCGAGCGGCGGGCGTGCCCGGAGGTGCACCCGGTCCAGTTCGCGCTGGCCGGGATGAACGCGCACATCCAGCACGACCTGCCGCTCGCCGTGATCGACACCTGCCGGCGGCTGGGCCGCGAGCCCGGGCAGCTCGCGGCCGACTACCACCGGATCAACGGTCTGCTGGCCGGGGTGGAGGCGGCGGTCCGGGAGCAGCTGATGCCGGGGCCGGACCTGCTGGAACGGATCGAGCCGCTGACCCACCGGATCGGCGCGTGGTCGGTCGACGCCGCCCGGGACGCGGCCTGGTCGTCGGTCCGGGTGCTCTGGGAGCTGCGCGGGCTGCCGGGCGCCGCCGTGGCGTTCACCGCGACGCTGGACGGCGCGGTGGGGCTGCTCGGCCGGGCGCTGCTCGCCCCGACGGGCCTGCACCCGGCCACGGCGGAGGCCCGCCCGCACCCCGCCACGACGCCGGCCGGGCGGCTCCCCGTCGCGAGGAGCCGCCCGGCCGGCGGTGGGCTTCAGCGCTAGGCGTCAGGCCCAGCTGGAGTGCAGCGGCTTGCCCTCGGCGTAGCCGGCGGCGCTCTGGATGCCGACGACGGCCTTCTCGTGGAACTCCTCCAGGGAGGCCGCGCCCGCGTAGGTGCAGGAGCTGCGCACGCCGGCCACGATCGAGTCGATGAGGTCCTCGACGCCCGGGCGGGCCGGGTCCAGGAACATCCGGGAGTGCGAGATGCCCTCCTCGAACAGGGCCTTGCGCGCCCGGTCGTAGGTGGAGTCCTGGGAGGTGCGGTTGCTCACGGCCCGCTTCGAGGCCATGCCGAACGACTCCTTGTACTGGCGGCCGTCGGCGGTGACCTGGAGGTCGCCCGGCGACTCGTAGGTGCCGGCGAACCAGGAACCGATCATCACGTTGGAGGCGCCGGCGGCCAGCGCCATCGCGACGTCGCGCGGGTGGCGGACGCCGCCGTCGGCCCAGACGTGCTTGCCGAGCCGGCGCGCCTCGGCGGCGCACTCCAGGACGGCGGAGAACTGCGGACGGCCCACGCCGGTCATCATCCGGGTGGTGCACATCGCGCCCGGTCCGACCCCGACCTTCAGGATGTCGGCGCCCGCCTCGACGAGGTCGCGGACACCGACCGCCGAGACGACGTTGCCGGCCACGATCGGGACCTGCGGGTCCAGGCCGCGGACGGCCCGCAGCGCGCTGATCATCGACTCCTGGTGGCCGTGCGCGGTGTCGACGACCAGGGTGTCGGCGCCGGCCTCCAGGAGGGCCTTGGCCTTGCCCGCGACATCGCCGTTGATGCCGACGGTGGCGGCGACCCGCAGGTTGCCGGCGGCGTCGACGGCCGGGGTGTAGAGGGTGGCGCGCAGCGCGTTCTTGCGGGTCAGGATGCCGACCAGGCGGCCCTCGGCGTCGACGACGGGGGCGAGCCTGCGGTGGGCCTCGCTGAGCCTGTCGAAGGCGGCACGCGGGTCGATGCCCTCGTCCAGGAGGAGCAGCTCGCGGGACATCACGTCGACGAGCGAGGTGAAGCGGTCGACGCCCTGGCAGTCGGAGTCGGTGACGACGCCGACCGGCCGGCCGTCCTCGACGACCACGAGCGCGCCGTGGGCGCGCTTGGGCAGCAGCGAGAGGGCCTCGGCGACGGTGGCGCCGGGGCCGAGCGTGAGGGCGGTGTCGTGCACCAGGTGGCGGCGCTTGACCCAGCCGATGACGTCGGCGATCACCTCGGTCGGGATGTCCTGCGGGATGGCGACCAGGCCGCCGCGGCGGGCGACGGTCTCGGCCATCCGGCGGCCGGCGATGGCGGTCATGTTGGCGACCACCAGCGGGACGGTCGTGCCGGTGCCGTCGTTCGAGGAGAGGTCGACACCCTGTCGGGAGCCCACTGCGGAGCGGCTGGGGACCATGAAGACGTCGTCGTACGTCAGGTCGTACGACGGCGTGAGGTCGTTCAGGAAGCGCATGAAACGGGGCTCTCTGGCTGGGAGAAATGACACCTCGGGTGCGGGTGCGGCACAGCCGCAGGGCGCACTCGGGCGCCCCTGCACCCAACGTTCGATTCTCCGGCACCCCGCGGTCAAAAGCCAGTTCGACCCCGTTTGCTGGTGCACCGCACAAGCCATGATCACCGAACGGGGACCCTGCTTGGAGGTTCCTCCAAGGTTCCCGGGTTTCGCCCCGGCCGGGGCCGCTCCCGTAGCATTCACGCGGTAACGGCGGTGGCGAACAGCAACGGCGAACAGCAACCAGGGAAGCGGCAACAGGCATGACGGCGGGCGTGGGCATCGAGCAGGACAACGGCACCGGGACCGCCGAGGAGATCGACTACGGCCCCGGCCTCGACCCGGAGCGGCTGAAGCTCTGCCTGGACGTCATCGCCGAACTGGACCGGATGCACGTCGACCACCCGGACGCGATCACCGTCCGCCAGGCCGTCGGCGGCATATTCCGCACGCTCAAGCAGCGCCGCCGGCAGGAGACCCGGGCCCGGAAGACCGCCAACGACCGCGAGGTCACCGCGAAGACCGCGACCGGCGCACCGACCCGGATCGACGACGAGACCGCGGGCGCCTTCGGCCTGACCACCGTCACCACCAACGAGATCGCCGGCATCCTGGAGCGCCCCCGCTCCTGCTACATCTGCAAGCAGCGGTACACCGAGGTCGACGCGTTCTACCACAACCTCTGCCAGGACTGCGCCGTCAAGAACCGGTCCCGCCGCGACGCCCGCGCCGACCTCACCGGCAAGCGCGCGCTGCTCACCGGCGGCCGGGCCAAGATCGGGATGTACATCGCGCTGATGCTGCTGCGCGACGGCGCGCACACCACGATCACCACGCGCTTCCCGAACGACGCCATCCGCCGGTTCACGGCGATGCCGGACAGCGCCGACTGGCTGCACCGGCTCAAGGTCGTCGGCATCGACCTGCGCGACCCGGCCCAGGTCATGGCGCTGGCCGACGAGGTCGCCGCCGACGGCCCGCTCGACATCCTGATCAACAACGCCGCGCAGACGGTCCGCCGCCCGCCGGAGTCCTACCGCGAGCTGCTCGCCGCCGAGTCGGCTCCGCTGCCGGCCGGCATGCTGCCGCAGTCCACCACGATCGGCCGCTTCGGCAGCGGCAGCGTCGACCTGCCGGCCCTGCCGCACCAGGCCGGCGGCGGGGGCGAGCGGATCTCCGCCGAGGACGTCACCTCGCTCGCCCTGCTCACCGGTTCGGCGGCGCCCGATCGGATCCGGGCGGGCACGGCGATCGACGCCGGCGGCCTGGTCCCCGACCTCGCGGACACCAACAGCTGGGTGCAGACCGTCAGCGAGGTCGGCCCGGTCGAGCTGCTGGAGGTGCAGCTCTGCAACTCCACCGCGCCGTTCATCCTGATCAGCCGGCTCCGCCCGGCGATGGCCGCCTCGCCGTCCCGGCGCAAGTACGTGGTCAACGTCTCCGCGATGGAGGGCGTGTTCCAGCGCGGCTACAAGGGCGCCGGCCACCCGCACACCAACATGGCCAAGGCCGCGCTGAACATGCTCACCCGCACCAGCGCGCAGGAGATGTTCCAGAACGACGGCATCCTGATGACCGCCGTCGACACCGGCTGGATCACCGACGAGCGCCCGCACCCGGACAAGATGCGGCTCGCCGAGGAGGGCTTCCACGCCCCGCTCGACCTGGTCGACGGCGCGGCCCGGGTCTACGACCCGATCGTGCGCGGCGAGCAGGGCGAGGACCTGTACGGCGTCTTCCTGAAGGACTTCGACCGCTCCGCCTGGTGACGCCCGCGGGCCCACCCTCCGGCAGCACCCACGGGGAGGAACAGCAGTTGACGACCGCACCGATGCTCGGGGCCGGGGTGATCGTGCCCACCAGGGACGGCCGGGTGCTGCTCGGCCGGCGGACCACCGCCGGCGAGCCGCCCACCTGGAGCCTGCCCGGCGGCAAGGTCGACGGCGGCGAGTCCTTCGAGCAGACCGCGGCGCGCGAACTCGCCGAGGAGACCGGGATCGTGCTGCCCGCCGAGGAGATGCGGGTGCTCGCCGTCCTGCTCGACCACGAGCTGGGCCGCCCCCGGGTGACCGCGGCCGTGCTCGCCCCGCCGAGCCTGGCCGACGCCGTGGTCACCGAGCCGCACGCCTGCGGCGGCTGGGAGCGGTTCCGGCTGGACGCGCTGCCGGGCCCGATGTTCTACCCGTCCGCGCTGGTCCTCGGCAGCTGGCGCCCGGAGCTGGGCGACGTCCGGCGGGCCGGGACGCACGCGTACCCCGTCCCCGGCCGGTGACCTGACACGGGGACGGGGACGGGGTACGGGCGCGAAGGACCCTGGTGCGGGCGCCGCGGTCCGGGGCGGTCAGCCGTTGCGGGCCGCCTCCGGGCCGGTGATCCGCTTCAGCAGGGGCAGCGTCGAGGCGATGATCCCGAGCGAGGCCGCGAGCCCCAGCACGACGAGGACGAAGTACACCGCTCCCGGGGAGACCAGGTCGTACCCCATCTGCGACTTGAGGAACATCGCCGCCGCGCCGAAGCCCGTCCCCGTGGAGACCGCGGCGACCACCAGCAGCGGCAGCGCGCTCTCCAGACCGACCACCCGCTGCAACAGCCCCAGCGGCGCACCGGTGAGCCGGAGCATCGCGAACGGCCGGCGCCGGTCGGAGAGCCCCGCCACCACGCTGACCGCCAGGCTGCACCCGGCGATCGGCAGGGTGGTGAGCAGCACCACGTCCGCGAGCTGGCGCCAGCCGGCCAGTTGCTGCTGCTGGCTGGAGCCCCAGTCGTCGACCATCCGCGCGACCTGGTCCGGGAAGGCCCGGGACAGCAGGGTGCGGACCTGCTCCATGGCCGCCTTCGAGCCGTCGGTCGTCACGTAGAGCGCGTTGACGGGCAGTTTCGCGACCTCCTCCACGGAGAGCGGCACGGTCGGCCACTGCGTCCCCGTCCGGGACCGCAGGTCGAGGAGGCCGTGGTGCGGGACGGCGGCCACACCCGCGCCGGCCGCGCAGTGGCCCACCACCGGGGTGGTGGCGAGTTCCGAACAGAGGGTCAGGACGGGCTCCCGGCCGCGCGGGTCCTCCGGGTCCCGGCCCACGCCGTCGGGGTTGGCGTGCGCCACGACGAGCCCCTTGAAGCCCGGGACGGCGCGCAGTGCGGCCAGCACCCGGTCCGGGACGGCGGCGGTCATCGGCGGCCCGTCGTCCAGCACGCCGTGCTCCACCGCGACCCGGGTCCCCGGGTCCCCGCTGAGCACACCGCGGTTGGCGTCGATGGTGCCGATGATGGCGACGGTCGCCGTGGTCACGAAGAGGGCCAGCACCAGGCCGGCGACCGAGCGGAACCCGGCCCTCGGATCGTCCGCGAGCCGCCGCACGGCGATCAGGGTGGCCGGGCGGCTCGTCCGGACGGCGACCAGCCGGGCGGCGGCCATGGTCAGCCAGGGTCCGGCGACCACCAGTCCGAGCATGATCACCAGGAAGCCGGTCAGGTAGGCGGCGGTCTGCCCGTCGGTCGACTGCGGGCGGCGGCCGACGAACCAGCCGAGTTCGGCGAGTCCCGCGACCAGCGGCACGACCCGCCAGGCCGTCGGCGGCTTCGGGGTGACGCGGCGGGAGACGCCGAGCGGGGAGACGGTGACCCGGCGCAGCGCCAGCCGGGCGGCGGCCGCCGCGACCAGTGGGACGCCCAGCAGGACGGCCGTCACCTGGACGGGCGTGAGCGAGAGGTCGTCGAGGAAGAAGCGCCGACCGGTGAACGGGACCGTCGCCACCAGCGGGCGCAGCAGCAGGTAGGTGGCGAAGCCGAGCACCGTTCCGGCGGCCGCGGCGACGGCGGACTCGACGGTCGAGATCACGGTGATCTGGCGCGGGGTCGCGCCGACCAGGCGCATCGCGGCGTAGCGCTGCTCCCGGGTCGCCGCGGAGAGCCGGGTCGCGGTGCCGATGAAGACCAGCACGGGGAAGAGCAGCGCCCCCGCGACGACGGAGAGGATGAGCGTCATCGCGTCGCCGCGCACGCCCGCGCCCGGGCATTCGTTGCCGTCGCAGCCGGCCGGCAGGGCGGTGGCGATGGTGGTGAACTGCCGGGCGCCCGGCCGGGCGGCGAGCTCCTCGGGGCTCCGGCCGACCAGGACGAGCAGCGAGTCCGGGGACGGCAGGGCCGCGGCGCCGATCTCCCCGGCGAGCCGGCCCGGGAAGCGGTCGCCCAGCTGCACGGCCGGGGTCTCGCGGATCCGCTTCGCCAGGGCCGGCGAGGCGTAGTACTCGCCGGCCTTCGGGAGCGCGGGAACCCCCGGCGGGACGGGCGAGGTCGGGCCGGTGGCGGCGACCTCGACGTGGAGGAGTTCCTCGCCGTCGTAGTACTCGGCGCTGTGGCGCCACCGGAGCGGGTCGACGGGCGCCGTCTCGTTCCGGCTCGCGGCCGCGGAGTTGAGCCAGAGCGCGCGGTCGTTGGACTTCTCGACCGCGTTGATGCTCGCCAGCGTCGAGAGGAGCAGTCCGACGCCGATCGCCACCGCGGCGGTGATCGTCAGCAGTCGGACGGCGGCGGCACGGCCGCCGCCGACGGCGAGCCGGAGGGCGAAGGCGATCACGAGGCGGCCCGCCCTGCGGCGACGCCCGGCGCCGGGCCGGAGGAGAGGGTCCTGGCCCGGCCGTCGCGGACGACCGCCTCGCGGTCGGCGTAGGCGGCGACCCGGGCCTCATGGGTGACCAGGACCACGGTGGTGCCCTGCGAGCGGGCGGCGTCGACCATCAGCTCCATCACCTGCTCACCGGTGAGCGAGTCCAGCGCGCCGGTCGGCTCGTCGGCGAAGAGCACCTGCGGACGGGTCACCAGGCCGCGGGCGAGGGCCACCCGCTGGGCCTGACCACCCGACAGTTCGCCGGACCGGCGGCGCTCCATGCCGTCCAGGCCGAGCCGGGCGAACCACGGACGGGCCTCCGCGAGCGCGGCGGCCCGGCGGACGCCGTTGAGCAGCAGCGGCAGGGCGACGTTCTCCTCGGCGGTCAGTTCGGGGACGAGCTGGCCGAACTGGAAGACGAAGCCGAAGCGGTCCCGCCGTAGGGCGCTGCGCCGGGCCTCGTTCATGGTGTCCATGCGCTGCCCGTCGAAGTGCACCTCGCCCGCGTCGGGCACCAGGATGCCGGCCAGGCAGTGCAGCAGGGTGGACTTGCCGGAGCCGCTCGGGCCCATCACGGCCAGCACCTCGCCGGCCTCGACCGACAGGTCGGCGCCGCGCAGGGCGGGGGTCTCGCCGAAGGCCAGCTCGACGGAACGGGCTTCGATCAGCGGGCTCATGCGCGTACCTCCGCGGCGAGGGCGTCCAGGCGGGCGGTGGTCAGGTCGATCCACCGGAGGTCCGCCTCCAGGTGGAAGAGGCCGTGGTCGGCGAGCAGGCCGTCGATCAGCGGGCCGGTCCGGCGCAGTTCGGTCAGTTCGCGCATCCGGCGCAGGTGGGCGGCGCGCTGGGTGTCGAGGTACTCCTCGGCGTCGCGGCCGAGCATCAGGGCGAGGACGACCTTGGTGAACAGCACCGACTGCAGGGTGGGTTCGGGGGCGACCGGCTCGGTGAGCCAGTGCTCGAACTCGGTCACCCCCGCGTCGGTGATGACGTAGCGCTTGCGCTCGGGGCCGTCGCCGGGCTCGGCCTCGCCGGCCACGACCTTGCCGTCCCGCGCCAACCGGCCGAGCGTGGCATAGACCTGACCGTACGGCAGGGGCTTGCCGCGCCCGAAGAAGGCGTCGTAGTCGCGCTTGAGGTCGTAGCCGTGGCTCGGTTCCCGCTCCAGCAGCCCGAGAAGGGTCAAAGGAACACTCATGGGGTGACCATACACCCGACGTATACTCCGAGTGTATAGCTGGGGAGAATACGGCGCCGAGCTGGGAGAACGCCTCACGGGGCGGAGGTTCCGGTGGCAGGTCGGCTTCGGCGGCAGACGTGAGCGGAGGGCGGCCCCACACCGCCCTCCGCTCCGCACGGCGGCCCGGCGAGCCCCCACAGCGGGCCGGACCTCCGCGTCCCGGCACGACGAGGACGCGGTCACCGACAGCCTGCCCCCTCACCCCCGCCCCGGCCGAGGGCCGAACGTCCCGGTCCTGCGCGCTCTCCCGGCCGACGCCGGGGCCGACACCGGGGCCGGGGCTCCGGTCCCGCGGCCCGGGGCGGCGTTCGGGACGGCGTTCGGGACGGCGTTCAGGGCCTCATTCAGGGCGGCCTGACGGAGGCCCAGAACCGATCGGGGACGGCGGACCGTCCTCCCGGGGAAACGGGGACGGCTCCCGCCCCCACCGGGCGGGAACCGGGGGGACGGGGGTGGCGCGGATGGCACCGGAGGGCCGGGACGGAACCGGACGGCACGGCGAGGGCGTTCCGCCGGCCATGCCGGGCGCGGACGGGGAGCGCGCGAAGCAGGCGGACGGAGCGGACCGGGCGGACGGGGTGGACCGGGCGGCCCTCGCGCTCCTCGGGGGCCTGCTCGTCGCCGGCAACCTGCTGACGGCCTGGCTCCTGCTGAAGTCCTTCCTCGTCCGGCCGCCCGACGGGCACTGGGACCAGGAGAGCGTCACGGCCGCCGGGGTTCCCGCGATGTGCGCCCACATCGGCTCCTGGCTCACCGACTGGGGCACCGTGCACCTCGTCCGGTGGGGTCTGCTGCGCCCGTGGTGGTACGCGGTGCCGATCGCCGTCGGGGTGGTCTCGCTGGTACGGATGCTGATGCTCACGGGGAGGTGACCCGACCACCCCGGGGCCGGGGCGGGCGGGGAGCGGAGGCAGCGGCGGAGAGACACCCGTGGGCGACGGACGAGCGGGCAGGCCCCCGGGCCGGGTGGGGCCGCACGGCTCTTGTGCACGGGGGCCGGAGCTGGAAAATGGTTCCGACGGGGGCCGAACAGCGCCAACAGCCGTGAGGAGCACGCATCGTGTCCACCACACCCCGCCCGGCCCGGCCAGCGTCGGCGCCCCGGCGGGTGGGCCGTCAGCTGCGTCGGGCCCTCGGCCGCTCGGCGGACCCCCGCGAACCGCTCATCCGCCCCGTCGACCGGGCCCGCAGCCGGGCCTGGCTCGCCGCCGCGCTCGCCCTCGCCCTCGGAGTGGCCGGTGTCGTCGCCGCCGCCCTGGTCGGCTACCGCACCGCCGCAGGCACCGCCCAGACCGAACGCGGCCGGCTGCACCGGGTCGAGGCCGCGGTGCTCGGCAAGGCCGTGCCGGAGCCGCCGGCGAACAGCCGATGGGCCGGCGGCTACGAGAACCGGGTGGAGGTCTCGACCGCCTGGGCGGCTCCGGACGGCCGCCTGCACACCGGCACCGTCGAACTGCCGCGCACCACCCTGACCAGGCCCACCGTTACCCTCTGGGTGGACGACGCCGGCGAGCCCGCCAGGGCACCGGACACCCGGATCGGCCTCACCGTCGCCGCCGTCTGCACCGGCCTGGCCGGCTCCACCACCCTGGCCACGCTGATCGGTGTCGCGCTCGCCCTGCGGCTGCGCGCGCTCGCCCGGCGGGCCGACCGCGACTGGCAGCGGTCCTGGGCCCGTTGGGAGCCCCGTTGGAGCGGCCGGGCCAACCAGCCGCAGGAGGACTGAGGAGCACCGTGTTCGTCACCGACCGTCTGACCGCCCGGCTCTGGACCGGCGCCGACACCGACCGCGCGTTCGACCTGTACTCCCGCTGGGAGGTCGCGCGCTGGCTCGGCGCCACCCCGCGGGCGCTGGAGTCCCCCGACGAGGCGCCCGCGCTGATCGACCGGCTGCGGGCCCGCTCCACCGACCCCCGCCACGGCGCGTGGGCCCTGGAGCGGCGGGACACCGGCCTGGTCGTCGGCACGGTCCTGCTCGCCCCGCTGCCCGACGGTGACGGCGAGGTCGAGGTCGGCTGGCACCTCCACCCCGACTCCTGGGGCCACGGCTACGCCACCGAGGCCGCCCGCGCCGCCCTGGCCAAGGGCTTCGCCGACGGCCTCCGCGCGATCCACGCCGTCGTCCGGCCCGGCAACGACCGCTCGGCCGCCGTGTGCCGACGCCTCGGCATGACGCCCCAGGGCCGCACCGACCGCTGGTACGGGGCGGAGCTGGACGCCTTCCTGGCCGTCCCGGACGCGGCGGAGCCACCGCGGTGACCGGCTCCCGCGCGACCGGCCCGCGGTCGGCCGGTCGGCGGCGGCCGGTGGTCGAGTCGGACGCCGGACTCGTGGAGTGGGTCCGCGCGTTCGCGGAGCTGTCCCACCGCACGGTCGAGGACGTGGTCGGCTCGCTGCCGGCGGCCGAGCGCTCCCGCATCGAGGCGCACCGGACCAGCGACCCGGGTGACCCGAGCGGCGCGGACCGAACGGACGACGCGGACTGAACGGACCGAACGGACGGGGCCGACGGGGCGGGCGGTGCTGGCGGTGCGGGCGGCGTCCACGGTGCGGCGGCGCAGGCGGGCGCCTGCGGGGCGGGAGGCGGAACGCCCGTCAGGGGGCGGCGCCCCCGGGCCGGGTCCACGGCGGGGTGAGGCGGCCGGCCCGGTGGGTGGCGGCGGCGACCGCGAGGACGAGGACGAGGGCCGCCGCGAGCGCCGCCGGGACGCCGGGCCCGAGGACGAGGGCGGCCCCGGCGAGCGCTCCGGCGAACATCCAGCCGGCGGAGGCCAGACGGCGGGCCCCGGCGCGGTCCGCGGCCAGGGCGGTCAGCGTCATGGTCAGCACGGTGGTGGTCAGGTCGGGGACCTTCAGCGCCCGGACGACGGCGTTCTGCAGGCCCATCGCGAAGCCCAGCACGCCGATCAGGGTGTAGCGGACCGGGTCGTGGGTGTGGCCGAACACGGCCGCCGCCACGGTGCAGCCGGCCAGCAGCACCGCCTGCACGGTGACGGTGGTGACCAGCAGCCGGCCGCGGTGGTCCGGCCGGTGTTCGGCGAGACGGCCGCCCGACACCGCACCGGCCAGGAAGGCGGCGAGCGCCGCGAGCGAGGCCGAGGCGGAGAGCCCGGGCGCACCGACCAGTGCGAAGCCGAGGAAGACCACGTTGCCGGTCATGTTGGCGACGAAGACGTGGCCGAGGGCGAGGTAGCTCACCGCGTCGACCAGCCCGGTGACCACGGTGAGCGCCAGCAGCATCGCCACCAGCGGGCCGTGGCGGGGATCGTCAGGCATCCGCGTCCTCCTCGGAACGACCCGGCCCGCCTTCGGTGGGCCCCGGCCCGGCCTCGGTGTGCGCTCCGGGCGTCCGGGACCTCCGGCGGTCCCGTCCGTTCTACGCCCGACCGGTCTCCGGAGCGGGCCGACCCGGCCGGAGCAATTGAATCTACATCCCTGTAGAGGACTTGCCGAACCCGGGGCGGTTGCGTGGGGCGGTTGCGCGGGGCGAAGACGCGCGGGGCGAAGACGCGCGGGGCGCGCAGGCCGGGCGCGCAACGAGGAGCGCCCGCCCCCGGGTGCGGCGGGGGCGGGCGCTCGGCTCTCGGGCGGGCACTCAGACGGCGAGCGCCGGGCGGTGGTGGTCGAGCCAGAGGGCCAGGTCCACGACCCGCTCCAGGCGGAGCCGGTGGCCCCACTCCAGCTGGTCCGCCGGGGTGTCCAGACTGCTCTTGATGACCGTCTCGTCGGCGATGTCCCGCACGTGCGGCGCGTCCAGCGCCTCGCGCGCGAGCCGCTGGAGGCCGCTGTTGTAGTCGGCGTGGTGGGTGGCCGGGTAGTGGTTCTTCGGCCGCCAGAGCACCGAGTCCGGGGCGATGCCCTGCCCGGTCGCGCGCAGCAGGCTCTTCTCCCGACCGTCGTAGCTCTTCATCGCCCAGGGGGTGTTGAAGGCGTACTCGACCAGGCGGTGGTCGCAGTAGGGCACCCGCACCTCCAGGCTCTGGGCCATCGAGAGGCGGTCCTTGCGGTGCAGCAGCTGGCGCAGCCAGCGGGTCAGCGAGAGGTGCTGCATCTCGCGCTGGCGGTGCTCGGTCGGGGTCTCGCCGTCGACGTGCGGGACGGCGGCGAGCGCGGCGCTGTAGGTGTCGTCGCGGAACTCGCCGATGCGCAGGTGCGCGGCGAGGTCCGGGTTGATCGGCATGGCCGCCTCGTCGCCGGTGACGAGCAGCCAGGGGAAGGTCTGCGCGGCGAGCGCCTTGGGGTTGTGGAACCACGGGTAGCCGCCGAACACCTCGTCCGCCGCCTCCCCGGAGAGGGCGACCGTGGAGTGCTTGCGGATCTCGCCGAACAGCAGGTACAGCGAGGTGTCCATGTCGCCGACGCCGATCGGCGAGTCCCGGGAGATCACCACGGCCCGGCGGTGCTCCAGGTCGAGCAGGGTGCGCGGGTCGAGCACGACGGTCGAGTGGTCGCTGCCTATGAAGGCTCCGGCCTCGGCCGCGAACGGGGTGTCGTGCCCGGTGCGCAGCACGTCGCCGGTGAACTCCTCGGCCTGGTCGCTGTAGTCGACGGCGTAGGAGCGCAGCTTGGCCTGCGGGCCCTCCTGGAGCCGGAGTTCGTCGGCGACCAGGGCGGTGACGATGGTGGAGTCGAGGCCGCCGGAGAGCAGGCTGCAGAGCGGGACGTCCGCCTCCAGCTGGGCCCGGGCGGCGCGGTTGACCAGCGACCCGATCTGCTCCAGGGTGACGTCGAGGTCGTCGGTGTGCGGACGGGCGGTCAGCTCCCAGTAACGGCGCTCGCGGACGCCCCCGCGGTCGAGGACGAGCAGGCCGCCGGGGTGGACCTCGCGGACGCCGGCCCAGACCGTGGGGCCGGTGTTGAAGAGCAGGCTGTACGCCTCCCGCAGGCCGTCGGCGTCCACGGTGGGCGTGACGTCGGGGTGGGCGAAGAGCGCCTTGGGCTCGGAGCCGAAGACCAGACCGCCGTCGACCTCGGCCCAGAACAGCGGCTTGACGCCGAGCCGGTCGCGGACGAGCAGCAGGCGCTGGTTGCGCTCGTCCCAGATGCCGAAGGCGTACATGCCCTCCAGCCGGTCGACCAGGGCGTCGCCCCACTCCTGGTAGGCGCGGAGGACCACCTCGGTGTCGCTGCGGGTCTCGAAGCGGTGACCCTTGGCGGTCAGCTCGGCCCGCAGCTGGTGGTGGTTGTAGACCTCGCCGCTGTAGGTGAGGACGACACCCGGCTCGTCCCGGCGGTCGACCATGGGCTGCGCACCGCCCTGGATGTCGATCACGGCGAGGCGGCGGTGACCGAGAGCGGCGTGACGACCGAGCCAGACGCCGCCGGCGTCGGGGCCGCGCAGGGCCATGGTGGCGGTCATCGCCTCGATGACGGGGGCGCTGTGGCGGACGTCCTGATGAAAGGACACCCAGCCGGTGATTCCGCACATGCGCGAGCACTCCTTGGACGGGCAGACGAACGGACGGGCAGGACGGGCACGGGCGACCGCGCCGAGGTCCGGTCCACCAGTCGGGCGGGGAGCAGCCGCAGTTCCACGAAATCGGACACATTTCCGGCCAACGCTCGGATGCCCGGTCCGGACGGCCGGTCCGGACGCCCGGCCCGGAGGCACGCCCCGGACGCCCGCTCCGGCCGCCGGGCCGGCCGGAGGAGCAACCGGGGAGCGACCGGGGAGCGGGCCTCAGACCGGGCCCAGCGCCCGCAGCAGCGCGTCCGTGACGGCGGGGCCGTGGGCCAGAGGCAGCAGCGGCGTGCCCGGGCCCGCCGCCCGCACCCCGGTCCGGGCGAGGACGAGCAGCGCCCGCAGGGTCCGCGCGCAGTTGGACACCCAGGCCGGGGCCGGGCCCCGCCGGTGGTCCGCGAGGGCGGCGGCCGACCGCTCGACCCAGTCGACGCACTCCTTCTCGGTCAGCTCCGGCCTGGTGAGGGTGCGCGCGACGCCGGTCGCCGTCCGCTCGTCCTCGCGCTGGCCGAACAGGTGGTCGGTGCGGGCCAGCAGCCGGGCGGCGGCGAGGTCGAGCACCGGCCCGGGGGCGACGGCGGGGTGCCGGCCGAACGTGCCGAGCAGGTCGGCGCCGTGCGCGGCCGCGTGCAGCCAGCCGAGTTCGGGGTGGTGGCCGCGCAGGTCGGTCTCGGCCGGGTACCAGCGGGCGAAGGCCCCGAACCAGGCCGGGTCGTGGTCCCCCCGGGAGACGATCATGTCGAGGACGAGGGCGGCGAAGCTCCGCGCCTCGATCGCCGGGTCGCCGAACCGCGCCGCCATCCGGTGCCCGAGGGCGGTCCGCAGCTCACCGGCCACCACGTCGCGTTCGATCCAGGTGCCGAGGACCGCGTACGGGTCACCGTCCCGGACCAGCGGGTCGGGGTCGGCCAGGGCCGCGGCGAGTTCGTCGACGAGGGCGTCCAGCGGGCGGCCGGCCGGGACGGCGAAGTCACGGGCACAGACCTCCGACCAGTCGGTGGCGGTGGGGACGGACATCGGAGGCAGGCCCTCTTCTCGGTCGGTGCGGGTCCCGGCGCGGGTCCGGGTGCGGTCCCGGCGCGGGCCCGGGCGTGAATCCGGGCGCGGGTCCGCGCGGTCGGGTACGCGCCATCCGTATCACCGCGGCGGGCGCGCGGACCATCGAATTTCCCTCGGCCGCCGAGTGCGGCGGAGGCCGTTTTGAACGCGTTCACATATCTCGCTACGCTGGCCGCGAACCACACCGAGGGGGGAACTCGATGAAGATCGTCATACCCGGGGGAACCGGGCAGGTCGGACGCATCCTGGACCGGGCGCTGACCGCCGAGGGCCATGAGGTCCTCGTCCTGACCAGGCAGCCCCGGCGCGACCGGGAGATCTACTGGGACGGCCGCACCCTGGGCCGCTGGACCGAGGTGATCGACGGCGCCGACGCCGTCGTCAACCTCGCCGGGCGCAGCGTCAACTGCCGCTACACCGAGCAGAACCAGCGCGACATGAGGGACTCGCGGGTGCACTCCACCCGGACCGTCGGCCGGGCCGTCGCCGGCGCCCGGCGCCCGCCCCGGGTCTGGCTCCAGATGAGCACCGCCACCATCTACCCCCACACCTACGGCGCCCCGCACGACGAGGCCGGCCCGCTCGGTGGCGGCGAGCCGGGCGCCCCCCGGTCCTGGGACCGCAGCGTGCAGATCGCCCGCGCCTGGGAGCGCGAGCAGACCGACGCCGCGACGCCCGCGACCCGGCGGGTCGCGCTGCGCTGCGCCATGGTGATGAGCCCCGACCGCGGCGGCGCCTTCGAGCAGTTGGTCAGGCTGGCCCGGACCGGCTTCGGCGGGCCGATCGACGGCGGTACCCAGTACATGTCCTGGATCCACGACCGGGACCTCGTCCGCGCCGTCCGCTTCCTGATCGAGCGTGACGACCTCGAAGGCCCCGTCAACCTGGCGGCGCCCGCCCCGCTGTCGCAGCGGGCCTTCATGCGGGCCCTCCGGCGGGCCAAGGGCGTCCCGATCGGCCTGCCCGCCACCCGCTGGATGGCCGAGGTCGGCGCGTTCGCCCTGCGTTCGGACACCGAACTGCTCCTCAAGAGCCGCGCGGTGGTGCCCAGGCGGCTCCTCGACGCGGGGTTCGGCTTCGAACACCCGCACTGGTCGGCGGCGGCCGGGGACCTCGTCCGGCGGATGCGCCGCTGATCCCGCCGGGGCCGGCCCCCGTCGGCGGGCGGGGGCACATCCGGCCCGCCGGCCCACCGGTCCGCCGTCAGGCCTTCGGCCTCGCCCGGACGTGCATCCGCTCGCCCTGCCGCCCGAACAGGCTGAGCAGTTCCACCGGGCGCCCGTCCGCGCTGGTGAACCAGTGCGGAACCCGGGTGTCGAACTCGGCCGCCTCGCCGGGGCCGAGGACCACGTCGTGCTCCCCCAGCAGCAGCCGCAGCCGGCCGTCCAGCACGTACAGCCACTCGTAGCCCTCGTGCGTCCGCAGGTCCGGCTCGGTGCCACGGTCGACGATCACCAGCTTGTACGCCTGGAGCGGGCCCGGGCTGCGGGTCAGCGGGACGACCGTCCCGCCGTTCGGCAGCGCACGCGGCGTCAGCCGGACCCGGGGGTCGCCCACCTCCGGGGCGCCGACCAGTTCGTCCAACGGCACCCGGTAGGCGCCGGCGAGCGGCAGCAGCAGTTCCAGGCTCGGGCGCCGCTGGCCGGACTCCAGCCGGGACAGCGTGCTCTTGGAGATGCCGGTCGTCTCCGACAGGGCGGCGAGCGTGATGCCCCGTTTCTCCCGCAGCCGGCGGAGCCGGGGCGCCACCTCGTCGAGCACCGCCCGGTAGCCCTCTGGTTCGTCCATCCGCGCTTCCCACCTCCGTCGTCCCGGAACCGGCAACAAAGTTTGCCACCCCGACGCGCCCGGAGCACGCTCCCCCACGTGTGCCGCGCAGCGGCCACGGGACGGCCCCACCCCGGGCCGCGGAGAACGGAGTTCGGGTTGACCACCACAGACGCGGGACAGAGTCCGGCGGCGGCCGGACGGGCGACGCGGGCGGACTCCGTCCGGTGGGCGCTCGCCGGCCTCTCGCTCTCCATGCTGCTGTCCTCGCTCGGCACCAGCATCGCCAACGTCGGCCTCCCGACCCTGGCCCAGGCGTTCGGCGCCTCGTTCCAGGCCGTGCAGTGGGTCGTCCTCGCCTACCTGCTGGCCGTCACCACGCTGATCGTCACCGTCGGCCGGCTCGGCGACCTGGTCGGACGGCGGCGGCTGCTGCTGGGCGGCCTGCTGCTGTTCACCGCCGCCTCCGTCCTGTGCGGTCTGGCCCCCACCCTCGGGCTGCTGGTCGCGGCCCGGGCGGCGCAGGGCCTCGGCGCGGCCGTCATGATGGCGCTCACCATGGCGTTCGTCGGGGGGATCGTCCCGAAGGAGCGGACCGGCCGCGCCATGGGGCTGCTGGGCACGATGTCCGCGGTGGGCACCGCGCTCGGCCCCACGCTGGGCGGGGTGCTGCTCGCCGGTCCCGGCTGGCGGGCGGTGTTCCTGGTCAACGTGCCGCTGGGGGTGACGGCCCTGCTGCTCGCCCGTCGCCACCTGCCGGCCGACCCGGCCGACCGAACGGCGTCCGGCGCCGCCCGGGCCCGCTTCGATCACCTGGGCACACTGCTGCTCGCCCTGACGCTCGGGGCCTACGCACTCGCCATGACCCTCGGCCGCGGACACTTCGGCGTTCTCAACCTGGCCCTGCTGGCGGCGGCGGCCGTGGGCGTCGTGCTCTTCGGACTCGCCCAGACCAGGGCGGCGGCGCCGCTGGTCCGCCCGGGCGTCCTGCGCGACCGGCGGCTGAGCGCGAGCCTGGCGATGAGTGCCCTCGTCTCCACGGTGATGATGGCGACGCTGGTGGTCGGCCCCTTCTACCTCGCCCGGACGCTCCGGCTGGACGCGGCCCTGGTCGGGCTCGCCCTGTCGGCCGGCCCGCTGGTCGCCGCCCTGACCGGGATCCCGGCCGGGCGGATCACCGACCGGTTCGGCGCGCCGCGCACCACGGCGGCCGGCCTGGCGGCCGCGTCGGCCGGCGCGCTCGCCGTCGCCCTGCTGCCGGACTCGCTCGGCGTGGCGGGCTACCTCGTGCCGGTCGCCGTCGTCACCGCCGGCTACTCGCTCTTCCAGACCGCCAACAACACGGGCGCCATGGCGGACGTCCCCGCCGACCGCCGGGGCGTCGTCTCCGGCCTGCTCAACCTGTCCCGCAACCTCGGCCTGGTCACCGGCGCCTCCCTGATGGGCGCCGTGTTCACCCTCGCCTCGGCCACCTCCGACGTCGCGACCGCGGCCCCCGGCCCGGTCGCCACCGGCATGCGCGTGACCTTCGCGGTCGCGGCGGGTCTGCTGCTCGCCGCGCTCGGACTCGCGCTCGCGCCGGCGCTCGCCGCCACGCCGCGCGCCGGCCGCCGCGGACGCCGGATCCGGACGGAGTAGGACGGAGCAAGGCGGGGAACCCGACCGCGGCGGGGCGGGCCCGTGGCAAGCGGGTGGCAAGCGCGCGGCAAGCCGCCGGTAACCGGCCGGTAAGCGAGTGACGGGTGGGCGGTGAGCGGGTGGTGGGCCGCCGGTAGGCCATCGGTGAGCGGGTGGCGGGCGGGTGGTGGGCGGAGCAGCGGCAAGCCCGTCGCGCCGCCCCGGTGACACCGGCGGCACCGTTAGTGCAACAGAGTGCACAGCGAGGGCAAGGTCACACCATCCACCCCTGCTACGCCTTGCCACGGAGCGCTAACCTGCGGGCATGACGGTCCCGCCCGAAGGGCTCCCCCTGGCCGCCGAGTTCCCGGCCGCACACCGAGAGCAGTGGCAGACCCTCGTCGAGGGTGTGCTGCGCAAGTCCGGTGCGCAGCACGCGGACGGCGCAGCGGCCGAGCAGGCGCTCACCACCGCACTCCAGGACGGGCTGCGCGCCCGCCCGCTGTACACCGCCGAGGACGGCCCCGCCGACCCCGGCCTCCCCGGCTTCCCGCCGTTCGTCCGCGGCAGCCGGCCCCAGGGCTGTTCGGTCACGGGCTGGGACATCCGTCAGCGGCACGCCCATCCGGACCCCCGGCGGACCAACGAGGCGGTGCTGGCCGACCTGGAGCACGGCGGAGGCTCGCTCTGGCTGGAGCTCGGCGGGAACGGCCTGCCGGTCGCCTCGCTGCCCGAGGCGCTGACCGGCGTCTACCTCGACCTGGCCGGTGTGGTGCTCGACGCGGGGCCCGAATTCCCGGACGCGGCCGAACAGTTGTTCCAGCTCTACCAGGTTCGCGAGGTCTCCCCCAGCGCCGCCGCGGGCAACCTCGGCGCCGACCCGCTCGGTCTGCAGGCCCGCACCGGGGAGGCCGGACGGACCGACGCACTGCTCGCCGCGGCGACCGCCCTCGCCGCCCGCTGCGCCGGGGACTACCCGGACCTGCGCGCACTGACCGTCGACGCCCTGCCGTACCACGAGGCCGGCGCCTCGCCCGCGCAGGAGCTCGGCGCCTCGCTGGCCACCGGCGTCGCCTACCTGCGTGCGCTGACCGCCGCCGGGCTGTCCGTGGACGCCGCGCTGGGCCAGCTGGAGTTCCGCTACGCGGCCGACGCCGACCAGTTCCTGACGATCGCCAAGTTCCGGGCCGCGCGCCGGCTCTGGTCCCGGGTCGCCGAGGTGTCCGGCGCCGCCGCGGAGTCCTCCGCACAGCGCCAGCACGCCGTCACCTCCGCGGTGATGATGACCGCCCGCGACCCGTGGGTGAACATGCTCCGCACCACGATCGCCTGCCTGGCCGCCGGGGTCGGCGGGGCGGACGCGGTGAGCGTCCAGCCGTTCGACAGCGCGCTCGGCCTGCCGGACGCCTTCGCCCGCCGGATCGCCCGCAACACCCAGTCCATCCTCCTGGAGGAGTCGCACCTGGCCCGGGTCGTCGACCCGGCCGGCGGCTCCTGGTACGTGGAGCGGCTGACCGACGAGCTGGCGCACGCCGCCTGGGAGTGGTTCCAGGAGATCGAGCGCGCCGGCGGGCTGCGGTCCGCACTGGAGTCCGGGCTGGTCGGCGAGCGGATCGCGGCCACCTGGGCGGAGCGCTCGGTGCGACTGGCCAAGCGGCGCGAACCGGTCACCGGCGTCAGCGAGTTCCCGAACCTGGGCGAGCAGTCGCCGGTCCGCGAGCCGGCCCCGGCCGCACCGGGCGGCGGGCTGCCGAGGGTGCGCCGCGCGGAGGCGTACGAGGCCCTGCGGGACCGCTCGGACGCGTACCTCGCGGCCACCGGCGCCCGGCCCGGGCTCTTCCTCGCCTCGATCGGCTCCGCCGCCGCGCACACCGCGCGCACCACCTTCGCCGCCAACCTGTTCCAGGCCGGCGGCATCGCGACCACCTCGGTGGAGGGCACCGAACCCGCCGCGTTCGCCGAGGCGTTCGCCGCCTCGGGCGCGCGGGTCGCCTGCCTCTGCTCCAGCGACGCGCTGTACGGCGAGCGGGCCGAGGCCGTCGCCGCCGCGCTCAAGGCGGCCGGCGCGCAGCGGGTGCTGCTCGCGGGGCGGCCCGGCGAGCAGCGTGAGGCGTACCTGGCGGCCGGGGTGGACGAGTTCGTCTTCGCGGGCGGCGACGCCGTCGCGACCCTGACCGCCCTGCTGGACCGGATCACCGACGAGATCCCCGTGGAAAGCCTCGACGAAAGCGGAGTGGCGTGATGATCCCCGACTTCACCGGAATCGGGCTGGACGGGGACGCCGGCGCGGACGTCACCGACGGCCAGTGGCGCAACGCCTGGCGGCAGGCCACCGGCAAGGACGTCGACGAGCTGCTCTGGGACACCCCCGAGGGCATCGGCGTCAAGCCGCTGTACACCTCCGCCGACCTGGCCGGCCTGGACTTCCTGGACACCTACCCGGGTATCGCCCCGTACCTGCGCGGCCCGTACCCGACGATGTACGTCAACCAGCCGTGGACGGTCCGTCAGTACGCGGGCTTCTCCACCGCGGAGGAGTCCAACGCCTTCTACCGCCGGAACCTGGCCGCCGGTCAGAAGGGCCTCTCGGTCGCCTTCGACCTGCCGACCCACCGCGGCTACGACAGCGACCACCCGCGCGTCACCGGCGACGTCGGCATGGCGGGCGTGGCGATCGACTCCATCTACGACATGCGCCAGCTCTTCGACGGCATCCCGCTGGACCGCATGTCGGTGTCGATGACCATGAACGGCGCGGTGCTGCCCGTGCTGGCGCTGTACATCGTCGCGGCCGAGGAGCAGGGGGTGCCGCCCGAGAAGCTGGCGGGGACCATCCAGAACGACATCCTCAAGGAGTTCATGGTCCGCAACACCTACATCTACCCGCCGCAGCCGTCGATGCGGATCATCTCGGACATCTTCGCGTACACCTCGCAGAAGATGCCCCGGTACAACTCGATCTCCATCTCCGGCTACCACATCCAGGAGGCCGGGGCCACGGCCGACCTGGAGCTGGCCTACACCCTCGCCGACGGCGTGGAGTACCTGCGGGCCGGACTGGACGTCGGGCTGGACGTGGACGCGTTCGCGCCGCGCCTCTCGTTCTTCTGGGCCATCGGCATGAACTTCTTCATGGAGGTGGCCAAGCTCCGCGCGGCCCGCCTGCTCTGGGCCAAGCTGGTCAAGCAGTTCGACCCGAAGAACGCCAAGTCGCTCTCGCTGCGCACCCATTCGCAGACCTCCGGCTGGTCGCTGACCGCCCAGGACGTGTTCAACAACGTCGCCCGCACCTGTGTCGAGGCGATGGCCGCCACCCAGGGCCACACCCAGTCGCTGCACACCAACGCGCTGGACGAGGCGCTCGCGCTGCCGACCGACTTCTCGGCCCGGATCGCCCGCAACACCCAGCTGCTGCTCCAGCAGGAGTCCGGCACCTGCCGGGCCATCGACCCGTGGGGCGGCTCGGCGTACGTCGAGAAGCTCACCCACGACCTCGCCAACCGTGCCTGGCAGCACATCCAGGAGGTCGAGGCCGCCGGCGGCATGGCCAAGGCGATCGACGCGGGCATCCCCAAGCTCCGCGTCGAGGAGGCCGCCGCCCGCACCCAGGCCCGGATCGACTCCGGCCGCCAGCCGGTGATCGGCGTCAACAAGTACCGGGTGGAGAGCGACGAGCAGATCGAGGTGCTCAAGGTCGACAACTCCTCGGTGCGCACCCGGCAGATCGAGAAGCTCCGCCGCCTGCGCGACGAGCGCGACGAGGCCGCCACCCAGGCCGCCCTGCACGCGCTGACCCGCGCCGCCGAGGCCGGCCCGCAGCGCGGCGGATCGCTGGACGGCAACCTGCTCCACCTCGCGGTGAACGCGGCCCGCGCCATGGCCACCGTCGGGGAGATCTCGGACGCCCTGGAGAAGGTGTACGGCCGGCACTCGGGCCAGATCCGTACCATCTCGGGTGTGTACCGAGACGAAGCGGGCCAGTCGGCGCCCCTCCAGCGCACCCGGGACCTGGTCGAGCGGTTCGAGCGGGCCGAGGGCCGCCGACCGCGCATCCTGGTCGCCAAGATGGGCCAGGACGGCCACGACCGCGGCCAGAAGGTGATCGCCACCGCCTTCGCCGACCTCGGCTTCACGGTGGACGTCGGCCCGCTGTTCCAGACGCCCGCCGAGGTGGCCCGCCAGGCGGTCGAGGCGGACGTGCACATCGTCGGCGTCTCCTCGCTGGCGGCCGGGCACCTCACGCTGGTGCCGGCGCTGCGCGCCGAGCTGGCCGAGGCCGGCCGGGAGGACATCACCATCGTGGTCGGCGGGGTGATCCCCCCGCAGGACTTCGAGGCGCTGTACGCGGCGGGTGCCGCGGCGGTCTTCCCGCCCGGCACGGTGATCCCGGACGCCGCCTACGACCTCCTGGAGTCGCTCGCCGCCGACCTCGGCCACGAGCTCTGAGGCGCTGAGCGATGGCGCCCCGGACGATCGACCTCGACAGCTACGCGACGGGCGTGCGGGAGGGCTCGCGCGCCTACGTCGCGCGGGCCATCACCCTCGTCGAGTCCACCCGGCCCGACCACCGCGCGCTGGCGCAGCAGCTGCTGACGATGCTGCTGCCGCACGCGGGCGGGGCGGTCCGGGTGGGCATCACCGGGGTCCCCGGTGTCGGCAAGTCGACCTTCATCGATGCCTTCGGCACCATGCTCACCGGACTCGGCCACCGGGTCGCGGTGCTCGCCGTCGACCCGACCTCCAGCCGGACCGGCGGTTCCATCCTGGGTGACAAGACCCGGATGGAGCGCCTCGCCGTCGACCCGGCCGCGTTCGTCCGCCCGTCCCCCACCTCCGGCACGCTCGGCGGGGTGGCCCGGGCCACCCGGGAGTCGATGGTGGTGATGGAGGCCGCCGGCTACGACGTCGTGCTGATCGAGACGGTCGGCGTCGGACAGTCGGAGACCGCGGTCGCGGGCATGGTGGACAGCTTCCTGCTGCTCAGTCTGGCCCGCACCGGTGACCAGCTGCAGGGCATCAAGAAGGGCGTGCTGGAGCTCGCCGACGTGATCGCGGTCAACAAGGCGGACGGCCCGCACGAGACCGAGGCCCGTGCGGCGGCCCGCGAACTCGCCGGCGCGCTGAGGCTGTTGCAAGCCCCGGACGCGCCGTGGACGCCCCCGGTGCTGACCTGTTCCGGCCGCGACGGCAGCGGGCTGGACACCCTCTGGGAGCGGCTCCAGCAGCACCGCAAGGTGCTGGACGCGACCGGCGCGCTGGCCGCCAAGCGGCGCGACCAGCAGGTCGAGTGGACCTGGGCGATGGTGCACGACCAGCTCCTCGCCCGGCTGCACGCCCACCCGGAGGTCCGCCGGCTCGCCCCCGCCCTGGAACACCGGGTCCGCGAGGGCACCCTGCCGGCCGGGCTCGCGGCCCAGCGGATCCTGGACGCCTTCCGGACGCCCGACGAGGACTGACGAGGACTGACGGCCGGGGGCACCCCGCCGGGAGCCCGGGGCGGGGCGACGTCCCGCCCCGGCGTCCCACGGAGCGCCGTCCCACGGAGCGCCGTGACACGGAGAGGCCCCCGACCGGGCAGGTAGCCGGTCGGGGGCCTTCCGTCACCCGCCCTCGCGGGTCAGGTGCTCACGGGCGGTTCACCCGGAAGGTCAGGCGCTCGTGACCGCCGCGAAGCGGGTCGAGACGTCCTGCCAGTTGACGACGTCCCACAGACGGGTGACGTAGTCCGGGCGCACGTTGCGGTACTGCAGGTAGTACGCGTGCTCCCAGGCGTCGAAGGCCAGCAGCGGGGTGGTGCCCTGGCCGACGTTGCCGTGGTGGTCGTAGACCTGCTCGACGACCAGGCGCTGACCCAGCGGCTCCCAGGAGAGGATGCCCCAGCCGGAGCCCTGCACACCGACGGTCGCGGTGGTCAGCTGCTTCTTGAAGGCCTCGAACGAACCGAAGTGCTCGGTGATCGCGTCGGCGAGGGCGCCGTCGGGACGGTCGCCGCCCTCCGGGGAGAGGTTCTCCCAGAACAGCGAGTGCAGCACGTGGCCGGAGAGGTGGAAGGCGAAGGTCTTCTGGAGACCGACCAGACCGCCGAACTGCTCCTTGTCACGGGCCTCGGCCAGCTGCTCAAGGGTGTCGTTGGCGCCCTTGACGTACGCCGCGTGGTGCTTCGAGTGGTGCAGCTCCAGGATCTCGGCGGACATCGCGCGCTCAAGAGCGGAGTAGTCGTACGGCAGGTCGGGAAGCGAGTAGGTGCCCATCAGGACACGGCCCCTTTCGGCGAGTTCAACGGTGACGATCGTGCCGGAAACACACTATTGCGTATCGGTTGCAGAAACTAAGCAAGGGCTCCTGCGTATTCCTCACACCCCGGGGATCGTCACCCTTCCCTCCTATTGCACAATGGTTGCAGGTACGGACTTTCAGCAGCAAGGGCGGGTGGACGACGGTGACCGGATCGCCGGTGGTACTGGGCATCGAGTCGTCCTGCGACGAGACCGGGGCCGGGCTGGTGCAGGACGGGCGGCTGCTCGGCCAGGCGGTGGCCTCCAGCATGGACGAACACGCCCGCTACGGCGGGGTGGTGCCGGAGATCGCCGCCCGCGCGCACGTCCACGCGATGGCGCCGGTGGTCCGCGAGGCGCTGGACCGGGCCGGGCTCACCCTGGCCGACGTCGGCGCCGTGGCGGTGACGGCCGGTCCGGGCCTGTCCGGGGCGCTCCAGGTCGGGGTGGCGGCGGCCAAGGGCTACGCGTACTCGCTCGGCGTCCCGCTGTACGGCGTCCACCACCTGGCGGGGCACGTGGCCGCCGCCACGCTGGACGGCGAACCGCTGCCGAACCCGTGCGTGGTGCTCATCGTCTCCGGCGGCCACACCTCGCTCCTGCTGGTGCGCGACCTCGCCCGCGACCCGATCGTCCACCTCGGCGACACCCTGGACGACGCGGCCGGCGAGTGCTTCGACAAGGTCGCCCGGATCCTGCACCTGCCCTACCCCGGCGGGCCCGCCATCGACCGCGCCGCCCGCGACGGCGACCCGCGCGCCGTGCGCTTCCCGCGCCCGCTGACGGGCCGCAACGACGCCCCGTACGCGTTCTCCTTCTCCGGCCTCAAGACCGCCGCCGCCCGCTGGGTCGAGGCGCACCGCGCGGCCGGCACCGAGCCGCACGTCCCGGACGCGGCCGCCGCGCTCCAGGAGGCGATCGCCGACGTGCTGACCCGCAAGGCCGTCAGGGCCTGCACCGACCACGGGATCCGGACCCTGGTGGTGGTCGGCGGGGTGGCGGCCAACTCGCGGGTCCGGGAGCTGGCCGAGCGGCGCTGCGCCTCCGCCGGGATCACCCTGCGGGTGCCGCCGCTGCGGCTGTGCACCGACAACGGGGCGATGGTCGCGGCCATCGGCGACCTGCTGGTCCGGGCCGGCGCCGAGCCCGCGCCGGCCGACCTGTCGATCGACCCGTCGGCGCCGCTGGAGTTCGCGGCGCTCACGCCGCTCGCGGCCCCGCGGGCCGCCTGACCCCGCCCGCACACCCCTCGGCCCCTCGGTCGCCCCGGCGGCCGAGGGGCCGCCACGCCTGCGCTCTGACAGCCCTCTGACAACGTTTCGGTTGCGACGGTGGACAAACCCGGTCCGGGCTCTTCCCGACACGATGCGACATGTGCCATTTTACATGTCACACATCGAGTGGCCGCGTCCCCCAACCACGCGGCCCCGAACGGCCCCGGAGGCCCCCACAGATGCGTCCCTTCCGCATATCCAAGGCCGGCGCGCGCAGGCTCCCTGCGCTCGGCGCCGCCTTCTTCATCGCCCTCGGCCTGTTCGCACCGCAGAGCCAGGCCGCCCCGGCCGGTGCGGGCTCCCCCGCGGCCAAGGCCGCCACCGGGGTCACCGCCGCGTCCGCGCCGAAGGCGATCCCGGTGCCCAAGTCCCCCGACGCCGGCACCGGCGACCGCCCGCTCGCCTCCGAGAGCGCCGGCAAGGAGACCCCCGTCCGGGCCGTCACCCCGACCCCGGCCGCCGCCGCGAAGAGCGCCAAGCAGTTCTCGGCCGCCCCGGCCGCCGTCGACTGCAACCTCTCCGGCGTGCTGGGCGGCTCGGGCAGCGCGCTCGTCCAGTCGCTCAAGGCGCTCCCCGACGTCACCTGCACCTACCCGCTGTTCAACCTCACCGGGACGGACGCCGGGAAGGTCTTCCGCGAGGCCCAGATGGTCACCGTGGCCGACGCGCTGCGCACCGCCTCGGCCACCTACGCGGGCAACAACGGCGCGGGCATCGGCCAGCTGGTGATGTTCCTCCGCGCCGGCTACTACGTGCAGGGGAACAACGAGGCCGCCGTCGGCGCCTACGGCACCGCGCTGCAGACCGCGATCCGCGGCGCGCTGGACGCCTTCTTCGCCGCCCCGCGCAGCCAGGACGTCACCGAGGCCAACGGCGCCACCCTCAACGAGGCCGTCACCCTCATCGACAGCGCCGACGAGAACGGCCGGTACGCCGGCGTCGTCAAGCGCCTGCTCGCCGGTTACGGCAGCAACTGGCCGGCCTCGATGAAGCTCGCCGTGGACCACGTCGAGTGGGTCATCGAGGGCGGGTTCGACCTGAAGTACGGCGACACCGGCTTCATCGCGGCCCTCCAGGCCGACCCGACCGTCGCCACCACCTGGGCCGCCTTCGTCACCCGCAACGCCGCCCAGCTGGACGGCGGCGACGTCGCCACCCGGATCGGCATGCAGCTCGGCAACCTGCTCACCGTCGACGCGCTGAAGGCCCAGGGCCGCCCGCTGGTCAAGGACCTGATCAACCGCTACCCGCTGGTCGGCGCCACCGGTCCGCTCACGATGAACCTGGTCTGGTTCACGGAGGACGCGGACAAGGGCAACTGCTCGTACTACGGCACCTGTGACCTGCCGACCCGGCTCGTCCCGCTGGTCCTCGTCAACACCCAGACCTGCAACGCGAACCTGCGGGTCCGCGCCCAGCAGATGAGCGCCACCGAGCTGGCCGACACCTGCACCAGCCTGATCAACCAGGACGCCTTCTTCCACAAGGTCATCAAGGACAACGGGGCGGTCCCCGGCGACCTGAATACCAACCTGGAGGTCGTCGCCTTCGACGACTACTACAACTACAAGCTGTACGCCTGGATCATGTACAACATCGACACCGACAACGGTGGCATGTACGAGGAGGGCGACCCGAGCAAGGCCGGCAACCAGGCCCGCTTCATCGCCCACGAGGCCGACTGGCTGCGCCCGCAGTTCCAGATCTGGAACCTCAACCACGAGTACACCCACTACCTCGACGGCCGCTACAACATGGCCGGTGACTTCGAGGCCGGCATGACCACCCCGACCATCTGGTGGGTCGAGGGCGTCGCCGAGTACATCTCGTACCACTACCGCAACGAGCGCAACGCGGGCGCCATCGCCGAGGCCGGCAAGAAGACCTACAAGCTCAGCGAGCTCTTCGACACCGTCTACGACCAGACCCCCGACGCCGACGTCAACTCGACCCGGGTCTACAAGTGGGGATACCTGGCCGTCCGCTACATGCTGCAGTCGCACCCCGAGGACGTCAACGCGCTGCTCGCCAAGTACCGCGCCGGTGACTGGGCGGGCGCCCGCACCCTGCTCAAGTCCACCATCGGCACCAGGTACGACGCCGACTTCTCCACCTGGCTGACCGCCTGCGCGGCCGACAGCTGCGGCACCCTGCCGACCTCCCAGGCCCCGGTCTGCACCATCGCCGACCCGCGCCAGTTCGACAAGAACTGCCGCCGGGACAACCTCACCGCCACCGCCGGCAACTACAGCTACCACTTCCTGAACCTGCCGGCCGGCGTCAAGCAGCTGACCATCACCACCACCGGCGGCACCGGCAACGCCGACCTCTACTAC
>NZ_JBHXDN010000047.1:0-34758 GCF_042726075.1 Kitasatospora sp. NPDC127035 | reverse complement strand
CCAGTAGGCCGCGCCCGCCCGGCGACAAGCGTCGCCGAGCAGCACGTTCCACCGGACCCGGAGGGCCCCGCCGCACCGGCGGGGCCCTCCGTCATGTGTTCTGACAACGTTTCGGTTGCGGCGAACGACAATCCGGTCCGAGGCCTTCCCGGCGCCATGCGACATGTGCCATTTTACATGTCACACATCGATTGGCCGCGTGCCCCAACGCGCGGTCACAACGGCCCCGGAGGCCCCCACAGATGCGTCCCTCCCGGATATCAACGGCCAACGTGCGCAGACTCCCTGCGCTCGGCGCGGCCTTCTTCATCGCGCTCGGCCTGTTCACACCGCAGAGCCAGGCCGCGCCCGTCGGCGCCACGGCCCCGGCCGGCGTGAACGCCACCGGAACCACCGCCTCGGCGCCGCGGTCGATCCCGGTCCCCAAGTCGCCCGAGGCCAGGAACAACAGCCCCTTCAAGCTCTCCTCCCAGGACTACGGCAAGCAGTCCGCCGTCCCCGCCGTTCCGGTCACCGAGCCCCTCAAGGCGGCCAAGCAGTTCTCGGCCGCCGCCGGGGAGCCGTGTCCCAACCTCTCCGAACTGATCAACGCCACGGGCAGCGCGTTGGTCCAGCAGCTCAAGGCACTGCCGAACGTCCCCTGCGCCTACCCGCTGTTCCAGCTCACCGGAGCCGACGCCGGCAAGGCCTTCGGCGAAGCCAAGATGGTGACCGTCGCCAACGCGCTGCGCGACGCCTCCGCGACCTACCCGGGCGACAACAGCACCTCCGTCGGGCAGTTGGTGATGTACCTGCGCGCCGGCTACTACCTCCACGAGGTCCTCCCGGACGCCGTCGGCACCTACGGTCCGACCCTGGAGACCGCGGCCCGCGGCGCGCTCGACGCCTTCTTCGCCGCTCCGCACAGCAAGGACATCACCGACGCCAACGGCGACACCCTCAACGAGGTCGTCACGGTGATCGGCCAGACCAGGACCTTCGGCCGGTACAACGGCGTCCTCAAGTGGATGCTGAACAGCTACGACGGCAACTGGCCCCGGCTGATGAACCTCTCGCTGAAGCACTTCGACTGGCTCATCGAGGAAGGCCTCGACCCCAAGCCCGAGAAGGACGGCCAGGGCCTCAAGGCCGCGCTCAAGGCCGACTCCTCGCTCCTCGACGCCTGGTCGGGCTTCATCACCCGCAACGAGGACCTGCTGAACCGTGACGACATGGTCAGCAACATGGGCCGCTACCTCGGCTACGCCCTCGTCGTCCCCGAGCTCAAGGACCGGCTCCGGCCGCTGCTCAAGGACCTGATCAACCGGTACCCGAACGTCGGCCCCACCGCGCCGATCACCATGAACCTGGCCTGGGCCACCCGCCAGTTCGACAAGGGCAACTGCGCGGCCTACGCCATCTGCGACCTGACGGACCGCCTGCTCCCGGTCATCCTCCCGATCCAGCGCACCTGCAACCCGGGCCTGAAGATCCGCGCCCAGGACATGTCCCCCGCGCAGCTGACCAGCACCTGCACCAGCCTGACCAACCAGGACGCGTACTTCCACAAGGTGATCGGCGACAAGGGCGCGATCCCCGGTGACGTGAACACCGACCTGGAGGTCGTCGCCTTCGACGACTACTACAACTACGCGCTGTACGCCTGGGCCTTCTACAACATCGACATCGACAACGGCGGCATGTACGAGGAGGGCAACCCGGCCCTGCCCGGCAACCAGGCCCGCTTCATCGCCCACGAGGCCGACTGGCTCCGCCCGACCTTCCACATCTGGAACCTCAACCACGAGTACACCCACTACCTCGACGGCCGCTACAACATGGCCGGCGACTTCGACGCCAGCCTGACCACCCCGACCATCTGGTGGGTCGAGGGCATCGCCGAGAACATCTCGTTCGGCTACCGCAACCTGCCCAACACCGACGCGATCGCCGAGGCCGCCAAGAAGACCTACAAGCTCAGCCAGCTGTTCGACACCGTCTACGGCCAGGAGGCGGACCCCGACGTCAACTCGACCCGGGTCTACAAGTGGGGCTGGCTGGCCGTCCGCTACATGCTCCAGGAGCACCGCGCGGACATCGAGACCGTGCTCACCAAGTACCGCACCGGTGACTGGGAGGGTGCCCGCACCTTCCTGAAGCAGACCGTCGGCACCGGCTACGACGCCGGCTTCGACGCCTGGCTGACCGCCTGCGCGACCAACGGCTGCGGCACGCTGCCGGACGCCCCGGTCGCCCCGACCACCCCGGTCTGCACCATCGCCGACCCGCGCCAGTTCGACAAGAACTGCCGCCGGGACAACCTCACCGCCACCGCGGGCAACTACAGCTACCACTTCCTGAACCTGCCGGCCGGCGTCAAGCAGCTGACCATCACCACCACCGGCGGCACCGGCAACGCCGACCTCTACTACGGCGGCAGCAACTGGGCCACCACCTCCTCGTACCAGGCGAAGTCCACCAACGCCGGCAACAACGAGACCCTGACGATCAACAACCCGCCGTCCGGCTGGGTCTACTTCAGCCTCGCCGCCGGGCAGCAGAACTTCAGCGGCGCCAGCGCCACCGTCACCTACCAGTAGGCCGCGCCCGCCCGGCGACAAGCGTCGCCGAGCAGCACGTTCCACCGGACCCGGAGGGCCCCGCCGCACCGGCGGGGCCCTCCGTCATGCCGCGGATCCCTCGCCGCCCCCGGCCGACCAGGCGATCACCGGCGGGCGGACCGCCCCGCAGAGCGGGTGGCCCTTCGCGTCGGTCAGCCCGAGCCGGCCCACCAGCAGCCCGCCGCGCACCGCCGCGCCGAGGGTGGCCGGCGGGACGGCGTCCAGGAACAGCTTGGCGCGGCGGAGCAGCGCGGGGCCGTCCGGACCCGGGGTGAGCCAGGTGAGGTAGACGAACCGGGCGCCCGGGCCGCCCTGCACGTACGGGCCCAGCAGGTCCGGGCCGGCCGGGCCGGGCTTCACGGTGCACTCCACCGTCCAGACCGCCTCGTCCGCGTCCCCCGCCACCGGGTCGAGGAGCTCCCCGGGCCTCCCCTTGCGCTGCACACCCACCTGGACGGCGGTGTACCCGGGGAACCCGGGGACCGGGGCGCAGCTGCGGCCCGGGAGGTCGGTGGCCTCGATGCGAAGGCGGACGGTGCTCGTGGTCGTGCTCGTGCTCGTGCTCGGCATGCGCTCATCCTGCCCGCACGCACCGACGACACCGGCTCATCGACGGCGGCGCACCCGGAACGGCGGCTCACAACTCCTCCTCCGGGGGGAGCCGGTGGACGCCCGGAAGGTGGGTGTCCAGCTCGCCGGGCTCGAACCGGCACATGCCGACGGCGTGCCAGAACTCCCCGGCCACGTCGCCCTCGCACTTGTACGCACCGGAGGGCAGCAGCGCCGCCCAGCCGTCCGGGGCCCCGAGCAGGGTGGCGAGCGCGGTGGGCCGGCCGTCGGCCCGGACGCGCCAGAGCCGCACGGTGCCGTCCTCGCCGCCGCTGGCCAGCAACGAGCCGTCCGGGCTGAAGGTGACCGCGAGGATCCGGCCGGTGTGGCCGCGCAGGCCGGCCACCTGCTCGCCGGTGCGCGGGTCCCAGACCCGGACCACCCGGTCGTCCCCCGCGGTGGCGAGCAGCGGCCGGGACGGGTGGGCCGCGGCGGTCCAGAGCCGCCCGACGTGGCCGGTCAGCCGGTGCCGGACGACGCCGTCGCCCCAGATCAGGGTGGTGCCGTCCCAGGAGGCGCTGGCCAGCCAGGAGCCGTCGGGTGCCGGTGAGACGGCGTACACCCGGTCGGTGTGGCCGTCGAGTTCGGCCTCGACCCGGCCGGTGTCGACGTCGGAGATCCGGACCCTGCTGTCGTCGCAGCCGGTGAACAGCCGCCGGCCGTCCGGGCTGAACGCGATGGAGCGGACCCGGCCCCGGTGCTCGCGCAGGGTGATGAGGTGGGCGCCGGTGCGGCGGTACCAGACGCGGACGGTGTCGTCGTCGTTGGCGGTGGCCACGAGGACCCCGTCGGGGCTGAACGCCTCGGCCCAGACGTGCTCGGTCTCGACGTCCATCTCGCGCAGGTACTCGCCGGTCCGGGCGTTCCAGAGGCAGAGGTCGCCGTCGTTGGTGGCGGTGGCCAGGATCGCCTCCTCCGGGCTGAACTCGGCGGAAACCAGCCGGCTGCTGCGGCCGGAGAGTTCGCGCACCCGGCGGCCCGTGGCCGGCTCCCAGAGCCGGACCACGCCGTCGTTGCCGCCGGCCGCCAGCAGGGTGCCGTCACCGCTGAAGCTGAGCGAGCCGATCCGGCGGCCGTGGCCGCGCAGCAGCTGGCGGCTGCGGCCGGAGGCCGGGTCCCAGAGCCGGACCAGTCCGTCGTTCCCGCCGGTGACCAGCAGGGCGTCGGTCTCCGCGCTGCCCCGGCCCGCACCCGGGCGGAACCGGCAGGCCCAGACCGAGCCCCGGTGCTCGGGCGGCTGACGGCGCAGCGGCACCACCTCGTGGCCGCCCCGGGCCGCCGGGTCCCCGCCCGACCGACCGGCGCCGTCCGCCCGGGGGATCCGGGTGACCCGCCAGATCCGCACCCCGCCGTCGCTGTCGCTCGCGGCGAGCCGGGTGCCGGCCTCGTCGAAGGTGACCTGGTAGATCTTGCCGGTCGAGTCCTCGGGCCGGCCGGCGGTCGTGCCGTCGAGCGGGTTCCAGAGCCGGACCTGGCCCTCGGTGTCGCCGCTGGCGAGCAGGTCGCCGTCGGGGTGGAAGGCGAGCGTGTAGATCCGCCCGGCGTGGCCCGGCAGGGTGTGCAGCAGGCGCCGTCCGGCCGCCTCCCAGATCCGCACGGTGCCGCCGGTGCCGTCGCCGCCGTCGGCGGTGGCGATCAGGG
Organism: Kitasatospora sp. NPDC127035; assembly: GCF_042726075.1. Taxonomy (NCBI): domain Bacteria; kingdom Bacillati; phylum Actinomycetota; class Actinomycetes; order Kitasatosporales; family Streptomycetaceae; genus Kitasatospora; species Kitasatospora sp. NPDC127035. The sequence goes on along the minus strand of NZ_JBHXDN010000047.1, from coordinate 29,908 downwards.
TGCCGTCCGGGCTGAACGCGGACCGGTAGACGGTGCCCCGGTGGCCGGGGAGCACGGCGAGCCGCCGGCCGGTGGCGGTGGACCAGAGCCGCGCCCCGCCGCCCTGGTCACCGGTGACCAGTTGGGCGCCGTCGGGGCTGAACACCGCCGTGTAGACGGGCGCGTCGTGACCGGGCAGGCGGTGCAGCGGGCGGCCGGTGCCGGTGTCCCAGAGGGTGACCACGCCGTTCGGGTCGCCGGTGGCGACCAGTCGCCCGGACGGCCCGAGGGAGACCGGCCAGACCCCGCCGGCGTGGACGTCGAGGCGGTGCCGGCACTCCCCGGAGACCTGGTCCCAGAGCCGGACGGTGCCGTCGGCGCTGCCGGTGGCCAGCACGTCACCGGCGAACTTGACCGCGTAGACCCGGCCGATGTGGTCCTTGAGGGTCCGCAGGGCGACCCCGGTGACGGCGTCGCAGACCAGCACGCTGCCGTCCTCGCTGCCGACCGCGAGCAACCGGCCGTCGGGGCTGAAGGCGACGGGTTCGGGCAGCCGGGTGGAGCGCACGTCGAACCCGTACGGGACGCCGACCTCGGAGGGGCTGAACCCGGCCTCGACGGGCAGCCCCGGGGCGATGGCGGCGGCCCGCAGCTCGGGCGCGGCCAGCACCTCCGGGTCGGTGACGGCGGAGATCAGCGCGGCCCGCTGCCACCGGCTTCCGCGCAGCCGGGCGGCGCGCAGGTCGGTGCGGACCAGGCGGGCGCCGCGCAGGTCGGCGGAGCGCAGGTCGGCGCCGGACAGGTCGGCGCCGTCGAGCCGGGCGCCCGCCAGGGTCGCGCCGCGCAGGTCGGCGCCGGACAGGTCGGCCCCGAGCAGGCGGGCGTCGGTCAGGTCGGCGCCGGACAGGTCGACGCCGGACAGGTCGCGGTGCGAGAGGTCCTCGCCGGCCAGCGTGGCGCCGCGCAGGTCCGTGTGCGCGGGCACCCGCAGCCGGTCCAGCACCTTGACCGCGTTGAGCCGGGCCGCCTCGCCGCCCTCGTGGGCGCCGTCCAGGACGGACCGGGCCCAGCGCTGGCAGACCTGGTGGTCCGCGAGGTCGCAGAGGAACTCGACGGCGAGCCGGCTGAGCGGTCCGCGGGCGAGCAGCTCGGTCTCGCCGCGCTCCAGGGCGGCCGCGGCGGCCCGGGCCACCAGCCACTCCACCACCGAGCCGTGGATGAAGTGGAACATGCCCTCGTCGGAGCGGATCAGCAAGCTGCCGGAGCCGACCGCGTGCGCGAACTGCGAGGTGGGCATCGGGTTCTCCGCCAGACCGCTCAGCACCCCGGCGATGTCCACGATCTCGTCGAGCGCCATGGAGACCCGGCCGCTCTCCCACAGCCGCACCGCGAGCAGCGTGACGGCCTGCCAGAGCTGGTCCAGGCGCAGGCCGGGGGCGGCGCCCGGGCCGCCGTGGCCGCGCTGCTCCTCGAACCTCAGCCAGGAGGTGAAGACCTCCTGGTAGAGGCCGGCGGCGCTGAGCGCCCGGCCGGCGCCCGCCACGGCGCGCAGCCGGTCGTGGTCGAGGTCGGCGACGAAGCTGAGCAGCCGGGGGTTGCGGCAGAGCGCGAGCAGGTCGGGGATCGCCTCCAGCAGCCGCATCCGGCGGGCCGCGGCGTCCGGGTCGCCGTACCGGTTGGCGAGGTAGCCGCGGATCTGGTGCGGGGTGAAGTCCTGGACGGCGACCAGCCGGCGCTGCGGGAGCAGGCCGACCCGCTCGCCGAGCGCGGTGAGCACCTGCTCGTGCGAGCTGAAGTGCTGGGTGCGGCTGGTGACGACGATCTTGGCGTTGTCGACGGCGGCGTCCAACAGCACCTGGAGGTGGTCGGCGGCGCGCTCGTAGCTGACCCGGTTGACCAGTTCGTCGAAGCCGTCGAAGAGCAGGACGACGCGGCCCTGCCGGAGCATGTAGCGGAACGCCCGCAGGTCGAGGGTGTCGATGCCGTGCTCGGTGAGGTGGGCGGCGACCAGGCCGTCCAGCGAGTGCGCCTTGTCGAGCGCGCTCAGGTCGATGAACAGCGGCGCCAGGTGCGGGAGTTCGGCGGGGATGCGGCGGGCCGTCTCGCGCAGCGCGAAGGTCTTGCCGCGGCCGAAGTCGCCGAGCAGCAGGACGAACCGGCCGTGGTCGGAGTCGAGCAGCCGGAGCAGCTCGTCGACCAGGCCCTCGCGCTCCTGGACGCCGGGGCGCTCGGCGTCCCGGAAGCGCTGCGGCAGGTAGAGGCCGGGCTGGTACTGGCTGTCGGTGCTGAGCCGCTCGCTCTGGGCGGAGACGTAGTCGCGCAGGTCCAGCAGGCCCTGGAACTCCACGAAGCTGCGCAGCCGCACCCCCCGGCGCCGGGCCCGCTCGCGCAGCACCCGGGGCGGCGGCGGGCCGTCGTGGACGAGTTCGGCGTCCAGGCCGGCGCCGTCGGCGTGCACCTCGTCGGCGAAGCGGTCGACGTCCTCCACGGTCGGGGTCTGCACGCTGACCGCCACCCGCTGCTGGCGGACCAGGCCGGACTCGGCCCAGGTGACGAAGAGCTGCGGCGGGGATCCGGCCACCTCGCGGATCTGGGCGCCCTGGTGGCGGGTGCGGCAGACCTCGGCGACCCGGGCCAGCAGGGCGTCCACCGGCGAGGTCAGCCTGCGGGTCTCGCGCTCCGCCCCGGCGGCGGGGCGGACCTCGTCCACCTGCGGCGGTTCGACGGTCGGGGCCGGGCCGGCCGGCTCGGGCACCGGGAACGCCCGCCCGGCCCGGCGCCAGGGGACGGCCGCCTGCTGGGGCTCGGCGTCCGGGGCGGACCAGCGGGTCAGCCCGTCGCGGGTGAGCCGGAGCAACTGGTGGCCGCCCGCGGCCGGGGCCCCGACCACGGTCACCTCGCCGGCCGAGGTGGTGAGCGGCCCGACGGCGCCGCGGGCGGCGGCCGGGCCGTGCAGCAGCAGGTGGAGCCGGGGCGCGGTCAGCCGGGTGAACCGGTCGACGTCGCGGAGCGGTTCGGCGTCCGGGCCGCCGCGGGCCGGGCGGGCGGCGGTCGGCCGGGAGCCGGCCGGGCGGCCCCCGGCGGCGTGCGCGGCGCCCTGGTGGGCGCCCCCCGGGCCGGTACCCGAGTGGGCGGCGGCGACCGGGTGGCGCAGGGCGCCGATCCGCAGCCAGCCGTCGTTCTCGTACGGGCGCAGCGCCTGGGCGAACCAGGCGGCCTGCTCGGGGCCCAGCCAGCCGTACCGGTCGTCCGGCCGGTGGGACCAGGCCATCGAGGAGTTCAGACCGGCGACGACGGTGCCCAGTTCGGGGACCGGGAAGAGGGTCCACGGCTGGGCGCTGTCGAAGACCACCTCCAGCCCCTGGTAGAACTCCTGGAACAGCCGGGCGTAGTGCCGCCACTTGGGCCAGAAGGGCGGGGTGGGGCGCAGCTCGTCGGCCTCGCAGGTGGCGAAGTAGGCGCGCGAGGCGGCCTGGCTGACGTCCTGCCCGCCGGGGACGATCGCCACCCGGTGCGGCTCCAGGCCGAGCAGGGCGCGCATCCCGGTGAGGAAGGAGAGCGCCTGCTCGCACTCGCGGGGGCTGCCGGAGGCGGTCAGGTCGCCGGTGACGACCACCAGTTCGGGTGTGGGGGCCCCGGAGTCGGCCAGTTCCACCAGGTCGCCCCAGACGGCGGCCTGGAGGTCGACCGGGTCGTTGCCCCGCCCGAACTCGGGGCCGGCCAGGTGCAGCACGGTCACCGCCTCGCGCCCGCCGGCCCGGCCCGCCGCCTGCGGGTACTCGGGCTGGACGGACGGCCTGCGCCGGCCCGCCCAGCCGGTGCCCCCGACCGGGCGGGGGGCGGGGATCTGCGTCTGGGCCGCCGGCGGGAGGGCGCCGGGCGCGCCGCCCGGGTAGCCGGGGCGCAGCTCGGGCCGGGACCGGCCGTCCATCGCCGCCGCGACCCGGTTGAGCAGGAGCTGCCGGGCGCGGGCCGGCTCGTCGACGCCCACCAGGTCGATGTAGGTGAGGGTGGCGAGCAGGCCGTCCACCGGGATGTCCTCGATCCGGACCGTGACCAGCCGGCGGTCCGGCGCGTCCGGATCCGCGCGCAGGGCGGCCTGCCACTCCATCCGGCCGTAGCGCGAGCGCTCGTAGTTGCGCGAGAGCAGGGCGATGACGGCCGCCGACTCGGTGACGCCGCGGTCCATGAAGTCGACGAAGTTGGTGCCGGGGACGAAGTCCCATGCCTGGAGGAACGCCCGGTAGCCGGCCTCCTCCAGCGTCCACGCGATCCAGGCCGCCCAGCGTTCGTCGGCCGGCGAGTAGCTGATGAAGAAGTCGATCGGCCCGGGGCCACCCGGGGTCGCGTCAAGAGCCCCCATGGAGAGAGCTTATGACCGATCCGGACGGGCTGAACCCTCCTTGCCCACAACGGTTTCGGGTGATATCCGGTCCGGACTGCGCGAACGCGCGACCGGTGTCCGACCAGACGTGCGAGTGGCGGTGTCGACCCGCGACGCCTCGTGTGCGACCCTGACGTCCGTGTTTGCGTACTGGCCCGCCGTCCGGCGACTTCATCCGCTCGACCTCCTTGCCGGCGGGCTGCTCGTCCTCGGCCTGCTCTTCCTCGCCACGGGGTTGCTCCCCCCGGACTCCGCCGGGGCGGCCGTGCAGCGGATCGCGCCGCTGCTGGCCTTTCTGGGCTCGGTCATCGTGCTGGCCGAACTGACGAGCGCCGCGGAGGTGTTCGACGTGCTCGCGGCCTGGGTGGCGCGGGTCGGCCGGGGCAGCTACCCGGTGCTGTTCCTGCTGTGCGTGGGCTTCGCCTCGCTCACCACGACCGTGCTCAACCTGGACACCACCGCCGTGCTGCTCACCCCGGTGATGCTGGCGCTCGCCACCCGGGTGGGCATCGCCCCGCTCCCGCTGGCGATGACCACGGTCTGGCTGGCCAACACCGCGAGCCTGCTGCTCCCGGTGTCCAACCTGACCAACCTGCTGGCCGCCGACCGCGTCGCGCTCTCCCCCGCCGGGCTGGCCCGGGCGATGTGGGCGCCGCAACTGGCCGCGCTGCTCGCCACCATGGTCTGCCTGTGGGGGTTCTACTGGCGGCGCGGGCGGCGGGGGGCGGACGCGTACCGGCCGCCGGCGGCCCACCGGCCGAAGGACCGGGCGCTGTTCCGGATCTGCGCGCTGGCCTGCGCCGGGTTCCTGGTGGCCAGCCTGGCGGCCGTCGTCCCGCTCTGGGTCGCCTCGGGCGCGGCGGCGGCGGTGGTCGTCGCCGCCTACGCCGTCCGGCGCCCGGAGGGGTTGCGCGCCTCGTTGATACCGTGGCGGCTGCTGGTCATGGTGCCCGGGATGTTCCTGGTGGTGCAGACCGTGGACGCCCACGGGCTGCACCGGCTGCTCTCCGAGGCGATCGGCACCGACGGCGGGGTCCTCGGCCTGTTCCGGGCCTCGGCGGTCGGCGCGGGCCTGTCCAACGTGCTCAACAACCTGCCGGTCTACCTGGCCGGGGAGGGCGCGGTGCCGGCCGGCAACCACCAGCAGCTGCTGGCCCTGCTGATCGGCACCAACATCGGCCCGCTGATCACCCCCTGGGCCTCCCTGGCCACCCTGCTCTGGTACGAGCGGTGCCGTTCGGCGGGCCTGCGGGTGCCGCTGCGGAGCGTGGCCGGGGCCGGGGCCGTGCTCGCCGTCGGCGGCGTGGCGCTGGCCACCGCGGCCCTCGCGGTGACGGGCGGCTCCTGAGGGACCGGCCCGGGGGTCAGGGGCAGGGCGTCGCGTACGGGGAAGGCCCGCGCCCTCCGGGCTTCGAAGAAATCGCCGATTGCCCCGAGGATGTCAGTCAGCGCTGCGGCAGTTTCCCGGGAACCCGCATGTGACGGTTTTCACCTCGGATAACATCGCATATCCGAGGTAATAACCGGATATGACGATCCGTCCGCCCGAACCGAGGGGCCCCTGTGACCGACACCCGCACCCCGCCCGCCGAACAGCTGCACTACGCGGTGGACCTCACCCCGGCAGACATCGAGGCCATCCACGGATTCCTGCACGAACGGATCACTCCGATGAAGGGGGACGACCTCTTCGGCAGCCCGGAGGAACGCGCCGCGCGGGCGCTGGCGAGTCTGGTGCGCACCGCGAGGGCCCGCGCCGAGGTGATGCTCGCGCGTCTGACCGAGAACCCCGACGACCGTCACCGGGGGGAGAACCTGCACACGCTCCGGCAGTGCTGGCAGTCCCTGGTGGAGGTCGCGGAGGAGTGGTCCGACGCGCCCGGCTTCGATCGCCGCCGGTGGCGCGACGTCGACGCCGACCCCGCCGCCGCAGCGCTGCGCCACCGGCTGGTGGCCAAGCAGCGCGCCGAGGCCGCCGACACCGCCACGCAGACCTGACCCAGCGGCACCGTGCCCGCCACCGGCCCTTGGCGACGGGCGTCAGCGAGGAGACTTCGATGAGCGAGGACCGGTCGACGACGAGTTGCTGCCCGCCCTGCCGGCCGTCGGCGGCGACGTCACCGAGGACGGGGCCGGGGCCGGGCCGGACGCGGCGAGTGCCGCGGTGCTCGCCGCGCTCGACACCCCCGCTCGCCGGCACCCGGACGACGTGCGCCCCGCGAAGACCAGGGCCGGCTACGCGCGGGACCGGGCGGTGTGGGGCGAGTACCTGGACTGGCCGGCCGCGCCGGAGCGCACCGGCCACCGCCTCCCGGACACCTCCGTCGAGACCGGCACCCTGGTCGGCTTCGTCGTCTGGCTCGACCGGGTCGCCGAGGCCGCCCCGGCCACGATCGAGCGGCGGATCACCGGGGTGACGGCGGAGGCCCGGCGCCGCGGCGTCCAGGTGTCGAAGGAGACCACCCTCGCCGCCCGGCGGGCGCTCACGCCGATCCGCCTCGACCCGGACCGGCTCCGGGCCGGGCGCGGCCGGGGCCGGGCGGTGGCGTCCACTCCCGCGCAGCTGCGGGCGATGTCGACCGCCGACCCGCTGGTGCCCCGGCCGGTCGGCTCACGGCGGCGGCGCCGCGACTACGCGGTACCGGAGCTGGCTCGGCTGCGCGACCGGGCGCTGACCCTGCTGTCCTTCGCCGTCGCCGGGCGGGCCTCGGAGGTGAGCGGCCTGGACGTCGGGGGGATCGTGCCGGATGCCGAGGGCCTGCACGTCGCCGTGCCCTCGGTGAAGGGCCGGCCCGGCCGGGACGTGGTCGTGGCCTACGGTCGGCACGAGGAGACGTGCCCGGTGCGGGCCTGGCTCGCCTGGCGGGCCGCGGCCGGTCTCGACGGCGGCCCGGCGTTCCGGCCGGTCGACCAGTGGGGCCGCCTCGGCACCGGGCGGCTGTCCCCGGACGGCTGCCGGATCGTCATCACCCGCACCGCCGAGCGCGCCGGCCTGGAGACACGGCTCACCGGGCACTCCCAACGGGCCGGGCTGATCACCGCCGGGATCAGGGCCGGCAAGCAGCCCGACAAGGTGCGGGCCCAGTCCGGCCACGCCGACGGCTCCCCGGTCTTCGAGGGCTACGTCCGCGACGCCCGGGCCCGGGAGGACGCCGCCACCGACGGCATCGGCCTCTGAGCGCAGGCGCGGTCACCGGCCGGCCGGCATGGTCCTGCCCCACTGGCGGCGCTCGGGCGCTGTGCAATCTGCCCTCCTGTCCTTGAACGGCTCCTGCCATGAAACCCCTGATCCCTGGCGTGCTGCGTGACGAACCGCAGTTCGCCCGCCTGTTCATCGGGCATTCCCTGTCGGTGCTGGGCGACCGTGTGTCGTTCGTGGCCGTGCCCTTTGCCGTGCTCTCGGTAGGCGGATCCGTCTCGGACGTTGGTCTGGTGGCCGCCGCAGGTCTGGTGCCCATGCCGGCGTCCGGGACAGTGCAGGGCGCCGCCGGGGGGACCTTCCTCGCGGAACTGCGCGCCGGTTGGGTTCAGCTGCGCAGCCGCACGTGGGTGTTGTCCGGCCTGGCCGGCATGGCGGTCTACCACGTTGTCGTGCTGCCGTCGGTCGACGTACTGGGGCCCGTGCTTGCCCAGCGCGAGTGGGGCGGTGCGGCAGGCTGGTCGGTGGTGGTCGCAGCCTTCGGTGCGGGGGCCGTCGTCGGCGACGTATGCGCCTACCGGCTCACGATCGAGCGGCCGACGGCCCTGGCCGCTGCGGCGCTGGCGGTGGCCTCCTGTCAGGCGGTCGTCATCGGATCCGGTGCACAGCTCGTCCTGATCGCGGTCCTCGAAACGGTCACCGGCGTTGCCGTTTCCCTCTTCTTCGTCCCGTGGGAGACGGCGCTGCAGACACAGGAGGACACAACGGGGGGCAGGGCGGGCCGGATGTCACCGGGCGGCGGGTCCCCCGGGTCCGTCCGGGAGACCGGCGTGGGCGACCAGGTCGAGCAGGTACGGCACGATCTCAGGACGGCCCGCGACGTAGCTGCGGGCGGTGTCCGGCTGCCCGATCCGCGCGCTGAACCCGCCGCCGTCCAGCGCGCGGACCACCAGACCCGCCTCGGTCGCCAGCAGACTCCCGGCGGGCAGGTCGATCTCCTCGGCCCGGTAGCCGACGAAGCCGTCGATGAGCCCGCACGCCAGCAGCGACCAGGTGAGCAGCGGCGCCCAGAGCTGGAGCACCCGGCGGGCGCCGCTCTCCAGCCCGTCCTTGAGCGCCCGGGCCACCGGGTCGCCGCCCGTCACCCCGTGCCCCTGCGTCCAGCCGAGCACCGGCCGCCCCGCGCCCGGCGGGCGCACCGGGGCGCCCAGCCTCCCGGCCGGCCCGTACGCCCCGCAGCCGTGCACCGCCCGCCAGGTCCGGCCGGCGACCGGGTCGTGGACCACGCCGACGACCGGCTCGTCGTCCACGCAGAGGGCGATGCCGACCACGTAGGCGGGCAGGCCGATCACCACGTTGTTGCTGCCGTCCAGCGGGTCGACCAGCCAGGTGCGGCGGGAGCCGGGCCGGCCGGCCGTGGCGCCGCCCTCCTCGGCCAGGATGCGGTCCGCCGGGAAGCGTTCGGTCAGCCTGCGGGTGACCAACTCCTCGGCCAGAAGATCGAGTTCGGTGACGACGTCACCGTCCTCCCCTTTGGTGTCCACCCGGAACGCGTCCAGGAAGCGGGCGCGCAGCAGGGCGCCCGCCTCCTCCGCGGCCCGCACCGCGACCCGGCACTCCTCCGCGTAGGCGGGCGGCGCGGCCCCCTCACCCGGTCCTGTCGTGTCCACTGATCCTCCTGGCTGCCTCGTCGGCGATCCGGGCCGTCCGGGCCGCGTCGCAGAGTCGCCGCACCACGCGGCGGGCGGTGCCGTCCACCGGCCCCAGCACCACGTCCACCGGCCCCGGCACCGTCCGGCCGAGGACGACGGTGGCGGCGGGCGCGGCGTCCGGCAGCACCGTGGCGTGGAACTCGCCGGCGCCGAGGGTGTACGTCTCGCCGCGCGCGCTGGTCTGCTCGGCCAGCGGCTCCCAGCGGACCAGCCGCGGGGTCGGGCGGATCTCGTCCGCCCCTCCGGCGCTGTACACCTCGAACGCCCGGTGGGTCGGCCGGCCGGGCTCGTCGTACACCCCGACCCGCAGGTTGCCGACCCGGCCGTAGAGCACGCTGCTCTTCAGCTCCCAGCTGTGGCAGTGGATCTCGCGCTCCGCCCCGGCCGGGACCGGGTCGAAGACGTGCACGCACACGCCGTACGCGCCGTCGCGCAGCACCGGCAGGCAGTAGAAGCCGAGCGGGTGCGCGACCGCGCGCAGCGACCGCGCGCCGGAGGCCACCTCGGCCAGCAGTCCGCCGACCAGGCCGTCCAGGCCGGGCTCGGCGGTGGTGCGTCCGGTGGCCCGTTCGAGTGTCGTGAAGAGGTTCATCGTCTCCCCCTGGTTCCCCCTGCGGGCGCGGTGCGCGCGGCTACCGGCGGTACGGGTTGTCCGCGTGCAGCGCCCGGTCGATGATGTCGCCGACGTCCCGGTCCGAGAAGGCCGTCGGCAGCGGGATGCGCAGGTGCTCGAACAGCCGCCGGGCCTCGTCCACCGTCGGGTCGTCGCCGAGCGGCTCGGTGTCCCGGAGGTCGAGCTTGACCGCCTGCTCCCGGTAGTGGTGCAGCTCGGTGACGTAGTAGTCGTACAGCGGACGGCCGCGTTCGACGTAGATGCTGACCCGCCGCGGGTCGTCCTGGGTGATGATCAGGCAGGAGGCGGAGACGTCGAACCGCAGCGACGGCGCCACCTCCGAGAGGTGGACGTCGATCTCCAGGGTGTCCAGGCGCTGCCGGTACCAGGCGGCGGCCAGCACCGTCGCGTAGGACTCCTTGCGGGTGCGCTCCACGCTCCAGCCGCCGTCGTGCGCGCCGTGCGCGCCGTCCGCCCGGCTGCCGAAGGTCCCCCGGAACCGCGCGTACGCGGCGCAGGCCGCCTCGTCGCCCGGGTGCACGATGTCGATCTTGACGGTGAGCGCGCGGCGGCGGCGCCGCGCCTCCTGGACGCACTCGGGCAGGGTGACGGCCCGCAGGTACGTGCCGGTGCCGCCCTTGAACACCCACCGGTCGGTGTCCTGACGAGCCCGCTCCAGCGCCCGCTCCAGGTCGACCCCGGCCAGCTCGCGCACCGAGGTCAGGTTCTCCAGCGCCTGCCGGGCGCCCTCCGTCGCCTCCCGGATGTCCACCACCCGGCGCCGGCGCTCGGCCAGCGAGCCGTACACCACGGCCGCCAGCACCAGCAGCGTGGCACCGGAGACGACGTTGTCGCCCAGACCGCCGCCGAACAGGTCGAGCAGGCCGACGACCAGCGCCCCCAGCAGGGCCACCACGCCGTCCGAGTTCCTGAGTACCCACGCGATCGCGCTCTCCAGCCGCCGGCCGGGACCCGCACCCCCGTGCACCACGCCGACACCTCCTTCGATCGTCAACATGGTAGGTGCGGCGTGAAGTTGACGGCCAGTGAGTTGCCGGTCGGGTTCGGGTCGCGAACCGGTCGCATCCTGGCAGGCCCTGGGCGCACGCGGCGGACGGGGGCCGTGCCGCCGGGGCGTGCGAGCGGGCGCGGGGCCCACGGGGGCGGCGCCCCGCGGAGAGGGCGGGCGCCGTCCCCGGCCGATCGGCGGAACAGCTCCGCGTGTTCGGCGGCCCACGCGTGCAGCGGGCGCGCCGGGGCGCCGGTGACGTCCCGGACCGTGCCGGTCACCGGCTCGGGGTCACCGATCCGCGCCTCGACGAAGGCCGGCGCCCCGTCCACGACACCGGGCGGCCGGCCCCCGGCGAGCAGCCGCCCGCGGGTGTCCTCCCGGGGAACCTCCTCCCGCGCGGCGTTCGCCCGGCGGTTCACCGACCTGATCGGCCGGCCTCCCCTCGGCTACCTGACCCGGTGGCGGACGACGGCGGCGGCCCGGCTCCTCCGCGCGACCGAGAGCCCGCCCGACGCCGTCGCCACCCAGGTCGGTTACGGCTCCGACTACGCCTGCGCGCACGCCTTCCGGCGCGGGTTCGGACTCCCCCGGGGCGCTACCGACGGCAGGAGCGGACCGCCCGTCCGGGGGCCTCCCTAGACTGAGGGCCCGCCCGCCCCCGACCTCCGGAGACTTCCGTGCGCCCTGCCAGAATCGCGGTCGTGACCGCCCGCGCCGCCGCGGCGTACGACGCCGACCTCCCGCTGATACTCGACGCCCTGCGGGCCGATGGCCTCGCCGCCGAGGCGGTCGACTGGGACGCCGAGGCCGGGAGGTGGGACCGGTTCGACCTGGCCGTGATCCGCTCCACCTGGGACTACGCGGAGCGCATCGACGAGTTCCTGACCTGGGCCGACACCACCGCGCGCGCCACCCGGCTGTGGAACCCCGCGTCCGTGGTGCGCTGGAACAGCGACAAACGCTACCTGTCGGCGCTCGCCGGACGCGGCGTCCCGGTCGTGCCGACCCGGTTCCTCCAACCGGGCGGGTCCGCCCGCGAGGAGGAGCTCCCGGCCGGCGACATCGTGGTCAAGCCCGCCGTCTCCGCCGGCTCCCGGGACACCGCCCGCTACGAGCCCGGCCAGACCGCCGACGCCCTGCGCCACGCCCGCCTGCTGCTCGGCCAGGGCCGCACCGTGATGGTCCAGCCCTACCTGCGCCGGGTCGTGGAGGGGGAACGCGCCCTGGTGTTCCTCGGCGGCGACTTCAGCCACGCGATCCGCAAGGGCCCGGTCCTGACCGAGGCCGGGGTGATCGACAACCTGCGGGTGGCCCACCCCGGCGTCACCCCCTACGAGCCGACCGAGGCGGAACTCCGCATCGCCCGCTCGGCCCTCGCGGCCCTCCCCGCAGCCGGTCCCCTCCTGTTCGCCCGGGTCGACCTCGCGCTGGACGAATCCGGCGACCCGGTGGTCATGGAACTGGAACTGATCGAGCCGAACCTCTTCCTCGCCCACAGCCCGCAGGGGCTGGAACGCTTCACCGCGGCCGTGGCCGCCAAGGCCGCCGAAGCGGGCTGACGGCGGCCCGGGCGGGGCGATGCGGAACCACCGGTACGGCGCGGCCAGGGTGCGCGGGCGAAGCCGGTGTGCCCCACGAACCGGTCGCCCCGCCCGGGTCGGGGCGTCAAGTGGACGGGCCCGCCACCGGCTGCCAGCTCCCCTGGTCTTCCACCACGGGAACGACGAGGGCCCCGCCGGTCGGCGGGGCCCCTTGACGGGTGAGAGTGTCAGGAGCTGCGTTCGGCCTGGAGGGTCCAACGCTGATTGTCCTGGAAGCCTGGACAGTCCCAGATGCCAAGCCGGGTCCCCTGTGCGGTATCCCACCTGGGAAGCTCGAGACACTTGCCACCGGGATTGTCCGCGGTGACAGTGGCGGGCACGAACAAGCGGCCGTCGGGACGCAGGCTCCACTTCTGGCCGCTGTTGCCCTTGCAGCGGGCGAGGACGGTGAGCGTGCCGTTGTCGAGCGCGTTGTCCCTGGTGGAGAGGCACAGACTGCCGTTGCGGACGGTTCCGTCACTGGCGAAGTTGAAGCGCTGGTTGCCGGTCTCCCAGCAGTTGTAGGCAGCTAGTTCGGCACCCTCGCGAGCACCGCCCTCGGCATCCGCACACAGCCAGCGCGCATGGATGGAGTGGATCGAGACACTGGCATCGGCATACCCCGCGAACGCCCACGGAGCGAATCCGTCCACCTTCCCGGCCACCCCGGTGCTGCTGGTGCCAGGGAAGATCGCGAGCACGTTGAGGATGTCGACAGTCCACAGGTCGGCGAAACCGTCGTTGTTGAGGTCACCGGCCCCGACCAGCGGGTGGCTGCCGGAGGGCAGTTGGGTGCCCACGGAGAGGGGGATTCCTCCGCCGGGGTTGGTGAGCGCGGTGTAGTCGACAGTACGGTCGGACTTCCACCCGAGCGGATAGCTGTAGAAGTCGCCGGTGGACCGGTTGCGGGCCCACAGGGTTGCCTGGGCGACCTCCTTGCCGTCGTTGGGGTTGACCGTCTTGCCGTTGGCGGCACCGGGGTTGATCAGCTCGAAGTCGGACCAGTTACCGGACGACGAGGGAATGAGCGTCGCGGTGGCGACGTCATTGGCCAGGCCGTTGGGCTGGAAGAGGTAGAGCTTGCCGCCCTCAAGAGTCAGCAGGGAGGTCTGTGTGGTGATGACCTGGCGGTTGGGGTCCTTCTTGTCGGCACCCACGGCCTCGCCCTTGGGCGTGCCGAGCGCGATCACCTGGTCGGCACCCGCCCAGTTCGCGCTGCTGTAGTCGGGGCAGGGAGCAGTGGTGCCCCAAATGGTGCACGTAGAGGGCCGAGTGAGGACGCTCGGCGTGAGATCGTCGAAGCGGCCGGTGCCGTCGTTGGGGATCAGGTACACGTTATTGCGCAATTCCGCGGCGTTCGGCTTGGCGGGGTTGGTGAAGTGCGCGAAGATCTGGTCCACGGCCTGACCGAAGTTCAGTGTGCCGTGATGACTGAGCTGGAAGTCGGACCACGTGGTGCCGTATTCACGGCTTCCGGGCGCAGCCGAGGCCGGTGCCGCGAGAGAGGTCGCCGGATCGGCGCCGCCTGCGGTGATGCGCAGGTTCCCGCTCTTGTCGGTGGTGACGATGTCGGCCTTCTGGTCGTTGTCGACATCACCGAAGATCGGCTGGGTCCCGGGCCGCCAGGGAACGTAGAAATTGTAGACGGCAGGCTGGCTGTAGTTGCCGGCCACATCCATCGCCCAGGCGTAGAGGGTGTTGATGCCCCACTTGCGCGGCTGGTGGTAGTAGGGCTGCCCCACAGCGATGGTGTCGGCGTCCTTGCAGTGCCAACCGACAACCGGGGTCGGGTCGGTGCTGACTCGCAGGCAGGCTACGCCCGAGGCTTGGAGGCCATTGCCAGGGGCTGGATCCTCGGCATTGATCGAGAACGTACTCCACTCGTTCATGTAGACGATCGGGTTGGGATTCGGGTTGCCCGCCGGCGGGTAGTCGGTGGAGCTGATACTGACCCGCGGGTTGGTGCGGTCCACCCTGAAATAGCACCAGGCACTCGCATCCGACGTGAGAATCCCGTCGGCCGCCCCGGCGTACCAGCCGTACTGGTGACCGTCGCTCAGCGAGCCCGGCGTGACGGCTTCTGCCGGGTAGTTGTAGCTCCCGCCCCAACGACCATCTCGAAACGTGAAGTTGGGATCATTGTCGTCCCACATGTGGAATCCGGTCCACAGTGGAAGCCCGGTCGGCGACCAGCTGTTACTGGTGAGGTAGATGTTCTGATTGCTTCCGATCCATCCAGGGTTGTCCCAGGGGTTGGCGCCACCGGTGTTGCACTCCGCATCGCCTCCGTCGATGGAGAAGCTCTTCGCGAAGCCAGGGGTGGGAGACGTCCGCGGATGCCAGACTGTGGGCGTGATGTCGTAGGTGGTGGTGATACTGGGCCGACTGTCCAGATGGTGTCGGTAGAGCTTGTTGCCCTCGCCTCCGGTCGGCGCGATGCCGATCGTCCAGGTGGCCCACCTTCCGGCAGCCGCGCGCTTCATCATGTCGGTGACGTCGACGGCCAGTGGCCCACCGTTGCCGGTGATGAGCTGGCTGCCGATGAACTGGCAGCCTTCCATGACGAGACCAGAGTTCGAGTATTCGCAGGGCTGGTCTTTCCACTTGCTGTGTTCGTGGATCGCCCTGGGAGCCGAATAGATGCCCAGCTCGGTCGGCGTACTCGGACTGGCTGCACCGGTCACCTGGCCGTTGAGGGTGGAACTGAACAGCACCGGAGGCGAGTTCGCTCCACTGACGACCGTGTATATAGCGGGATTCACGGCAAACTGGAAGTAGGCGCGCTGACGACCTTCCTTCCCGCAGTCCTGATTCGGGTCCGGGCTGTGATAGCCACAGAATCCGGTCGCGAGGTTGGTCTTCTTGTTGTAGTACTCGTATTCGTCGTGGTTCTCCTGTACCTCGACCGAGCCCTGGATCCCGCTTGTCACGGCAGTGAGTGAGGGATCGAGATACCACGGCCCCGTACCGACTCCGAGCATGGATTGATCAGGCGTCAGCTCGATTGAGCTTCCGACAACCTTGGTGCCGATGACGGCGACGTTCGCACCGTCTCCCGGAGCCTCGGCGGTGGACCGCGCCCCCTCGACGACCGGCTCACCGAGGGCTGGCGCACCGGCAGCGGATCGTGCCTTGGCGTTGGCAGCCGGCGTTGTCACCGGGGACCGGGAGGAGTCCCATTGGAGGGCGACCGGCGAACGGAACCGCGCGGTTCCGTGTTCGTCCTTGACATCGATGCCGCCCTGCGCATCCGTGCTGACAGTCAACCCCTTGGCGTCGATCGGGAAGCGCAAGGACTTCAGTTCAGGATTCGCAGCGGCCTCGGCAGTGTGAACGACGAGGACGTCCCGCCAACCCCCGACTGCCAGTGCGGTGAGCTGGAGGTCCACACCGGGCAGTACGTCCGGGTAGGTCGCGGTCGCACCGTTCAGGCTGGGCTTCGGCAGGGGGAAGGGCGCGGTGACAGCCAGTTCCTTGCCGTCAGCGGTAGCCACCGTCGCCATCGGACCACTGCCGCCGCCGGAGAACGTCAGCGGAGTCGAGGCGACGGCAGGGCCGAGAGTCCCGTCAGGGTTGGTCCGCAGGGCGGTGTCGATGTCCACCCAAGCGCCCCCGCGCTTCACGCGGACCGCCTCTGCGTCGTCGGTGGTGACCAGCTTTCCGTCCGGACTCGCGACCGTCTTCGACGCCTCGCTCGTCATGGCGTCCACGACAACGGACCTACCCGTGGTCTTTGCCTTGGCGAGGGCATCGAACACGACCTGCTGCTCCGGCGTTCGCGGGGGCGCGGGAGTCGGGGCCTCGATCGGAGTTACACCACCTACCGGCCCGTGGGAAGGCGAAGCCGGAGGGCCGGCCGCGAGCGCCGACGGAGCCACCAGCAGACCGAGCCCGAGTGCCCCGCTCATCCCGAGCGCGGTCAGCCGCACCGCGCGGGTGCTAATAGACGGAGGTGGAGATGTGTATACAAATGTACGTGAGTTTTCGGACATGCCTCTTCTGAATTCCCTCCCCTGCCGAGCTCCTCTTCGGAGCGATGTTCGGGTCGGAACGATGCTGCCTCACAGCCCTGGCGGTCAACCCCGTCCAGGGCCTCGGACCGACATGTCCGGAAACCGGTCGATCCGACGGTCAAGAGTCCGTAAACATCGGCCGGACGCCGAAAGAACTCGCTGGCGACGTGTCAGACCCATCACTTATCGTCACCTCGACCATGGGAGCACCTCGCTCGCATGACGTGCTGTCAAGACCAATCGAGGGGTTGCACGGTGGGGGTTCTGCCTGCCCGCGAACGGGCTGGAAGATCGACCGGAGGCCGATGGCGGTCACCGGTGACAGCGGCATTTGCCGCATTGATGCTGATGGGGGTCGCGGTACCGCCAGCAGCGGCGTGGACCTACCCTGAGCCGAGGGGGAAGGTCTGGACTCCACCCGGCACTCCCCCGAGCGACGGGGCATTGTCGGTCGAGGGCCGCGATGTCCTTCCGCCCGGGCGGCCGACCGCCTCCAAGCCCGCCGAGTGGAAGCCGCAGACGACACCTGCGGTCGTGACCGGAACCGAGACCGTGAAGCTCGGATCCGATGGTGTCGAGGCGCTGGCCGCTCGGTCGGCCACGGGCGGAGCTTCGCCCTCCTCGGGCGGCGCCGTGGGCGCCAAGGCCGGGAAACTGGCCGTACGAGTAGCTCCTGGCAGCTCTGAGGCGGAAAGCGCGCGCACCGTCCAGGTCCAGGTGACCGGACAGGATCAGGGCCTGGCGGCCGGCGCCACCGGCCCACTGGTCGCACTCTCCGATGTGGATGCTCCGACATCCGACAGTGGTCGTAAGGCCACCGTCTCCCTGGACCTCAATGCTCTCCGAGGCGGCGGCTGGTCGGACCGCGCGGTACTGCTCGCGTTGCCGTCATGCGCACTGACGACCCCGGAGCGGTCCGAGTGCCGGTCCCAGACGCCGGTGCCGTCCCACCTCGACGGGCGCGGATCGCTGACCGCCGAGGTGAGTCTTCCGGCCGGTGGCTCGACGACCGGCGCAGCGAGGACGAGCCCCCAGGCTTCGGGAGTCGAAGCCGCTCCGTCCGGCGCGCAGGCACTGGTCCTGACGGCAGCAGCCGCGCCGTCGGGTGCAGGCGGAAGCTACACCGCGACCTCGCTCTCGCCGTCCTCCGCCTGGAGTGCCGGTTCGCACACCGGCAGCTTCTCCTACGCCTACCCCATCGCGGTCCCACCGGCTCTCGGCGGCTCGACACCGATCGTTAGCCTGGCCTACAACTCGGCCGCCGTCGACGGCAAGACGTCGGCGACCAACTCCCAGTCCTCGTGGATCGGCGACGGCTGGGTGTACGAGCCCGGCTTCATCGAGCGCTCCTACCGGAACTGCGCGAAATCCGGCATCGCCGGCTCGGGCGATCAGTGCTGGGGCGGCCAGAACGCCACCCTCGCGTTGGGCGGCCGGTCCGGCACCATCGTCCGCGACGACGCCACGGGAGCCTGGCACCTCCAGGACGACGACGGTTCCAAGATCGAACAGCTCAGCGGCGCACTCCGGTCCGCCGGTGACACCGACTACCGGGACATGGAGTACTGGCGGATCACCACCTCCGACGGCACCCAGTACTACTTCGGCCGCAACCACCTGCCCGGCGGGGACGGTGGCGACCCTGCGGCCAATTCCGTTCTGACGACCCCGGTCTACTCGCCGAAGAGCGGCGACCCGTGCTACCAGCCTGCGACCGGGAGCGCCTCGTGGTGTCAGATGGCGTGGCGCTGGCAGCTCGACTACGTGGTCGACACCCACGGCAACCTCACCACGTACAAGTACGGCACCGAGGGCAACAAGTACAACCGAGGCGGCGGCCAGAACAACCTCAACGGCACCCTCACCGACTACCAGCGCGCGGCCTACCTCAAGGAGATCGGATACGGCCAGCGCCTCGACGAGCAGCGAACCGCGAGGGGTTCGCTGAACCCGGCTTCCAAGGTGGTGTTCAGTACTGCGGAGCGCTGCAGGCCGTCCGACCCGATCACCTGCGCCGAGGATCAGCGAACCACGGTGAACGCGGACGCCTGGCCGGACGTGCCGATCGACCAAATATGCACGGGCTCCGGGGCCTGCACGAACTACTCGCCGACCTTCTTCTCCACCAAGCGCCTGACCACCATCGCCACCCAGGTCGTCGTGGGCGGCTCCTACCGCGAGGTCGACAGCTGGTCACTGAGCCAGTCCCTCGCCGATCCGGGTGACGGCACCAAGCGGACCTTGCAGCTGGACTCCGTCCAGCGGACCGGGTCCAACGGGCAGACACCGCTCAGTCTGCCCCCGGTGACCTTCACATACCGGATGATGGCCAACCGCGTCGACGGACTGGTCCCGCCGTCACCGATGTTCATGCGCCCCCGGCTGCAGGGCATCACCAACGAGACCGGCGGACGGATCAACATCATCTACTCCGACCCGGAGTGCTCCCGGGTCAACAACCACATGCCGGCCTCCGAAGACGCCAACACCATGGCCTGCATGCCCGTGAAGTGGTACCTGCCGGGGCAGTCCTCTCCCGACCCCGTCAACGACTGGTTCAACAAGCCGCTCGTCCGGACGGTCACCGAGCAAGACCTCGTGAGCACCCCGTCCGTCGGCCGGACCACCGAGTACACCTACGGCGGCGGCGCGGCCTGGCACCGCAACGACGCGGAGTTCATCGACCCCAAGACCCGTGCCTGGGACGGCTTCCGCGGCTACCAGACGGTGACCACGAACACCGGAAGCGGTTCGGCGAGCGAGGCGCCCCGGACTCAGCAGAGGATCACCTACCTCCGTGGGATGCACGGCGACTACCTGCTGAACGGCACCCAGCGGAACGTGCAGGTCGCCAGTCCTCTGGGCGGCACCGTCACGGACGAGGACTGGCTCACCGGACGCGCTGTCGCGACCGAGGTCTTCGACCGCGCAGGCGGTACCGTCCAGATGTTGTCCGGCAGCACCTCCAGCGGACAGCAGGTCACAGCGACCCACGTCCAAGGTGCGGGCGCACCAAAGATCTACGCCCGCTACCCTGACTCACAGGTCACCGGAATCACCAAGGCCAGACTGGCAAACGGTAGCTGGCGGACAGCCACGTCGACGACCACGACCGACCCGGCCCACGGCAACCGTGTCACACGTCTCAATGACAAGGGCGACGGTACCGCCGCGACTCCCGAGACCTGCACCATCACCAGCTACGCCACCAGTACCGACCCCCAACTCCTGACGCTCCCCTCCGAACGGGTAACCGTCCAGGGGCCGTGTGCCACGGCCACAGCGGCAAACACACTCATCGGCAGCCGCACCCTCTACGACGGCAAGCCGTTCGGCCAGGCCGGAGCGGTCGGCGACGCGACAAGCAGCCAGGTCCTCGACCACTTCGACCAGTCCGGCAAGGCCGTCTATGCCCAGGGCTCGAGCCTGACGTTCGACGCCTACGGGCGGGGCCGGACCAGCACGACCACCGACGGATCGACGTACGACTGGACCGGTGCCCAGCTGACCGGCCCGTCCGTGACGACCGCAGTCACATCCGTCGCCGTCACCCCGGTCTCCGGTGTCCTGCCGACCTCCGTGGTCACGACGAGCCCGATGGGCGCGGACTGGACCACCTCGGTCACCGTCGACCCCGGTCGTGGCCTGCCGCTGACCAGCCAGGACGCCAACAGCAGGGTGGCGACGACGAAGTACGACGCGCTCGGTCGGCTCACGGCCGTCTGGTCACCGGACCGGCCGACCACCGGCCACCCGAGCCAGAAGTTCGGCTACTCCGTCAAGGGTGACGCCGGCCCGAGCGCCGTCACGACCGAGACGCTGACCGACGACGGCGTCACCAACTCCGCGGTCGTCGACATCGTCGACGGCCTCGGCCGGTCCAGGCAGACCCAGAGCACGAGCGCCGCCAAGCCGACCGGTCGACTCATCACCGACACCGTGTACGACACGCACGGCTGGGTGATCAAGACCTCCAACCCCTACTACGAGAGGACCTCCTTCCCGACCGAATCGATCTTCGTTCCGGTCGCTGACGGACAGATACCCGGCCAGACCCGGAACTCCTACGACGGCAACGGGCGCGTGGTGCACTCGGAGTTTCGCTCGTACGGCAACCCCCAGTGGGCGTCCACCACCGCCTACCCCGGCGCGGACCGGACGGACGCGACCCCTCCCAACGGCGCGACGCCGATGTCCGTCGTAACCGACGCACGCGGCCGGACGGTAGCAACCTGGCAGTACCGCACCACCGCGGCCACCGGCAACCCGGCCGACGCCGACGTCACCAACTACGCCTACACGGCAGCCGGGCAGTCCGCAGGTCACAGCGACAGCAGCGGCAACTCGTGGAGCTACACCTACGACCTGCGTGGCCGGCAGGTCACGGCGTCCGACCCCGACACCGGGGTGACCCGGACCTTCTACGACGCGAACAGCCGGGTGGATCACACGGTCGACTCCAAGGCCGGCGTTCTGGCCTACACCTATGATCTGTTGGGCCGTCGGACCGGCAGCTACAACGGGAGCGTAGCCCCTGCCAATCAGCTGGCGAGCTGGAGTTACGACACCCTGGCCAAGGGGATGCCGACCTCCTCGACCCGCTACGTCGGCGGTGCCGGCGGCGCCGCCTACACCAAAGGCGTGACCGGCTACGACACCGCGTACCGGCCCCTCGGAACCTCTGTCTCGATTCCCTCGACCGAGGGAGCCCTGGCCGGAACCTACACGACCGCCAACACGTACAGCCCGGTCCTCGGCGCACTGAAGACCCTCAGCATCCCAGCAGCAGGTGGTCTGCCCGCCGAGACGGTGTCGTTCGGCTACACGATCACCGGCCTCCTGATCTCGTCTGCCAGCCTCGACGAGGCTGTGATCGCCAAGGTCTCCTACGACCCCCTGTCCCGTCCACTGGAAACCGTCGTCGGCGCGTACGGAAGTCAGGTCGCTTCGCTCCAGCAGCACGACTGGGCCACCGGCCGGTTGATCAACAACTTCGTCTACCGTCAGACCGGCACGGTAGCGACCGACCAAACGAGCTACACCTACGCTCCGTCAGGCCGCATCACCTCGATCAGCACGATCCAGGACGCCGCGGCCACTGACACCCAATGCTTCACCTACGACTTCCAGGGCCGGCTCACCAACGCCTGGACCGACACCGACGGCACCTCCACCACAGCCGACTGGACCGACTCCTCCGGACAGGTTCACGGCACGGGTGGTTCTACAACCGTGCCTGGCATCGGCGGGTGCCGCAACGCCAGCGGGCCCGCCACCGTGAACCCCGGCGGGCGCACCATCGGGGGCCCGGCCCCGTACTGGAACACCTACGCCTACGACTCCACCGGCAACCGTACGAGCCTCGTACAGCACGACATCACCGGCAACAGCCTGAACGACACCACCACGACACAGACCTTCGGCGCCGCGCAGAACCGCAACACCCCAACCACTGCGCCCAACACCGGTGGCGGAACCGGCGGGCCGCACGCGCTGCTCACATCAGCCACCAGTGGCCCTGGCGGCACCAAGACTGTCAGCTACCAGTACGACGCCAAGGGCAGCACCACCGCCATCACCGACACCGCCGGCACGACCACGCTGACCTGGAACGGCGAGGACAAGCTGGACTCCCTGGCCCAGACGGCCGGCGGCACCACCAGCTACCTCTACGACGCCGACGGCAACCAGCTGATCCGCCGCAACCCGGGCCGGACGACGCTCAACCTGCCCACTGACGAGCTGACTCTCGACACCGCCACCGGCGCCACGAGCAACGTCCGCGCCGTCGCCTCCGCAGGTGGCCTGACCTACACCCGGGTCACCGCTCCCATCGGCGGCGGCACCGTCCTCGTCCAGGCCGGCGACCACCACGGCACCGGCGGCCTGCAGATCGGCAGCGGCGACGACCAGCCCGTCACCCGGCGCCCGACCGACCCCTTCGGCAACCCGCGCGGCACCCAGCCCGCAGCCTCCGACTGGGCCGGCACCAAGGGTTTCGTCGGCGGAAGCAAGGATGAAGCCACCGGCCTCACCAACCTGGGGGCCCGCCAGTACGATCCCTCGACCGGCCGCTTCATCAGCGCCGACCCGATCCTCGATTCCGCGAACCCCCAGCAGTGGAACGGCTACGCGTACGGCGAGAACGACCCGATCAACCGCAGTGACCCGAGCGGCCTCGCAACACCCGAGTGCGGCACCCTCTACGACTGCTCGGGCACCGGTGGAACCATCACCATGTCCAACACTCAGCAGACTAGCGACTATCGCGACTACAGGGCGCAGGAGCGGTACTACGAGACCCAGGTAAACACCAGCTACGTCGCGAACAGGAACTACGTCCACGACCAGGTCTACAAGAACTACGGCCAGAAGCCGCCGAAGGGCGGTGCGCGCGAGTTCCTCAAGAACCTCTTCAAAGCGTCCAGGACGGCAGTCGTCGAGCTGACTCCCGTCGGCGACGTGAAGAGTTGCGTCGACGACCCCGGAGCGATGTCCTGCGGCCTCGCTGCCACCTCGTTCGTCAAGACCAAGTGGATCAAGCTCATCGGCGAGAAGGTCCTGAAGGACCTCCGGAAGGCTCCCGACGCCTCGACTCCCAACACCACGCCGCAGGCCCCGAGTAACCCCTGCAAGCACAGCTTCCCTCCGAGCACCCAGGTACTCATGGCGGACGGAAGTACCAAGGAGATCGGAGAGATCAAGCAGGGCGACAAAGTCAGCGCCACCGATCCGCAGACGGGGGAGACCTCAGCGAAGTCGGTCACCGAGAAGATCGTCACCCCGGACGACACCGACTTCACCGAGCTGACCCTCACTCTCCCGACCGGGGAGACCACCACCCTGGTGTCCACCTCCCACCACCCCTACTGGGACGACACCACCCAGCGGTGGACGGCGGCGTCAGACCTCCCGCCCGGCCACAATCTGACGACCCCCGATCACAGCTCCATACACATCCTCGCCGTACACACCTACAAGACCGCCCCCCAGCGCGCAGACAACCTGACTGTCGACAGCCTCCACACGTACTATGTGCTGGCAGGCAGCACGCCGGTCCTGGTCCACAATTGTGGCCCCGGACTTGCGACTGAGGACGACGCGATGCTAGCCCTCGGTCGCGCGGAGGAGTTGCAGGCATCCCGAAATGACTACTTCATGGCAGACGTGAAGGGCACTACGGCAGTGATTGGCGTCTTCAACTCCAAGACAAAGACGTTTTCCAATCGAATCGGAATCAATGGGGGTGGCGCAATGCCATCCGGATGGAAGCTTCGACCGGGAGAGGAATTTGTGCAGGCCGCAGGGCATGCCGAAGAAGGCATCATCAACAGCCTCGGGCCAAATGAACACGCCATATTCGGTGCGGCATCACGAAACTTCTGCATCGCCATCTGCTCGCCAGCACTGAATGTCCGCGGAGTAACATTGGGCGGCGCAGGAATCCGCGGCCACGCCGCACAGAATTCCCAATTCACAACCTTCTGGGCCACTGGAGACTAAGCTATGGAAAATTCGCCAGAACTACAGGCAATTTCGAATGCTTCCACCTCCGAGCTGATGCTGATCTGCACTGCAGCTGCAGAACGAGGGGCCTCCTTCTGCCGAGCCCTAGGCACTTCAGAGCTGCTGACCTGGGTTGATGCCTCGCTTGAGCTCGCCTGGGCGGAAGCCTCCGGTGAATCCGTGCAGGACGCGTGCGCCGAGGCACTGGATGAGCTGGAGATGGAGCCCCAGGAGGGCGAGGACGACTCCTCTCGCCCCGAGTTCTATTTGACCCAGGCCGTAGGCTTGGTGGGAAATGCGCTCGCCAATTCACTGAGGCCGTCGGCTGCAAAAACAGAGATGTCCATCAATACGATCAGGTCACTACTCTCCATGATCGATTTCAAACTAGGAGGAGAGAGGCCCGTGGTAGTCAAATACGGGACAGAACTCCCCCCTCCGGGGCCACTGGTACAAATGGAGATTGATGCCGAGCGTCGAGTAATTTCTCTTTTCACTCAAGGAGAAGTTGCCAACCAGGATGAAGTAATCGCATCAGCAGTCAGCGCGCGGGCATCTTCTGGTGAATTTGCCACACACCTTGCTCGCTTCATCGGAGAATTCTCCAAAATGAGCCACTGGGAAATCTAGATTTCGGGATAATCCGGAGAGCTGGAATCTTCAGCGAGAACCAGGAAGCCTCCCCAGAGATTTTCTGGGGAGGCTTCCTGGTGTCTTGACGTCACCTGTTGACGTCACCGAGTGGGGTCCAAGATCCCATTTTCTGGCGGGTCGCCGCCGTCGCTGTGGCCATCGGGCTTGGTATAGGGGTTGCGGAGGGCCTAGCCGAGGAGGTCGATGGCGTTGCGTTGGATACGGAGTCTGACGTGGGTGTAGACGGTGGCGGTGACGCCGATGTGGGCGTGCCCCAACAGCTCCTTGATAACGACGAGTTCGACGCCCTGGTCGAGGAGGAGGGTAGCGGTGGTGTGTCGGAGGTCGTAGGTGCGGATCCGGCGGAGGCCGGCTTGGTGGAGCAGTGTGGCGAAGCGTCGGTTGAGGGTGCTGGGTTCGATCGGGAGCGCGGTGCTGGGCGCCGTGAAGATGTAGCCGCGGGGGTTCCAACGCAGTCCTGCGGCCTCTTGCTCGGCTTGCTGGCGGGTCCGGTGCGTGTGCAGGGCCTGGACGCAGGCGGCGGGTAGGGCGATGCGCCGTTCGGAGGCTTTGGTCTTGGTGGGGAACAGCACGAGCCCGTTGTCGCTGGTGCGTTGGAGTGAGCGTCGGATCACGGCCGTGCCGGCGCTGAGGTCGACGTCCTCCCAGGTGAGGCCGAGGAGTTCGCCCCGCCGCAACCCGGTGTGGAGGGCGAGGTGCACCACAGGGTGGAGCGGATGGTCTGGGGCAGCGTCGAGCAATTGGCGGGCCTCTTCGACGGTCAGAGGCTCGAACCGTCGCGGCCGGGGTGTACCGAGCCGGACGTTGCGAGCGACGTTCCGCGAGATCTCCTCTTCCTGGACAGCATGCTCCAGGGCGGTCTTGAGCACGGTGCGGATGTAGGTGAGCGTGAGTGCACTCAACACCCGCCGGCAGCAGTCCCCCACGGCACAGCAGCGCTGCTTCGCCGGCGTTCGCTTGTGGTCGATGCGGCGGGCGCAGCACTGGCAGCGGGTTCGTAGGCCGTCGAGCCAGGTGCGGATGTCCCTGGCGGTGAGTTTGGAGAGCTTCTTCGCACCGAGGCCCGGGATGATGTACAGGCGGGCGACCGCGGCGTAGCGGGTGTGAGTGGTCTCGCGCACGCGGTGCACCGCGACGGTGTCGAGCCAGTAGGTGACCCAGTTGCCGACGGTGCCTTGGGCGTGGACGATCGGGACACCCCGGGTGCTGGCGGCTTTGGCGTCGGTGAGCTTGTCCATCGCCTACTGGCGGGTCCTGCCGTAGACGTGGAGCCGCTGTCACTTGCCGTTGGCGGCCAGCACGTAGGCGGCGGCTTCTCATCGGCCGTCCTTGCGTTGGAACACGGTTCCTTCGCCGTTGGCGCGGTTCTTCTTCTGGGCTGCCATCAGGCTGCCTCCTCCAGTCGGGAGGCCACGAACGAGCGGTACGAGCCGTACGGGATGCGGCGGGCCCGGCCGATGGTGATCGAACGCAGCCGGTTGGTGCGGATCAGGTCGTAGACCGCCGAGCGGCCGAGCCGCAGCCGTGCCATCACCTCGGGAACGGTCATCAGGTCGTCGTCGGACACGGCTCACCTCCTGCTCGTTCGAGGGCCTCGTCGAGGGCGGCGCGCCAACGGACACGTTCGGCGACGGCCCGGAGCAGCCGGGTCGCAAGCGGCGACATGTCGGGGTCGCCCGGGCGCACGGGCTCCCAGACGTAGCGGCTCGGCTCGGCACGGCACGGCCGGCGGTGTCGCCGAGGACGTCGAGGACCCAGGTCCGGCGTTCGGTGCGGTGGTCGGTGAGGGTCTTGCCGGACCACTTGCGGGAGACCAGGACCCTGCGGCCGCCGTAGCCGAGGTGTTCGCGTTTGTGGGCGCGGGAGCGGCAGGCGCCGGGGCGCAGGGCGGGGTGGGCGTTCTTGGGCTGGATGCCGTGGAGGAGCCAGTTGGCGCAGGTGGGCGAGCAGGGTTCGTGGCGGAGTTCGGCGGCGAGGCGGTCGACGTGGTCGCTCTCGGTGGCGTCGGTCGGGGTGTGGCACTCGGCGACGGACTTGGTGAGGTACTTGGTCAGGTAGCGGACGCAGCGGGCGGCCTGCGGGGAGCCGACGAGGACGCCTTGGGCGTCGAGCTGGGGGCCGAAGCGGAGTACGTGCGCGGGCTGGGCTTCGGGGTCGTCGTCGAGTTGGTCGAGGGCGTCGTCCCAGGTGGGCAGCGGTTCGTGGGTGGTCGGGTCGAGGAAGGCGCCGTGTTCGGGTGACCAGTGCGGCGGCGCGTCGGGGGCGTGGACCGGGTGGTCGGCGGGCGGCCACCAGACCTGGTGGTAGGTGGCGGCGACGACCTGGCGCAGTTCGGCGCGGGAGACGGTGCCCCGCAGGGCGAGGTGCAGGTGCGGGGCGAGGCGGCGCTGGGGTTCGACGACGGCGAAGTACTGGACGTCGTGGCCGACGAAGCGGCGCAGGTTCTGGACGAACCGGTCGATGAGCTTGGGGAAGTGGAGGGCGTCCCGTGCGGCCCGGCGGTAGTCGTAGGTGGTCGGGTCGACGGGGGTGCCGTCGGCGCGGACGCGTCCGTACGAGGGCAGGGTGAGGGTCAGGAACAGCGAGGGGCGGAAGGTCCGGCCGTCGGGCGTGGTGTGCGCCTTGCCGAGGGTGCGGTTCTCGACCGGGCGGCGGGGCAGGTCGCTGGTGTCCTGCCGGCGTCGGGTGGAGCGGACCCGGCGGGCGACGGGGGCGGGGGCGAGGGAGCCGCGGACGCCGGTCTCGGCGAGTTCGGTGTCGATCTCCACGAGGAGCGAGGCGAGTTCGTCGGCCTCCGGCCCGGTGGCCGCGGTGTGGGCCTTGGTCAGGTCGGCCCGCAGTCCGGTGAGGTACTGCTGCGCGGCGGTGGCGTGTTCGGGTTCGAGGACGGGTTCCTCGGTGAGGTGCCAGCCTTCGCGGCACTGGGCGGCGCGCAGGCGGCGCTTGCGTTCGGCGCAGCTGGGGCACAGGCTCGCGCGGGTGGCGCCGCACGGGATGTCGACGAGCTCGGTGTGGCCGGTGGCGGTGTCGGTGCGGCGCAGGGCCACCGGCCGGACGCAGACGCCGTGTTCCTCGGCGACCTGGCGGAGCACGGAACGGGCCAGGGGCATCCAGGCCCGTTCCGCGCGGGTGGTCCCGGTCATCAGCGGTCTTCCGAGTAGCAGAAGACATAGAGGGTCTCCATCAGGCGGACCAGGTCGTGGCCAGTGGTGATGGGCGGGAAGCCGGCGTCCTCGATCCGGCGGGCGATGTCGAAGAACAGGCCGCGGGTGAAGCGCGGGTCCTGGCCGTTCGCCGGCGTGGGGAGGAGGTAGTTGGCGGCACTGGGCAGGCGACGGTTGGTCATGGCGGTACCTCCGGTCAGGGGTGGATGGTGGCGAGGGTCTTGGTGAGCCAGGCGAGCAGGTGCTTGATCAGGGAGGAGGCGCCGGTCTCGGCGAGGAGGAAGCCGAAGACGCCGCAGAGGATCAGGTGCGTGGCCATCAGGGCCTGGTGCCGGAGGAGGACGGCGATCAGGGCGCCGAGGAACAGGACGAGCGAGCCGGTGACGATCACGGCTGTGCACCACCTTCCGAGGACGTGTCCACGTTGCTGTCCAGGGGGCTAGACACCCCGTAGACGGACTGGTTGTCGTACCGGGCGACCAGGGCCTCGATCTCGTCATCCGAGACGTAGGCCGCCCCGCACGCGGACCGGGGTCGGGCTGCCCTCGTTGCGGACGTAGCCGACGCCCGCGCCGGTCGTGGGGTCGGGCGAGATCAGGTCCGCGTACGCGCCCCGGTCGCGGGCGCCGCTGCCGAGGACCATGTCCACCTGGGCGGCTTCGTCCATGCGCAGCGCGATCCGGTCGGGGAACAGGTTGCGGAGGTTCATGACTTCCTTGCGGGGGTCCTGGAGGGCCCCGACGAGGCAGAAGCCGACCGAGCGGCCCCGGCTGGTCAGGGTGGCGATCGCCGCCTCGGCACGGCGCCGGAGGTCCCGGTCGGGTTGGTAGGCGGTGAGGAAGGCGAGTTCGTCGACCATGACGACGACGAACGGCGAAGCCGCGGCGGGAACGTGGGCCCGGAGGCGGCCGGCGAAGGCCAGGGCGCGTTCCTGCATCCGGTCGACGGCCGCTTCGAGCAGCTCGACCATGACCTCGGGGTCGCTGGCGTACCTGGTGAGCAGGCCTGCACCGAAGGACAGTTCAGCGCCCGGACCCGGCCGAACCACCCCCTCAGCCGGCTGCGGAGTGTTCGCCGCACCGGCTTGGGAGTGCGGCTGGCAGCCGTGAACGGCTTGGCAAGCGGGTCGAAGGTCCACGCCCGCAGGACCACGGCCCCGCGGCGGGGGCTGGCCAGTTCCACCCGGTGGACGCGCCAGGCGTGCGCGATCCCGTATGCGTGCTGGGCTACCTGTTCGGGGACCTGGCCCGGGAGTAACCCGATCAGGACGTCCAGGCCGCCGGGGTGCTTGCGCATCCGCGCGATGCGCGGCCACACGTACTCGTACGGGGCGTCGAAGCGGGGAAGCGGTGCCTGCTGCCACAGCCCCAGGGAGTAGCTCAACTCCGGCCAGCCGCGCCGGATCCTCAAGTGGCCCCACCGGATCGCTTCCGGTGGGGCCACTTGATCGTTTGACGTCACCTGTTGACGTCACCGGGTGAGGTCCAAGATCCCACTTCCCGGTAGGCCGTCGCCGTTGCTGCAGTCGGCGGACCCTGCGTCGGGGTTACGGAGGGCCTTGCCAAGGAGGTCGATGGCATCGCGTTGGATGCGGAGCCTGACATGGGTGTAGACGGTGGCGGTGACGCCGATGTGGGCGTGGCCGAGGCGTTCCTTGATGACGACGAGTTCGACGCCCCGGTCGGGGAGGAGAGTGGCGGTGGTGTGCCGGAGGTTGTGGAAGCGGATCCGGCGGAGGCCGGCTGCTTCTGGGTCGCCGCCGACCCCACCGCCGCCCACGCCGCGCTCACCGGTACCGTCCCCCGCGCCGAGGTTACCGGCTTCACCATGGTCAGCGACGGCGTGTCCCGCCTGGTCGACCGCTTCCGCCTCGCCGACTGGTCCGAGGCCCTGAAGCTCATCCACGACCAGGGCTCGGCTGCCCACATCCGAGCAGTCCGCACTGCCGAACTCGCCGACGCCGACGCCGACGGCAAACGCTTGCCCCGCGGCAAGGCCCACGACGACACCGCCGTCGCCACCGTCACGCTGTAGTCCGCGAACCCCGAAGCCCTACTTAAGAAGACATCTCATTTGGGTGGGTTGAGTAGACTCCGAGTGTGCTGATCGTTGAGCGGCTGGTGCCGGATGAGCTGTGGGAGTTGTTCCAGTT
>NZ_JBHXDN010000046.1:0-78319 GCF_042726075.1 Kitasatospora sp. NPDC127035 | reverse complement strand
GGGCCCCGGGGGGGCGGGCCGCCCGCCCCCCCCCCCCCCGGCCCCACCCCCGCGTTAAACCGCCCCCGGGGGGGGGGCGCGATCACCTCGCGCGCCGCCGCTGCCGTGTCGACCGCCCCTCGCCGGGCGACGGCCGCCCCGCCCTCACCCCTCCTGCGGTCCGGCGCCCTTCGCCCCGGCGCCCTCCCCCTCGGCACCCCCCTGCTCGACCTCGTGCGCCGCCTGGGAGCTGATGTGTGCGCGGGCCGCGCCGGACGCCGCCTCCGGGTCGCGCCGACGCAGCGCCGCCACGAGGGTGTCGTGCTCGTCGACCACCGAGCGCCAGTTGCGCTCGCCGAGCGGCGCCGCGATGCGGTAGCGGCGGATGGTCATCAGCAGCTGCTCGGTCAGGTCGCCCAGGACCCGGTAGCCCGCCGCCTCCGCGAGGAGCTGGTGGAAGCGGGAGTTCAGCTCGGCCATCTCACCGGTGACGTCGCGCTCCAGCGCCGCGCGCATGCGCTCCTGGACGTCCTCCAGCTCGGCGAGCTGCCGGTCGTCGATCCGCTGCGCGGCCAGTTCGGCGACCAGCGCCTCGATGGCCTCACGGGCGAGGAAGACGCCGCGCATCTCGGTGACGTCGATGCCGGCCACGGTGACCCCGGCGTGCACCCTGGACACCAGCAGCCCGTCCGACTCCAGCCGCTTCACCGCCTCACGGATCGGGATCTTGCTGACCCCGAAGCTCCGGGCGAGTTCGTCCATGTTGATCCGCTCGCCGGCCTTGAGGTCGCCCTGGGCGATGGCACTGCGCAGACTCTCGTAGGCGAGATCGGCCTTGCTCTTCACGGCGGGGATGCGCTCCGCCCAGCTGCTCTGTCCCATTCGTTCATCGTATGCGATATCCATGGACTCCGGGACTCCTGCGCCAAACCTTTCCCACCGCGCCCGATCAGCGGTCCTGTCCGATTTCTCCGAACGGTCTCACCTGAAGAGATTTCGTATACCAAATTCGAACCTGTCGGCCCGCGGCTTCCTCTCGACACACGGGACGGTCACCGACCGTGCGCGGTCCGGCTGGAGGTGGAGGGCGACGACCCCGGCTTCGATCCACCCGCGGACGCGGCGGCGACCGGGCCGGACGCCTTCGGGAGCGGCGGCGGGCGCGGCCTGCCGCCGATCGCCGCGCTCAGCACCCCACGGGGTGCGCGGCGCACCCTTGCCGGCCGGCCGGGACCACTCGGGGCCACCGGCCACGAAACAAAACGGTCAGCCCCCTGGAAGCCGTTTAGTATATCGAATACCCTACGCCATCGGTTCCGACTCCGCCACCCGAGGAGTTCCACCCCCATGACGTCCCTGCCCCACAGACTCGTCTCCACCGCCCTGGCCGCCGCCACGGCCCTGACCGCCGCGGCCTGCGCCCCCGACCCCCCGGCCCAGGCCCCCGGGCGCACCACGGTCACCTTCTGGACCATGCCGTTCTGGATCGGCCGGCCGAACAACCTCAAGCACCTGATCGAGGACTTCAACGCCTCGCAGAGCCGGGTGACCGTCGAGCTCACCGTGCTCGACTGGCAGACCGGCCGGGACACCATCAAGAAGGCCGTGAAGAGCGGCCGGGGCCCCGACGTCTGGCTGGCCAACAACGGCCTCGAACTCGACCTGCTGGCCGCCGCCGAGCTGGCCCCGCTGGACACCCTCGGCTACACCCCCGAGGACCTGGGCCGGTTCCGGCCCCTGGCGAAGGTCAACGAGTACCAGGGCCGCCTCTACGGCGCGCCCCTGTACTTCGACGTCAACGTCCTGCTCTACCGCAAGGACGTCCTGCAGAAGTACGGCTTCAACGAACCACCCCGCACCTGGGAGGAGTTGAAGTCCACCGCCGCCGCCGTCGGCGCCCGCTCCGCCGCGTCCGGGAAGAAGGTGACGGGCTGGCAGTTCAAGGGCATGGACGACCACCTCAACGCCATCAACCCCACCTGGGAGAGCTTCCTCTGCCAGGCCGGCGGCAGCCTCGTCTCGTCCGACTTCAGGACCTCCACGCAGAACACCGAGGCCGGGCGCACCGCGATGGAGTACATGAAGTCCTTCTACACCGAGAAGATCTCCACGCCCGGTGTCAGCGCACTCAGCGGCTTCATCAACGGCGACGTAGCGATGTTCTCGTTCTACCAGAGCGTCATCTCCGACATCGCCGCCGGGAACGAGAGGACCCACGGCAAGTGGGCCGCCGCCCCGATGCCGATCGGCCCGAAGAGCGGCTGCTCGGCCGTCGGCGGCCACAGCCTGGTGGCCCGCTCGGACCTGCCCGACCCGGGTGCCGCAGGAACGTTCATGCGCTGGCTCGCCTCCCCCTCGGTCAGCACCCGGTTCATGGAGTTCCACGGGATCTTCCCGTACGACACCGCCAAGGTGCCGCGCGAGACCAAGGCCGCCGTCGACGCCTTCTACCAGACCGACCCCAGCTGGGCACCGATCATGGCCCAGTTCGACCGCAGCACTGCGGACCTGCTGCTCCAGGACCGCTACGGCTTCGCCGCCCGCTGGGAGGCGCAGAAGTCCGAGGTGACGGCCGGCGTCGACGGGCGGACGCCCGTCGACCAGGCGCTGCGCAGCATCGACAGCACGGTCGACAAGGCCCTGCGCGGAGGCTGATCCCGCGCCGCGCCGGCCCGGTTCACCGCGTCGTTGACGGCCCGGACGGGACGTCTCCCGTTGCTCGGCAGCCCTGCCCGGTCCACCGGCGACCGGCCGACCCTCGGGCGGGGCAGCCGGTGGGCAGGGCCGCAGGGCACCGAGGAGGAGGCGGGCCGGGCGCCGGGGGGAACGGGGAAGCCCGCCACCGCCGGTATTCCGACACCCCTGCCCCGGAGCGGCGGGCCCGGAGCCGCGACCGGAGCCCGGCAGGGAGGCGCCCGGCACCGGACCCGGGGGTGGTCCGGAGCCG
Source organism: Kitasatospora sp. NPDC127035 (assembly GCF_042726075.1). Taxonomy (NCBI): domain Bacteria; kingdom Bacillati; phylum Actinomycetota; class Actinomycetes; order Kitasatosporales; family Streptomycetaceae; genus Kitasatospora; species Kitasatospora sp. NPDC127035. Next base: position 75,393 of record NZ_JBHXDN010000046.1, on the reverse strand, counting down.
GGCGCCGGGGCGTGTCAGTGCGCGCGGACGGTGATGTCGTCGCACCAGCCGTGGCCGGTGCCGCTACGGACGTAGCAGTAGATCCTGGCGGTGGTGGCGGTCGGACCGGTGGTGAAGGTGACGGATCCTTCGGTGAAGGCGGTAGTGGTGAAGAGCGTCCGCGCGGAGGAGCCGGCGGTGTCGTACTGCTTGGCGCCGACCGAGAGTTCGGTGCCGCTCGCGGAGACCTTGCCCCAGCCGCCGAGGGTGTAGGTGGTGCCGGGCCTGACCTGGATGACCTGCTCGGCGGCGGCCTGGGCGGGCCCGACCTTCACCGAACGGGCGCCGCCGTGCCCGGTGGAGCTGTCCAGGGTGACGCCGCCGTAGCCGGTCCAGGGGTTGAGCGCGGTGTTCTCGAACCCGGGGTTGCGCACGAGGTCGATCGGGGCGCAGGTGCCGTCGTCGAACGCGGCGGCCTGGTGGAAGCCGCGGTCGGCGCGGCAGACCTGCGGGACGGCGTTGCCGAAGTAGTCCCGGGTGCCCAGGGTGGGGATCGCGGTGCCGGTGCCGCGGACCGGGGAGGCCGCGCTCAGCCGGTAGTCGGCCGCTGCGGTGCCGCCCATGTTGACGAACCGCGGGTCGTGGGTCTTCTTCTCGGGGTCGGCCGGCTCGCCGGCGGGGTGGCTGCCGAAGAAGGTGTTCGAGGCCCAGGTGAAGTTCCTGGCCTCGTACGTCCCCCTGTTGTCCAGTCCGTCGAAGCCTCCGCTGCCGAGGTTGGCGAAGACGTTGTCGGTGAACCGGGCCAGGGTGGCGCCGTAGCCGTCCTGGACGAGGTCGGCGGTGGAACCGGCGGGCAGGTAGACCGTGTTGTGGTAGAGGTCGGCGCTGTTCTCGCCGGAGGCGGCCAGCCAGCGGTCCTCGTCGTGGTGGCTGAGGTTGTAGCGCACGACGGTTCCGGTGCTGCTGGAACCCTTGCCGCAGGAACCGCAGAAGAGCATGAAGCCACCCTCGTTGTGGTGGCTGTGGTTGAACTGGAAGACGGCCCGGTTGTTGCCGAAGTCGGAGTCGAAGGCCATGCCGTCACTGTTGTCGGACAGCCGGCGGACGTGGTGGACCTCGTTGTACTGGATGAGGGTGTCGTCCGAATTGATGGTCCAGATACCCGCGTTGGCGCCCATCGGGCGCATGGCGATGTCGTAGGCGGTGTTGTGCTCGACGAGGCCGTGGTCGGCGGCGCGCAGCACGATGCCGTCGCCGCCGGTGTTGCTGATGGTGTTGCCGCGGAAGACCAGACGGGTGTTGGCCCGCCAGTTGTTCTTCGTCCCGCAGTCGTCACCGGTGCCGTACTGGGGCCGGCACATCCAGGTCGTCCGGTTGGTGAGGCCCTCCCGGTCGACGTTGTCGATGCGGGAGTCCTGGACGACGACGTCGTCGAAGTTGGTGGGGGTGGTGGTGCCGGACACGCGGAACTGGATGCCGTTGGACCACTTGGTGGCGTCGCCCCTGACGTCGTGGACGTGGACGTCGTCGACCAGGTAGTGGCTGCCGACGCCGTCGGGCAGGTCGGCGACCTCGACGAGCAGGCCGTTGCGTTCGCGCTTGGTCGAGCCGGTGTCGCGGAAGGTGATGTCGAGGTCGTGGATCTCCCAGTGCTCGACGTTGAACAGGTGGACGGCGGCCTTCTCGGTGGTGGCGCCGTCGCCGGCGACGACGGGCCGGGCGGTGCCGGTGCCGTAGGCGGCCAGGGTGATCGGTGCGCCGGCGGTTCCGGAGCCCTGCGGCTTGAGGGTTCCGGTGCAGGTCGCGCCCCGCTTGAGGAGGAGCCGGTCACCGGGGCCGAGGACGTGGGCGTTGGCGGTGGCGAGGCTGTTCCAGGGGCTGCTCTGGCTGCCCGTGCCGTTCGAGGCGGCCGAGCAGTCCAGGTAGCGGGCGGTGCCGGTGGGGTCGGCAGGGGCGGCGGTGACGGCTCCGGCCGGGGGAAGGGCCGGAACGAGGAGTGCGGCCGCCGTCAGCGCGACGATCGCGGCACGTCTGAGTGTGGGGGGAACGAGCATGCGAGAAGCTCCCGGGGTGGGGGAGGGACGGAGGGTGGGCGCCCGCCCGCACCCTAGGACGGCCCGCTGATCGAGTCAATCCATCTCGATCGATTTTCCCGCATATTGATCAAACGATCAATATGGTCCCCACGGTGCGTCAGACGGTCCCCCACGGTGCGTCAGTCCGACACCGCTCCGCACGACTCACGGATCGTCAGGACCGGCAGGAGCCGCACGTGGTGCACCGGACCGGCCTCGGCCACGCTCCCGAGCCTGCGCAGGAGCAGCCCCACCGCCTCCGCGCCCACGGCCTGCTTCGGCGGCGCCACCGCGGTGAGCGGCGGTGCCCCGAGGCCGGCGAACAGGTCGTCGTAGCTGATGACGGCCAGGTCCTCCGGCACCCGCAGCCCCCGGGCCCGCAGCAACGGGAGCAGTTGGATGGCGTCCTGGTCGTTGTGGACCACGGCCGCCCGCACACCCCGGGCGCAGCCCTCGGCCAGCCGGTCCGCGACCGCCGGCAGGTCCGCCACCGGGGTGACGATGTCGACGGGGGGTTCCACGGGCAGACCCAGCACCTCGCAGCCCTCGGCATAGCCCCGGCGGACCTCGTGCGCGGTCCAGGTGTCACGTCGGGCGACCAGGGCGATCCGCCGGTGTCCGAGCCCGGCCAGGTGGCGCAGCGCGAGGAGCACGCCGTGGCGGTGGTCGGAGGCGACCGAGTCGAGCGTCTCCGCCGGGCTCCCCGGCACCGGCCTGCGCTCGACCAGGACGGCGGGCACCGGCAGTTCCTCGGCCCAGGCCTGGTCGGAAGGCCGGTCGTCGGGCGTCCAGTTGGGCGCGAGGAGCAGCCCCTGGGCACCGGACTTCAGCAGTTGCTCGGCCTGGGAGCGGTCCGCACCTGCCTGGTAGGAGGAGATGCCGAGCACGAGCTGGGCACCGGCCCGGCCGGCGGCGGCCCGTGCGCCCGCGATGATCTCGTCGAAGTACTGTCCGACCGCCGGCACGAGCAGGCCGAGCGACGGCCCGTGCCCGGTGGCGACGGCGCCCGCCCCGGTCGCGGCCGACACCGAGCCGTGCGAGCGGCGGACGAGGCCGGAGTCGGCGAGTGCCGCGACGTCCCGGCGGACGGTGACGGCGGGCAGGCCGAGCCGCTCCGCGAGGTCGGTCAGCCGGACCGAGCCGAGCTCCTGAACCGCTTCAAGGATCCGGGTGCGGCGCTCGTCCGCCGAGATCGACATCCCCACACTCCCCTGCCCGTCGTCCGGCCGGGCGGGGTCACCTGCCCAGGCGGACAGGAATCTATCATTCGGTCGATGCACGGCCCGTGTTCGGTCGGCACACGGTCCGTCAGCGCACGACGGACGGCCGGGCGGACGGACCGGGGCGGACGGGCCGGGGCGGTCGGGCTCCGACCGCGCGTCACCCCGACCGCGCGTCACCCCGGGAACGCCGCCCCGGGGCGCGGGCGCCGCCGGGCACCGTCACCACTGGGGCATCTCCTCCGTGACCGCCGGGCCGAGGTCGGGTCGGTCCCGGAGCTCGACGTGGGTGCCCGCGCGGTGGAGTTCGAGGACCACGAGTTCGTTGCGCCCCTCCCGCCAGAGCGGGGCGGGGGCGTAGAGGGTGCGCTGCGGCCCGCGGTCCCAGTAGCGGCCGAGGGCGAAACCGTTGAGCCAGGCCATGCCCTTGGTGAAGCCGGGCAGGGCGAGGAACCCGTCGGCGGGCGTCGCGACCGTCAGGGCTGCGCGGTGGAAGGCGGGCCCGTCCCGGTGGCCGGGTGCGGCGAACGGCACTGCCGTGAGGTCGTCCAGGGGCAGCGGGCGGATCTCCCAGCCGCCCAGCTGGTACTGGTTGCCGATGCGCACGCCGCCCGTGACGCCCTTGCGGTCGTGGAGCAGCGGGCCGTAGTTGACGCGGCCCATGTTCTCGACGAGGAGGTCGAGCACGGCGCCGCCCTCGGGCACCTCGACCGGCAGGGCCTCGTCGGAGCGGTCGCGTTCCAGGACACCGAGCGGCCGGCCGTCGAGGAAGACCTGGGCACGGTCGGCCAGACCGTCGACGCGCAGCTCGCCGCGGCCGAGGGGGCCCCGCAGGCGGGTGCGGTAGTGGATCAGCCCGAGGTTCTGGCCGAGGGCCTCCATCGGTTCGGGTTCCGGGCGGTGGTGGACGGTGGCCAGGTCGTCGAGGGCGGCCGACAGGCCGGCGCTCGCGGTGAACGGCGCGCTCTGCGGGGCGAGCCGTGCGGGCAGCGGCGGCAGGGGGTGCGGGTTGGGGCCGAGGTGGCGTTCGATCACCCGGCGGAACAGGTGGAACTTCTCGGTGAGTTCGCCGGCCTCGCCGACGGGAGCGTCGTAGTCGTAGCTGGTGGTGTCGGGCTGGAACGTGGTCCCGTCGTGGTTGGCGCCGTTCCACCAGCCGAAGTTGGTGCCGCCGTGGCCCATGTAGATGTTCACGGACGCGCCGGCGGCGAGCATCCGGTCGAGGACGTCAGCGGACTCCGCGGGGTCGCGCAGGTGGTGGGGCGCGCCCCAGTGGTCGAACCAGCCGGTCCAGTACTCCATGCAGACCAGCGGGCCCACCGGCTGGTGGCGGCGCAGGCAGGCCAGGGACTCCTCGGGCCGGGAGCCGAACGTGCCGGTGGTGAGCAGCCCGGGCAGGATGCCGCCGAGCTGGAAGCCGTCCTCGGCGCCGTCGGCGGTGAAGAGCAGGCAGTCGACACCGCGCCGGACGAGGCCGGCGCGCAGGTGTTCCAGGTAGGCGGTGTCGTTGCCGTAGCTGCCGTACTCGTTCTCGACGGCGACGGCGACGACGGGCCCGCCGCGGGAGGTGAGCAGCGGGAGCAGGACGGGGACGAGGTCGTCGAACCAGGCGTCGACGGCGGCCAGGTAGGGCCCGTCGACGCGGCGGAGCCGGACGGCCGGGTCGGCGAGCAGCCAGGCGGGCAGGCCCCCGAACTCCCACTCGGCGCAGATGTACGGGCCGGGCCGGACGATCACGTCGAGCCCGAGGTCGCCGGCGGTGCGGACGAACGCGGCGAGGTCGCGGTCGCCGTCGAAGTCACTGACCCCGGGGGCGGCCTGGTGGAAGTTCCACGCGACGTAGGTCTCGACGGTGTTGACGCCCATGGCCCGGAGCCGGGTGAGCCGGTCGAGCCACTGTTCGGGGCGGATGCGGAAGTAGTGGACGGCCGCGGAGACGATCCGGTGCGGGAGGCCCGCACGCAGGAAGGTGTCTCCGTCGACGGTCAGGGACGTGGGGGCGGCCGGGTCGGCCATGGGTGCCTCCGCGGTAGGGCGGGCGGGAGGGTGGGCGGGTGGGCGCGCCCGGCGCGGCGTGGCCGGCGTCCGCCGGGGCGGGCGCGCCTCGGCGTGGGTCACGGACCGGGGCGGGAACCGGGGCGGTGCGGGCCCGCACGGGAGCCGGGGCGGGCGGATGTGACCGGCGGGCGATCACCGGTACGCACCCTACGAGCTCATCGATCGGGTGGTCAATCAATCGATAAGGAACACGCCCCTTGATCGTATTTCGATCGAACGATACTGTTTGATCAAATCCACTGGACCGGCGATGGAGGGCAGGATGACCGCTTCGGGAGAAGAGCGCCGCAGGCTCATCGTGACCGCCGTCGGCGATCTCGGCGGGCAGGTACGGCTGACGGACCTCGCCGACCGACTGGGCATCCCGGCGGTCACGGTCCGCCGCGACGTCGCCATGCTCGCCGACGCCGGCAGACTCAGCCGCTCGCACGGCTTCGTCTCGCTCGACCGGCCCGACGCCGACCGCGCCCCCGCCCGGGGCGGCCTTCGGACCGGCCGGGCCGGACGCACCGTCGGCCTGCTGGTGCCCTCCGTCGGCTCCTACTTCGACGAGGTCATCGCCGGCGCCCGCACGGCCGCCACCGCCGCGGAGGCCCGGCTGGTCCTCGGCATCGCGCCGTACGGCACGGGCGACGACCGGGTGCAGGTGGAACGGCTGCTGGAGTCCGGCGCCGAGGGCCTGCTGCTCGCCCCCGGGCTGCTCCCCGGCCAGGCCCCGGAGGGCTGCGCCTGGCTGGACGCCCTGCCGGTGCCCGCCGTCCTGGTCGAGCGCCGCTCCCCCACCCCGGACGGCCCCGGCTCGCACCTCGACACCGTCGGCTCCGACCACCGCCACGGGGTCCTGAGCGCCCTGCGGCACTTCGCCGGCCTCGGCCACAAGCGCGTCCTGCTGGCCGCCCGGGGCGACTCCTGGACGGCCGAGGAGGTCCGGGCCGGGTACGAGGAGGGCACCCGCCTGCTCGGGCTGCGGCCCCTGCCGACCCTCGACACGCTGGCGCCGACGGGCGTGCCGACCGACCCCGAGCTGCTGTCCGCGCGGATCGCGGAGGCCGCCGCGGAGGGCACCCGGGCGGTGCTCGTCCACAACGACCAGGACGCGATCAGGCTGCCGCCGCTGTTGCGCGCCCGAGGTCTGCGGGTGCCCGACGACGTCGCCCTGATCGCCTACGACGACGTGTTCGCCGCCCTGGCCGCGCCTCCGCTGACGGCCGTCGCCCCGCCGAAGCGCGCCGTCGGGCAGGCGGCGTTCGACCTGCTGCTGCGGCGCCTCGTGGCCGGCCCGGAACTGCCGGTCCACCGCACCACGCTGCTTCCCGTCCTGCGCGTGCGCACCTCCTGCGGCGGCTGACGCGGCGATCGGCGGGGCCCCGGGACCGCCCGGCCCCGTGCCGGGCGGGCGGGCCCGGGCGCAGCCGGGCGATCCGGGCGGTCCGGGCACGGCCGGGCGCAGCCGGTCACGGAACGTGCCAATACCAGGCCGATCCGGTGACCGACGGTGAAGATGCGTAGGGACCCGGATTGATTACCCATCGATCGTTCGCGTGTCCTGGAGACACGGCGTGGGGCGGGCGCGGCGCCGGGTTCCCACCAACCGCGATCGGCAGAAGGTGACCCCATGGACAGCAGCCCCCACGACACCAGCGCCGTCGACGCCGCCCCGGGCGTCGCGGTCTACCTGCGCTGCTACCCGTTCGACGCGACGGCGATGGAGTGCCACCGCCGGGCCCTGGAGGACCTGGCCGAGGTCCTGGGCCTGCCGGAGCCGCTGCTGTACCTGGACAACGGCCTGCGCGCGTCCGACGGCCTCCCCGCGCTGGAGGGGCTGCTGAGCGGCGTCGCCGCCGGGTGGATCAAGACGGTGCTGGTCCCGGGCCCCTTCGTGTTCTCCATCGACGGGTCCGAGGTGCGGACGGTCGGCGAGCTGCTGGAGCGGCACGGCTGCCGGGTGGTCGAACTGCCGGCGCGCCACGAGCGCGTCCGTCCCGCCGGGACCCGGCCGCCGGTGGGCCCCGCGGCCCACCTCGCGCCGGTCGGCGTCCCGGCCGGCTGACGGCCCGGCCCCTCCCCCGCCGGGGCGCGGACTGGCGGCGGCCGTCCCGGCGAGCGGGGGCCCGCCCGGACGGGCGGCCGGAGGAGGGGCCGGGACCGAACGGCCGAGGCCCCCGCGCGCGGGCTCAGCCCTCCCGGCCGACGTGGACCGAGCCTGCCCCGATGCGCACCTCCCGCACCTCGCCGTCGGGCCAGCACACCCGCAGCCGCCAGCCGTCACCGGACCGCACGGCGACCTCGACCGCCGCCACGGGAGGCCGGTCGGCGGCGGTGGGCCCAGCAGCGGTGAGCCCGGCGGCGGTGGGCCCGGCGGTGAGCCCGGCGGCGCAGACGAGCAGGGCCGGACCGTCCCCGAGGGTGCCGCTCAGGACGGGCAGGGCGGCCTCGGCGCCGAACGCGGTTCCGCCGGGCACGGTCCGCGTCGCGGCCTCGCCGAAGCCGTACAGGGAGCGGAGTCCGCTGGTGAGCCGCCCGTCCGCGCGGACGACGGCGCCGATGGCGAGGCCGGTGCCGACGCGGGTGCCGGTACCGGTGCCCGCGCCGGTGCCGACGACCGCGGCCTCGACGCGCCCGCCGGCGACCGCCCAGCCGCTGTGGCGGACCGCGGTGCCGGAGGGGGCGCCGGTGACCAGGTGGGCGCGGACCTCGTCGGCGCCGCGCACGAGGGTGACCGAGGTGACCGAGACCCCGGGCAGCTCGCGCCCGGCGGCCCGCGGACGGGAGAGGGAGGCGGCCCAGTCGGGTCCGGTGCCGAGCGGGTGGATCCGGCCGCGTTCGGTGGGCTCGCCGTCGACGAGCAGGGCGAGGTGGTTGTCGGCGGGCCCGTCGAGGGTGGGGCCGGTCGCGGTGGAGTGGGCGAGCCGGGCGTAGTGCGGGTTGTCGGGCAGGACCTGGTCGACCGGCTGGTCGTCGCTGCCGTGGTTGTGGAGGCGGACCAGCCCGTCGGCGGCGGTCGACTGGACCAGCCAGCCGGGCCGGGGCAGGGCGAGCACGACGTCGCGGGTCTCGCAGGGCGCGGGCCGCTCGGGCTCCGTCCAGACCGGGTGGCCGGGCGGGAGCAGCAGGCCGAGGAATCCGCTGCCCGCCCAGTAGGGGGACGCGGGACCGGAGTACGGCTGGGTCAGCCGGGGTTCGGGGCCGTGCCAGCCGAGGGTGAGCAGGCCGCGGTCGTCGGCGGCGCCGCGGTCGAGGAAGTACCGCAGGGCGCCGGAGGCCAGCCGGCGGGTGGTGCCGGGGTCGAGCGGGGTCCGGCCGGTGAGGGCGCCGGCCCACAGCGGCGCGGTGGCGGCGAACCGGTAGGTGAGCGAGCGGCCCTGGTGGACGGGCGCGCCGTCGCCGCCGAACAGGTGGGCGTAGCCGGTCAGGTGGGCGGCGAGCCGGTCGCCGTACTCGGTGAGCAGGGGCCGGTCGTCGGCGAGGTGGGCGTGCAGGACGGGGTAGAGGTGCAGGGCCCAGCCGTTGTAGTGGTCGAAGGCGCGGGGGCGGCCGTCGGTGTACCAGCCGTCGCCGAGGTACCAGCGGTCGATCTTCTCCAGGCCGCGCCGCACGGCCGCGCGGGCGTCCTCCTCCTCGATGCCGGCCTCGGCGAGGAAGCCGCCGACCGACAGGGGGAAGATCCACCAGTTGTTGTCGTTGGGCGCGCGGTGCAGGGCGTCGGCGAGCCAGCGGCCGACGCGGTCGCGGACGGCGCCGTCGAGGCGGTCCCAGAGCCAGGGGCGGGTGAGGCGCAGGGCGAAGGCGATCGAGGCGGCCTCGACCATGGCCTGGCCGCGGTCGGTGATCAGGGGCCAGGAGTCGAGGTCGCCGTCGGCCAGGTCGCGTTCGGCGGTCGGGGTGCGGGTGCCGGCGTCGAGCCCGGCGGCGTAGTGCTCCAGCAGTCCGTGCGGGTCGGCGCCGCCGGCGCCGGCGATGCGCAGGGCGGCGGGCAGGAAGGTGCGGGCGTAGCCCTCCAGGCCGTCGGAGCGGCGGCCCGACCAGCTGGGGCGGTCGCCGGGCAGGTCGATCAGCGCGCGGCCGGGGCTCGCGTACGGGCGGACGGCGCCGAGCAGGTCGTCGGCGGCCGCCTCCCAGTGCGCCCTGGTCCAGCCGGTGTGCGGGCTGAGGCGTCGGTCCTCCGGGGGCAGCGGCATGGGGTGTCCTTCGTCGGCGGGTCCGGGGCGGGCGGGCCCCTGTGCGGAATCTAGGAACCGACTGATCATTCGTCAAGACCGTCGGATCAAATGAACAGCTTGATCAGATTGTGACGTTGCGGAATCCACCTCGCCGGGCCGACGTTCACGCAGCTCACGGGCCTGATGATCAGACCCTGACGACGACCGGTCAACTGATCGGATCGGATCATTCGATCCAGATGCCTTGACGCCGATCGACAACCTGCTCAGGATGACAGCCAGTCGCCCCCACCCTCACGAGTCCGGCCCGGACCGACGCCCCCGTCCCGGAACCGTGACGCCCCTCTTAGGAGCTGTGCCATGCGCTCACTCGTGCCCTCCCGTCGCAGAGCCCTGCGCGCCGCCGCCACCGCCACCGCCGCCGCGCTCTGCGTGAGCCTGCTGGCCGCCTGCGGAAGCGACGCCAAGAGCTCGGCCGGCGCCGACGACGGCAAGCCCGTCACCCTCACCTTCTGGGGCTGGGCCAAGGGCACCAAGGAGGTGGTGGCCGCCTTCAACGCCGGCCACCCGAACATCCAGATCAGCTTCGAGGAGATCCCCGCGGGCAACGCCGGCGGCTACGCCAAGCTCTCCAACGCCGTCAAGGCCGGCAACGCCCCCGACGTGTTCAACGTCGAGTACCCGCAGCTGCCCGACTTCGTCAGCCAGGGCGCCGTCCAGGACATCAGCAAGCTCGTCGGCGCCGACCTGAAGGCCAGGTACCTGCCGCAGGCCACCGAGCTCACCTCCCTCGGCGGCCGGACCTGGGCCCTGCCGCTGGACGCCGCACCGCAGGCGTTCTACTACCGCAAGGACCTCTTCGAGAAGGCCGGCATCACCGCGCCGAAGACCTGGGACGAGTTCCGCACCGCCGCGCAGAAGCTCAAGACCGCCCAGCCCGACGCCCGCATCGCGACCTTCTTCCCCGACGACCCCACCACCTTCGAGGCCATGGCCTGGCAGAACGGCGCACGCTGGTTCACCGCCGCCGACGACGCCTGGAAGGCCGACCTCACCGGACCCGAGACGAAGAAGGTCTCCGCGTACTGGCAGCAGCTGATCGACGAGGACCTCGTCCACGTCCAGCCCTCCTTCAGCCAGCAGTGGACCGCCTCCCTCCAGAAGGGCGAGACCGCCGGCTACCTCGGCGCCTCCTGGGGCGGCGGCGTCCTGAAGTCCAACCTCGGCACCACCCCCGACATCAACGGCAAGTGGGCGGTCGCCCCCATGCCCACCTGGGACGGCAACCCCGCCAGCGGCATGCTCGGCGGCACCACCTTCGCCGTCTCCAAGGACAGCAAGAAGGCCAAGGCCGCCGTCGAGTTCGCCACCTGGGCCACCACCACCGCCGACGGGTTCAAGGCCCGCATCGCCTCCGGCACCTCCTCCGCCTTCCCCGCCGCCACCGAGCTCGTCCCCGTCGCCAAGCAGGCCTTCAACACCGACTTCTACGGCGGCCAGGACCTCTACGCGGTGTTCCCGGACGCCGCCAGGTCCATCAAGCCCGGCTGGACCTGGGGGCCGGTCATGGGCCTCACCAACGGCTCGCTGAAGGACTCCTTCGGCAAGGTCGCCGGCCGGACCGGCACCATCGACGACGCCCTGGCCGCCGCCCAGCAGGCCACCCTCGCCGAGTTCAAGAACCGCGGGCTGAAGGTCGCCCAGTGACGATCCGCACCACCCGCACCGGGACCGCCCGCGCCGCCGCCACCGCGCGGCGCGGGCGGTACGGGGCCCCGGCCGTCCTGCTCGCCCCGTTCCTCCTGCTCTTCACGGCCTGCACCCTCGTCCCGATCGGCTACGCGGTCCGGCTCAGCCTCTTCACCGAGCGCCACTCGGGACTCGGCTTCGGCGGCACCGAGACCGTCTTCACCGGCCTCGGCAACTACACCCGGGCCCTGGAGGACGAGGCCTACCGCGAGGGCTTCCTCACCATCGCCCGGTACTGCCTGCTCTACATCCCGCTGATGGCCGGCTTCGCACTCGTCCTCGCCCTGCTGCTGGACTCCGCGCTGACCCGCGCGAAGCGGTTCTTCCAACTCGCGCTGTTCATCCCGCACGCCGTCCCCGGCATCATCGCGGCGCTGATCTGGATGTACCTCTACACCCCCGGCATCAGCCCGGTGCTCGACGCCCTGGAGACCCTCGGCACCCGGCCCGACCCGCTCGGGAACCCCCTGCCCGCCGTGGTCAACATGGCCCTGTGGCAGTGGACCGGCTACAACATGGTCATCTTCTACGCCGCGCTCCAGGCCATCCCCCGCGAGGTGCTGGAGGCCGCCGTGGTCGACGGCGCCGGCCCGCTGCGCACCGCCCTGAGCATCAAGATCCCGCTCATCAAGCCCTCGCTCGCCATGGTCGGCCTGTTCACCGTCATCGGCTCGCTCCAGCTCTTCACCGAACCGATGATCCTGCACGGCACCGCACCGGGCGTGGTCTCCACCTGGACCCCCAACATGTACGCCTACACCGCCGCCTTCGAGCGGGGCGACTACGGCCTGGCCGCCGCCTCCTCGGTGCTGCTCGCCCTCGCCGCCGCCCTGCTGTCCTTCGCGGTCACCCGGGCCACCCGCAGCCGTTCCGACCGCCGGAAGGAGGCCGCGGCATGAGCACCCCCCGCCGCCCCTGGACCCTCTCCGGGACCGCCGTCAACGGCACCCTCGTCCTGGCCACCGTCTACACCCTGCTGCCGCTCGGCTGGCTGCTGACCGCAGCCGCCAAGAACACCGCGGACCTCCTCGGCGGCAACGCCCTGACCCCCGACAACATCAACCTCGGCCGGAACCTGCACGACCTCGCCACCACCGGCGACGGCATCTACTTCCGCTGGTACCTCAACTCCCTGCTCTACGCCGGGTTCGGCTCCGTGCTCTGCGCCCTGGTCTGCGTCGCCGCCGGCTACGCCTTCCACGTCTACGACTTCCCCGGCAAGGAGAAGGTGTTCGGACTGGTGCTGCTCGGCGTCCTGGTGCCCACCACCGCGCTCGCCCTGCCGATGTACCTGCTCGCCTCCGAACTCGGCATCGTCAACACCTTCTGGGCGGTCTTCCTGCCCTCCCTGGTCAACCCCTTCGGGGTCTACCTCGCCCGGGTGTTCTGCGCCGGCTACGTCCCCGGCGAGGTCCTGGAGGCCGCCCGGGTGGACGGGGCCGGCGAGCTCCGCACCTTCTGGTCGATCGGGCTGCGCATGGTCATGCCCGGCTTCGTCACCGTGGTGCTGTTCCAGTTCACCGCGATCTGGAACAACTTCTTCCTGCCGCTGGTGATGCTCTCCGACAACGAGCTCTTCCCGGTCAGCCTCGGCCTCTTCACCTGGAACGCCCAGACCAAGGCCTTCCCCGAGTACTACCCGCTGGTCGTCACCGGCGCGCTCCTCGCCGTCGTCCCGCTCATCCTCGCCTTCGTGCTGCTCCAGCGGCACTGGAAGGCCGGACTCACGGCGGGGAGCGTCAAGTGAACCCCGCCGCCCACGCCGACCCCGAGGGAACGAACACCATGCCCCACCCCCCGGCGGCCGAGGGGGCCGGCGCGGTGCGCCGCCCCCGCGCCGTGCTCGCCATGCAGCGGGACCTCACCGGCCGCCTGATCGACGAGCACACCATGGCCCGTCTCAGCGCCCTGGCCGACCTCGACCCGGCGCTCGTCCTCGACGACTTCACCACCCCCGAGGCCGCCACCGCCCTCGCCGGGGCCGAGGTGATCGTCTCCGGCTGGGGCTGCCCCCCGATCGACGAGGCCGTCCTCGCCGCCGCCCCCCGGCTGCGCGCCGTCATCCACGCCGCGGGCTCCGTCAAGCACCACATCACCGACGCCTGCTGGCACCGCGGCATCCAGGTCACCTCCGCCGCCTGGGCCAACGCCCTCCCCGTCGCCGAGTACACCGTCGCCGCCGTCCTGCACGCCAACAAGCAGCTGCTGCGCATCCGCGAGGACTACCGGACCCGCCGCGCCCCGTACGACTGGCAGGCCGCCTACGCCGACGCGGGCAACTACCGGCGCACCGTCGGCATCGTCGGCGCCTCCCGGATCGGCCGCCGGGTCCTCGAACTCCTGCGCCCCCACGACCTCGACCTGCTCCTCCACGACCCGTACGTGGAACCGGCCGAGGCCGCCCGCCTCGGCGCCCGCTCCGTCGGGCTCGACGAGCTGTGCGCGGAGAGCGCCGTGGTCAGCGTCCACGCCCCCGAGCTCCCCGACACCCACCACCTGATCGACGCCCGGCGGCTCGCCCTGATGCCCGACGGCGCCACCCTCGTCAACACCTCCCGCGGCTCCCTCGTCGACCAGGACGCCCTGGTCCGCGAGCTGACCACGGGGCGGCTCGACGCCGTCATCGACGTCACCGTCCCCGAGGTGCTGCCGCCCGACTCGCCGCTCTACGACCTGCCCAACGTCGTGCTCACACCGCACATCGCGGGCTCGCTCGGCCGCGAGCTGCACCGGATGGCCGCCGCCGCGGCCGACGAGCTCGCCCGCTACACCGCCGGACAGCCGTTCGCCCACCCGGTCCACGCCGAGGACGCCCACCGCACGGCGTGAAGCGCGCCGTCCACGGCCCGCCGCCGCCCGACCGACCCGACCCGGGTGGTCGGGCGGCGGTCAGCCGTCGATCCGGTGGGCGGCCCAGAACGGGGCCAGGTCCTCGGCGGTGGCGGCCTGGGCCGCGGTCTTGAACGCCGGGGTGCTGCTCACGCCGTACCAGTGCTCGCGGACGTAGCCGCGGAGCAGGTCGGCCATCGCCCCGGCGCCGATCAGCCGGCGCAGGTCGTGCAGCGCGCACCCGCCGTACCCGTAGACGACCTCCCCGTACCGGGCCGGGTGGTCGTCCCAGTACGCCATGCCGTTGGTGATCCGCTCCTGCGGCGACGACCACGCGACGGAGTTCCAGCAGTCCGCCCCGTCCCGGCCGAGGGCCAGGTCCGTGGCGTACTCGGCGAACGACTCGTCCAGCCAGGGCCGGCCGTACTGGTCGTCTCCGACGACGCCGTACCACCACTGGTGCGCGACCTCGTGGACGAGCGCGGTCGTGTTCACCCGGTCCAGGACGAATCCCGGGTACTCCATGCCGCTGAACCAGAGGTCGTCGTCCAGGACGGCGTCCAGCTCCGCGTACGGGTAGGCGCCGAACGCCCGGGAGTGCGCGTCCGTCGCGGACACCGCGACGGCCAGTATCGCCCGCGCGTCCTCCGCCCCGACGCCGGCCACCGTGTGGACGTTGACCACCACCCCGCCCGCGGAGACGCCCGAGACGGTGCCGAACGGGCCCGCGGCCCACGCGAAGTCGCGCACCTGCCGGGCGGTCGCCGTGGTGACGGTGCGTCCCGCGGAACCCGGGGCCCCGGTCGACGTGCCGGTGGCCGGCACCCCCAGGCCGGACGGGTGGTCCAGGGCGACGGTGAAGTCCGCGGCCAGGGTGTAGAAGGACTCCCCGGTGTCGGTGAACGGGTCGAGGTGCCAGCCCGCGGCGTCCCGCACCGCGAGCACCGGAAGCGCGTTGCCGAAGTAGCTGTACGCCCCGTGCCGTCCGAACCGGTCGGCGCTGTCCGCGCGTTCGGGGGCCCGGACGGTCAGGTCGAAGCCGATCGTGTGCCGGTCCCCGGGACCGAGCGGGACCGGCAGGGTGACCCGCAGCGCGGTGCAGCCCACCGAGAACGCGTCCCCGGCGGCTCCGACCAGGCCCGTCACCGTGACCGCCGGCTCCGCGCAGCCCCCGTGCGCGTTGCCCCACAGGCGGAGCTGGACCTCCCGGAGCGGTTCCGGGGAGTCGTTGGTGAAGCTCACCTCCTCGTGCCCGGACCACCGGCCTCCCGCGGAGTCACCGGTCAGCGCGACCGTGTAGACCGCCGCCGCCGGTGTCGGGGCCGGCTCGTGCCGCCGGCCGCCGGGCGGCACGAAGCCGGTGGCGGTGGCGGTCAGGGCGAGGCAGGCCAGGACGGCCGGCAGGATCCGCACGGACCTGCCGCGCTCCCCGGGGACCGGCCGGAACGGAACGGTGGACGAGGCCGTGAACGGGGTCGTGGACGGGCGGGCCGGGCTCCGGCCTGAGCCGGAGCCCGACCCCGGGCGGTCGACGGTCACCGGCCGCCTTCGCCCTCCCGCAGGCGCAGCACCGCCCGCTCGACCGCCCGGTCGACGGCGGGCAGGCAGGCGGCGATGTCCGTGTGGACCACGTACTCCACCGACGCCACCGTGTGCAGGCCCTGCACCAGGAAGGTGTACTCCCTGCCGCGTTCCAGCAGCAGGACGATCGGCTTGCCGAAGGCACTCGCCCAGCCGATCTCGATGTGGGTGCCCGGGGAGGCCGGATGGCCCGGCAGCGCGACGAAGACGTCGGCCTTGCGGATCTCGTCCTGGTCGAGCCGGGTGCACTGCTCGGGCCGCATCAGCTCCGCGCCCCACGCCTCGCGGCGGTGGGCGTTGTGCACGGAGAGTCCCTGTGCCTCGAAGTGCTTGATCAGGACGTCGAACGGGGCCCGGGCGTCGGCCGGCATCTCGCCGGTCTCCGGGTCCAGGAGCTGGATGAACGGGCCGGCGAGGAAGATCGATCGGATGCCGAGGTCGGGGCGGGAGCCATCGGGCAGCGTGACGGTCATGGGAGTACCTCCGGGGCGGCGCCGGTGCGCGGTGTCGGGTGAGGGCCGACCGGCGGAGCGGTCGTGGACGGCGGGCGGTGTACCGGGTCAGTCCTTGCGGAAACACTGGATGAAGGCGTCACCGGTGGTGCCGCCGTGGGTGTACTCCGTGGTGTCGTAGGCGACGAACGGGTGCCGCTCGACCCGGATCGACCGGAAGTGCGGCAGGTACTGCCAGCGCAGCTCCGGCTTGGTGCTGAAGAACGGGATGAACACGCCGCCGGGCCGCAGCACCCGGACGACCTCCGGCATGGTCCTGGCCCACAGCTCGGCGTCCGTCCAGACGTCCATGTCGAGGGCCGGGTCGAAGAACATCCCGTCGATGCTCTCGGACGGCAGGTCGAAGACCCGCTCGAAGAAGTTGCCGCGCTCGACGGTCAGGTTGTCGGGCACCCGGGGGTGCCGGGCCCGGAAGAGGTCCTCGACCTCGTCGAAGAGTTCGAGCACGGTGTGGCTGCGGGTCGCCGGGTTGCCGGCGATGCGCAGCGCGGACAGGCCGAGGCCGAGTCCCACCTCGTAGAAGTCCCGGCCGTACTCGCAGAGCATGTCGGCGCTGGCCCACATGAGGTCCCGCTCCCAGGCCTGCATGGCCTGCTCGCCGCCGATGCTGAGGGTCACCTCGCCGTTCTGCTCGATCAGTTCGATGGCCGGCTTGGTCTGGCTCTCCATGGTTCTCCCTGGGGTTGCGGGTGGGTCAGGCGCTCCGGGGGACGACCCCGAAGTGGCGCCGGGCCGTCGAGACGGCGAGGTCCTGCACGGCGAACACCGTGAAGTAGTAGGCCTGCGGGGCCGTGCCGGGGGCGAACCGCACACGGAACGCGACGTCCTCGGCCTGTCCGCCGGGGAGCTTGAGCCTGGTGGTGACCGGCTCCACGGTGGTGTCCTCGCGCAGGTAGGTCGGGACGAAGAGCCCCAGCCGGACCGGGCCGGAGCGGGCCGCGGTGACCGTGACCCGGACCTCCAGCACCCCGCCCTGTTCGACCTCGTCCGCGGCGTGGGCGAGCAGCGCGGGAGCGTCCGGGACCCGGAAGGTGACGTCGCCGCACCGCATGCAGACGGCGCAGGTGGTGTCCAGGATCTGCGGGAGCAGCCCGCGCCGGGTGAACTCCTGCGCGGGGCGGCCGCAGTGGCAGGTGACCTCCCGGACCTGCGGGTCCAGGCTGCTCCGGTCCCCGAAGTGCGCCGGGTAGTTCATGAGCTCGGTCTCGGGGTCGGCCGCGACCTGCTCGGTGATCACGTGGTCGAGGGACTGCAGGTCCGCCGTGAGCGAGGCGTGGATCTGTTCGGGCGACTGGTCGGCGAGATGCGTGGGCCGGGCCACCCAGAGGTCCACCTTGCGGGCCAGTTTGGTCAGCCGGGGCCGGAGCGGGTGGTTGTGCGGCAGCAGGTCGGACGCGAGGTAGGCGGTCAGCCGCCGGCCCACGGTGAGCAGCAGCGCGTCGGGCCGGTGGTCCGCCGGGGCCGGGGGCGGCGGGGTGTCCTCCGGTGCGCCCGGCAGTCCGAACCGCATGAAGGCCGGGTAGGGGTGCGAGCCCGCCAGACTGGCGTTGAGGGTGTCGACGGAGTCGGCGCCGAGGAGGGCGCCGTGCATCCAGGCGACGTTCTCCGGCCGGTCGGAGTCGTGCACCGACACGGCCGACACCACCGTGCGGGCCGGGCCGTCGAGCGCGTTGAGCAGCAGCTGGTACTTCGGGTCGTACAGGGCGAGGTCCGCGAGCGGGCCGCTGTTGCAGGCGCTGAGCACCACCTCGACGGCCTCCACCCGGTTGAGGGGCACCAGCTTGTCCTCGGGCTTGTAGCAGGGGAGTCCGTACGCGCAGCGCGGGCCGAGCAGTCCGGGCACGGCGCGGGCCGTGCCGTTGAGGCCGCAGATGGTGAACTCGCCGAGGTTGACGCTGTCGTCCTTGCCGTGCCCCTGGAAGGCCACCCGCCGCCACCGGGTGCCGAGGATCTCCGCCTGGATGTCCGAACGCTCGAAGTCGCGGTCGTCGAAGACCTGGACGCCGGGCAGCCGCGGGGGCCGGTCGGTGTCGGTGAACAGGCCCAGCGCGTCGACGTCGAGGGCCGGTTCCGCGTACTGCTTGGCCACGTTCCAGACCACCGAGTAGCCGTCCCGGCCGCTCAGCAGCGTCAGCCCGTGCCGCGGGCCGCGGTAGGTGGCCATCAGCAGGGCCCGGACGGGGTCGAGGGTGAGCCGGTCGTAGCAGCCGACGACCAGCAGCGAGCCGGCGTGCCGGGCCCGGAACGCCGGGAGGTCCGCCAGTTCCTCCTCGGACACCCAGGTCCGGGCGAGCGGGCGGGCCAGCTCGGCGAGCCCCGCGGGCAGGTCGGCCGCGCCGAGGACGACTCCGACGTCCAGCGGGTGGGGTCGCCGCAGGCCGCCGTACAGCCGGCCCGCGAGCTCGACACCGGCTGCCAGGTCGGCGCGGTCCTCGGTCGCGACGGGCACCGGCGAGAGTTCCGGGGCGTCCAGGAACTCCCGGACGGCCTGGGGTAATTGCTGCCGGGTGACCTGGCGGAACAGGGGCTTCGGCGCGGACGGCCCGTCGGGCCGCCGGTCGGTGAGGGCTGTACTCATGAGGGACCACCTCGGGTCGTCCGCGCCGGGAGGGCGGGAGGGAAGGGAGCGGCTCGGGGCACGAGCCGACGACGGGTGAACGGGTCGACGGGCCGGCGGAGGCGGGAGCGCCTGCGTGGCCGGAGGGAGCCGGGGGGACGGTGCGGGCCGGGGGGACGGCCGGGACTGCGGGGCCGGCGGGGGCTCCGCGGACCGCGGGCCCCGCACGGGTGGCGCGGGCCGCACAGGCCGGCGGGGCCGGACCGGCGGCCGACCACGGGGGTCGCGGGCCCGGCCGTCACGCCGCACACTCCACCAGCGGGGCCGGCCGACGGGCCAGCAACCCCCGGCAGGCGAAGGCCAGTCCGGCGGCGGCCAGGGCGGTGCAGGTCGCCACCGCGAAGACCGCCCGCGGCCCGAACGGGTCCATCAGCAGGCCGCCGACCTGCTGGCCCAGTGCGTCGCCCAGGACGGTGGCGAGCGACGCCCAGGTGAACGCCTCCGCCAACGACCGGCCGTCGGCGATGGCGCTCACCAGGGTCATCTCACTGGCGGACACCAGGGCGATGGGCGCGCTGCCCACCGCGAGGGCCAACGCCAGGCCCACCTGGGAGCCGGCGAGCAGCGTCAGCCCCGTCCCGAGGGCGTACGCCAGCAGCAGGCGCGGGAAGCGCACCTGGGGAGGCACCCGGGACTGCGAGCGGCCGAGCCAGAGGGCGCCCAGGGCGCTGCCGATCCCCCAGCACGCGTACACCACGCCAGCACCGCCGGGGGCCCCGTGCCGGGCGACGAAGGCCGGGATCGCCAGGGTCAGCAGCCCGACGGGCACCGCGGAGACGGCCATGACGGCCGCCAGCGCGAGCAGGGCCGGTTCGCGCAGCGGACCCAGCAGGCCGCCCCGGTCCTTCGGGCCGCCCGGGTCCTTCGGATCGTTCCCGCCACCCGGGCCACCCGGGCCGTCCGGGCCGTCCGGGGCGGACGCCTCGGCGCCGTCGGTGCCGGGGGGCAGCCGGGTGTGCGCGAGCCCCAGCGTGCCCAGGCCGCCGAGCACCGCGACCGTCGTCAGCGCCAGGCCCGCCGAACCGACCAGCATCAGCGCCGCCAGCATCAGCGGCGCGCCGATCACCAGGACTTCGGTGAGCAGGGCCTCCCAGAGGTAGGCCGTCTCGCGCTCCTCCTCCCGGAGGGGCAGCCGCGCCCAGAGCGAGCGCATGCAGGCGTTCGCCGGCGGCAGCACCACCCCGGCGACGACCGCCACCACCGGCTGCGCCCACCCGCCGGGGCGGGTGACCCAGACCAGGACGGCGAGCGCCGCCGGGTACGCGAGAGCCGTGGCGGTCAGCACCGTCGCACGCCCGCGCCGGTCGAGGCGGCGGGCGATCAGCGGACTGCCGAGGGCCATCCCGAGGGTGTACAGCGCGGCGACCAGACCGGCCTGGGCGTAGCTGCCGCCCTGCTCACGGACCGTCAGCACGACGGCCAGCGACATCAGGTAGACCGGCAGCCTGGAGACGACGCTCCACCAGGCCGCGCCGGCCACCCGGGGTCGGGTGAGCAGGTCGAGGAAGCGACGGGGCAGGCCGCTGGTCACGTGGTCGGTCTCCGTTCCGTGGCCGCCCGGGGGCGGCGGGGGTCGGTGGTGCGGCCCCTGCCCGCGGACGACGCGAGCGAGGCGGGTGGTGCGGGTATTGCGGGTGGTGCGGGTGGCACTGCTCGCGCGCGCGTGGGATCAGAGCGGGACGGGGTCGGTCTCCCGCTCCGGCAGCACCTCGATGGTGAACCGGTCGAGCACCTCGCGCATCCGGGCCTCCACCTCCTCCACCGACCCTCCCACGACATGGGCGTAACCCGAGGCGTTGTGCGACGCCCGACGGGCCGTCACCGCGTCACCGGCGGCGACCTTGAGCACGGCGTCGACGACCCCCGGCATCCCCAGGATCTCCTCGCGGGACGTGATCCGCCCGACCCTGCCGGACCCGGGCAGCGGCAGCAGCAGGTCGCCCGCACAGCGGCGCTCCCGGTAGGCGAGGTCCGGGCGGCGGCCGAGGTAGACCGCCAGGGTGGCCCCGAACACGTCGAAGCCGTACGCGTGGCCGTGGTTGGCGGGGATCTCGCAACCCGCGAGCCGCACGCCGATCTCCCCCGCGTACACCTCGCCGTCGATCAGGAAGAACTCCATGTGCGCGTACCCGTGGTCGACGCCCGTCCCGGTGACGATGCGCTGGACCAGCGCCCGCAGGTCGACCGGCGGGCCGTCCCCGGTGCCGACGCTGATGTTGGCGTTCATCGCCCCGTCGACGATGTCCAACGGGCGGCAGGGCATCGCGCTCGGCCACGCGTCCAGGACCTCGCCGTCGAGGATGAGCGCGCACACCTCCCACTCGGTGCCGCCGAGGTGCTCCTCCACCATCCAGTTCCGCGCGCCGAGGTCGATCCCCGCGAGGTCGCCCGGCCCGGTGAGCCGGTGGGTGTCCACGCAGGCGAACGAGTCCACCGGCTTGAGCACCACCGGCCAGCCGTGCCGGGCGGCGAACCGCCCGACCTCCTCGGCCGACCGGACCCGCGCGAACTCCGCCGTCCGCAGGCCGAGTTCACGGAAGCGCTCCTTCATGGCGGCCTTGTCCCGGACCAGGACCACCTGCTGTTCGGTCAGGTGCGGGAGGCCCGCCAGCTCCGCGAACCGCTGGGCCACCGCCTGCCGGGGCTCCGACGGATTGCAGAACCGGCTCGGGGCCGTCGGCAGCCCGGCCGCCCACTCCCGGTAGCGCTTCGCCTCCTCCTGCGCCGGCACGTCCTCGCGCACCCAGAAGGCGGGCAGGTGCGCGGTCTCCAGCAGGTAGTCCTCGGGCAGGTCCGGCGCCGTCCCGGCGAACCTCAGCAGGACCAGCCGGCCGGCCAGCTCCCGGGCCGCGTAGCGGGTGAACGAGGACGGCCGGTCGTCCACCATCAGCAGCACCTCGGCGTCGGTCACACCGCCTCCAGCGCCTGACGGACGGCCTTGGCCGCGAGGGCCTGCTCCTCCTCGGACAGTTCCGGGGAGAGCGGCACGCACAGGGTGCGGTCCAGGAGGTCCCTGGTCCGTGCGAAACCGTCGCGGCTGAGCGCGAGCGGGCCCTCGGGCGCGTGGTTCCACGGAAAGCCGTCGCGGTAGAGCGAACGCCGGCCGGTGAGCACCGGATGGTCGGGCAGCAGGTACTTCCCGAGCGTCCAGTTGGCGATCCCCGCCGCGGTGAGCGCCGCCACCGAGGCGTCCCGCAACTCCCTGCTCTCGCACCGGAACCGCAGGCTGACCTTCACGTCCCCGGCGGCCCGGGGCCGCACCACCAGGTCGGACCGGTTCGGCAGCTCGGCCATGGCGATGGCGTACATCCGCTCCAGGCCGGCGAGCAGCTCGTCGAGGTGCCGGAACTGCTGGCACTGGACGGCCGCGACCTGCTCGCTGGTCACGAAGTTCTCGCCGAAGTGGGCGTCCCGGTTCCACGTCGGGTAGTGCCCCGGCACCCGGGCCGAGCCGTGGTCGTGGTAGCGGCGCATGGTCGCCCAGGCGTCCTCGTCGTTCGTGACGAGCAGCCCGCCCTCGCCCGAGGTGAGGACCTTGTTGTGGTGGAAGCTGAACGTCCCCGCGTACCCGGCCGTCCCGACGTACCGGCCGTCGGGGAACCGGGCACCGAGGGACTGGGCGCAGTCCTCGACGAGGTACGGCACACCCACCGGCAGGGGTGCCACGGTGCCCTCCATGTGGGCCGTGATCACCCGCTGCGCGTCGGGCGGCAGCAGGGTCGGGTCCATCGAGAGCGAGTCGTCGGCGTCGACCAGCACCGGGACCAGACCGCAGGACAGCACCGCGCCGGCCACCGCGACGAAGGTGACCGCCGGGATGTGGACCAGGTCGCCGATGGCGGGCCGGGTGGAGATCAGCGCCAGCCGCAGCGCCTCCGTGCAGTTGTGGACCGCCAGGGCGTGGCCCGCGCCCAGCCGCTCGACGACGCTGCGCTCCAGCCGGGAGGCCATGCTCTCGGTCTCGGTCTGGTAGCGGAACAGGACCTGGTGCTCGATCACCTCCTGCAGCTCCGCCATGTCGGACCAGTCGAGGTAGTTCGCTCCGTAGGGCAGGAAGCGCTGCCCGAGCCGCTTGTCGAGAGAGCTCATGGGGTGTCTGACTCCGTGATCGGCTGCGCCGTACCGTCGACGACCATCTCCTGGCCTCGGTAGTTGCGGAGCAGCAGGCCGTCGGGGGTGGGGGTGTAGGAGGGCTGCGCGATGGGGATCTTGCCGATCTTCGTCGTCAGCACGTACTGGGGGACGCCGAACCCGGTGATGTGGCCCTGGAGGCCGGCCATGATCTCCCAGCCCTTCTCCACGGACGTCATGAAGTGCGAGACCCCGGTGACGTTGTCGCAGTGGTAGAGGTAGTAGGGCCGGACCCTGATCCGCAGCAGCTCGGTCATCAGGGTGCGCATGGTGTCGACGTCGTCGTTGATCCCGCGCAGCAGCACCGTCTGGTTCCCGACCGGGATCCCGTGCCGGAGCAGGCGGTCCACGGCCGCCGCGGCCTCCGGGGTGATCTCCTTCGGGTGGTTGAAGTGGGTGTTCAGCCAGACCGGGTGGTACCGGGCGAGCATCGAGCAGAGCCCCTCGGTGATCCGCTGCGGCAACAGCACCGGGAACCTGCTGCCGATCCGGATGATCTCCACGCTGGGGATCGCGCGGAGCCCGGCGATGATCTCCTCCAGCTTGCCGTCCTGGTAGGACAACGGGTCGCCGCCGGTCAGCAGCACGTCCCGGATCTCCGGGTGGTCCGCGATGTACCGCAGGTCCTCGTCGTACGAGCCGCCCTCGTCGTCGCGGAAGTAGGTGCCCTCGACGTCGGTCGTGTGGAACTTGCGCGTGCAGTGGCGGCAGTAGACCGGGCAGGCCTCGGTGACCAGCATGATCACCCGGTCCGGGTACTTGTGCACCACCCGGTTGGTCTTGCGGTAGAAGGTGTCGCCGACCGGGTCGACCTCGGCCCCGGGGAACTCCATCAGCTCGCCGAGCGCCGGCACCGCCTGCAGCCGGACCGGGCAGGCCGGGTCGTCCGGGTCCATCAGCGACGCGTAGTAGGGGGTGACGCTCCAGCGGTACTTGCCCGCCACCCCGGTGATGGCCTTCTCCTCGTCGACGCTGAGGTTGATCCACTGCCGGGCCTTGTCGGCGGTGGTGATGCGCCGGCGCATGTGCCAGCGCCAGTCGTCCCAGTCGGTCTCGGGGACCCTGGGGCGGATCAGTTCGGGGCGGGTGGCAGCCGTGGGTTCGCGGAGGGTGTCGGACATGGCGGCTCCAGCACGAGGCGGGCGACGTGGGCGAGGGGGGCGGTACCGGCGTGGCCGGACCGGCGGGCTGACGAGGTGACGGGACGGACCGCTGCGGCGAGCTCACCGCGGGGCGCTCTCGGGGGCGGCGGGTTCACCGCGCGGGGGGGGCTCACGGTGGGGCGAGCGCGAGCTGGCGGACGGTGCGGGCGACGCGCTGTGCGCCGCGCAGGTCGTCCAGGGCCGGATCGAGCAGGTGCCAGGGCCCCGCCGCGGTCGCCTCGGACGGCTCCCACAGGCCGGGGTCGTCGGGGTCCTCCGCCATCGGCAGGGGCAGGACCGCGGCGACCCGGGCGGCCAGGTCCCGCTGGGCGGGCCCGAGCGGTGGCAGCAGGGTCAGGGGAGCCCGGCGCGCCTGGGCGAGGGCCAGCACCCCGAGCACCGGCGAGGCGAGGAACACGGCGGCCCCGGCGTGCAGCGCGTCCGGGTCGACCTCGGAGGCCCGGTCCACCCGGAGACCCGGGCGTTCCGCGCGGCCCTCCAGGGCGGACCGCAGGAGGTCGAGCCCGGTGTCGGCGACCACGGTGCAGCTTCCGGTGCGCCGCAGCGCGGCGTCGGCGAGCTGCGGCAGCGGTCCGGTGGCGAAGGCCTCCGCGTCGGCGTCCGGCACGCCCCAGAGGGACAGCAGCAGGAGGGTGCCCGAGCGCGTCCGGCTGCGGCCGGTGCGGTGCGGCGCGAGGACCCCGGTCGGGCGGGCGGCCCCGGCGGCGGGCCCGGACCGCGGCAGCCACCCGGGCCGGTGGGTCCGGCCGAGCGCGCGTTCCGGCGGCGCGTCGGCGGCGGACGGCCCCGGATGGCCCGACGCCAGGTGCACCACCGGAACGCCCAGGGCCAGCAGCCGCTCGGTGGCCGCCAGGTCGTCGCAGACCAGTGCCACGACGGGTGGCGGGTCGGGGTCCGGCCCGTCCACCCGGTGGAGGTCCCCGAGGTGGGCCGCCACCCGGCGCAGGGCGAGCGTCGAGTCCAACTGGCCCTCCCGGGCCCTCAGCAGCACCCCGGGGCCGCACGGGGCACGGCCGTCCGGAGCGTGCGGAGCCGACCGGACCTCCGCAGCCTGCGAAGTCTCCACCGACGAGGTCTCCGCACCCGGCGGGGCGGTCTCCGGACCGGAGGTCAGTAGTGCCACGGTCCCACCGTCCCGAGCCGGGCCACGTCGTCGCTGTAGCCGGCGGCCGTGGTGGAACACCCGCTGCACACCTCGGGGCCGCGCTCGCGGAAGTAGTCGGCGTGGGACCGGAAGACCGGGGTGTCCAGCCGGATCACCCCCTGCTCCCGCAGCGGTGCGCCGCCGGGCCCGTCGTCACCGTCCCGGTGCGGGATGCAGCTGCACGCGTACATCCGCCCGTACTTGCCGTCGACGTAGATGACGTCGTCGGCGACGTGGCACAGCGGCTCGGCGGCGCGCGGGGTGACGGACCGGGTGAAGTACCGCTCCTGCTCCTCCGGGGTGTCGCCGTAGAAGCGCTTGCCCATCGGGACCAGGACGGCGTCCGGGTCCGCCTCGTAGAGCGGATCACAGACGGTGCGGACGTGGTCGGCATCGGGGTAGGTGACGGTGCGGTCGAGCTTGAGGGCGGACAGCTCCCACTGCTGCACCCCCGCCTCGGTCAGGACCTGTTGCAGCTGCGGCATCTCGGTGTAGTTGTGCGGCCCGACCACGGTGTTGACCCTGGGCAGGACGCCGAGCGCGGCGGCGTCGCGCAGGCCCTGCAGCCCGCTGTCGAACATGCCGGGGGACCGCCGGTAGACGTCGTGGGTGGCACCGGAGGAGCCGTCCAGGCTGACGATCACCTGGGCCAGGCCGGCCTCGGCCAGCCGGGCGGCCTGCCGGGGCAGCAGCGAGCCGTTGGTGATCAGGGACATCCTCATCCCGGCGGCCGTCCCCGAGCGCACCAGCTCCACCACGTCCGGGTGCATCAGCGGCTCCCCGCCGGTGAACCGGACGTACCCGACGCCGGCGTCCCGGGCCTTGGGCAGCAGGTCGTCGAAGTCCTCCCGGGAGAACCGGAACGTGTCGCGGGAGAGGGCGAACTCGCACATGAAGCAGTCGGCGTTGCAGGCTTCCAGGATCCTGATGAAGAGGTAGCGATCACGTGCACGCACGGGGCGGGACCTTCCAGGCGGTTCACGGGACGGAGGCGGGGCGGGGTCGAGGGCGGACGGAGCAGGGGCGGGGACGGCCGGACCCGGCCGCCGGGTCAGGTGGACGGGTGCGCCGCGTCCAGGACTTCGAGCAGGGCGTCGGCCACCTGGGCCGCGCCTCCGGTGCCGACCGCGGTCGTGAGCGCGCCCCAGTCCTCGACCTCCGCGGACCGGCGCAGCGCCTCCAGGACACCGTCCCGCAGGACGCGCCCGACGGCTCGGTGGTCGTCGCCCCGGGCCGCCGCCTCGATCGCGCCGTAGATCAGCTCCAGGGCGTGGTCCTCCCCCTCGGAACGCAGCGCCAGCGCCTCGTCCTCGGCGAGCACGTCCTTGGGCCAGGGCACCCGGAGCCGGGCGTCGAGCGCCTGGCTGTGGTAGCGGCCGTTGAAGATCTGGCTGAGGTTCTGCGGCGGCAGGCAGATCGTGGGGACGTTCAGGCCGCCGGCCTCCAGCAGGGTGGTCAGGCCCGGCGAGGTGAGCAGGACGTCGCTCGCGGCCAGGCGCTCCAGGAACGCCCCGTGGCCGAGCGGGCCGGTGGTCGTCCGCGGCGGGGCGATCGACGCGTCGACCAGCCGGCCCGCCAGGTCGGCGGGCAGGTTCCCGGCGATGTGCACCTCCTCGACGCCGTGGGCGGCGAGGGCTTCCAGGACGGCCGGCACGACCAGGCGCGGGTAGTTGCCCGGATCGCCGAGTCGCGGGGCCCGCAGCCCGCCCAGGCTGATCAGCGCCCTGCGGTACGGGCCGCCGGTACGCCGCCCGCCCGCGGGCCCCCCGGCGGCACGCGCGGACCCCAAGGCGCTCGGCGCGGCGATGACCGCCTCGACCCAGCGCAGGGCCCGGGCGCCGGCGAGAACGTCCAGGCACTCGGACGGCAGCTCGACGCTCCGCTGCGCGCAGTACACCGTCGTGTCCAGCGGCAGGGCGTCCCGGTCGCCCTCGGACCAGAGGAAGGGCAGGCTGTCGACGAACACCGTCGGCACGCCGGCCGCCAGCAGCGCCTTCGCGGCCGCGCCGTCCAGGACGACCACGGCGGCCCGCACACCCTGCGAGCGGACGATCTCCCGGACCGCCGCGGCCAGCCGCTCCGGATCGGCCGGCAGGTCGTACCAGCCGTCCACCGTGTGCTCGGCGAGCAGCGGCCGGCCCAGCCCGGAGGCCAGGCCCACGAAGCGCAGCGGCGTCGTCGGGCGGCGCCGCAGCGCGGAGAGCACGGCGCTGAGCTTCCCCGAACTGCCCCATCCGAATTCGGCCCCCACGAGCGCGACGGTGGCGGGGCCGGACCCCGGGGCGGGGTTCTCGGCGGGCGCAGCGACATCGGACGGCATCGGTTGTCTCCCGCATTCCTGAAAAGGCCGGCAGGGTTGGCACCGGGACATCCGCCGCACGCGTGCACGGAGCAGCCCCGGGAGGGATCACGCACCCCACCGTGCGGTCGACGCGGCGAGGCTTCCTTCGACCACAACCGTTACGCATACGGCCGACCGGCACAAGGGCCCGATTCGACATTCATGCTCACGAGTGAATATCCCGATCTGGCGACTAACTATCATCCGAAGATCGGGAGTTGATGATCTCTCAGGGATAGCAGCGCGCCCCGTGCGGTGATCGGGTCGCTGGTTCACTCCTGCCGGGTCGCGGGATCCGGTGGAACCGTTGCTGCCGGCAGCCCGGGTGCGGCCGCAGGGCGGCGGGACCGCGAACCTGGGCGACGATGCGGCGTTCGCAGCGGTCGTGGACCTCCGGATGAAGCACGACCCGGAACAACTCCCGTACCACCGCCCCCGCGAGGTCCACGCGGCACGGTGCGGCGGGCGAACAGCCAGGGCGCACCCGGGGCCGGAAAGGCCATCACCGCCACGACCTCCCCGAGCCGAGCCGAGGCACATCGGGATCCGCCGCGCCACGGAATGATCAACCATTCGAGTGACATCGCGGTCCGACGGCCCTGACCGCATGACCCACCGGCCCTCCGGGTGCAAGTATTTGGTTCGCATCCGGACGATCGCCCCAGGGCGCAGGCATCCCCGCGGCCGGTCATGCGTGGCACGATCATCCGCCACTGGGGTCCCGTCCACGCCGAACGCCCCTCGCCTCGCCGTCCTGCACCTCCAGCAGCTGCGGAACAGTGAATCCGAAGCATGAATCGGCCGATCGGCGACGCCCTCGGCGCTCTAGAGGGTCCGACGAACCGCATCCGTCGCACGCAACCAAGGAGTCCGCAATGAAGCGAATCAAGCCCTCCCCTCCGGCGATCAACACTTTCTACGAGCAGGCCGGAAAGCTGGTCTCAGACGCCCTGGAGAAGCACGACATGAAGCCGATTCAGATCGGCAGCGGCGGCGAGTTCCCGTACAGCTACGCGACTCCTGACGTCAACTTCTACCTGAAGACCTGGGAGTACCTCAACCGAAATCTCGAGGAAGTAAAGGACACTGATCGGCTGGCGTTCGGCGAGCCCCTGACCAACCAGTACCTGAAGTACTACAACCTCCTCGGCTACCAGCTCTCCGCCGAGGACAGCAAGAAGCTCGACGCCGCCAAGGAAACGGCGCAGGAGGTCAGCTCGGAGCTCGTCAAGGAATACGAGCGCCTGTACGGCAAGATCACACCAGAAATGATGACGAAGGCCGAGGTCGCCAACAAGCAGGACTATATCCTCGACTACAAGGTCAACTCGTGGGCCAAGAACGGGCACTTCGTGCTGAGCGACGAGACCCTGGACAACCTGGAGGACTTCCTGCCCAAAATGCCGAGCTCCGCTCGGGTTCTCATTCCGCTGATCGGAAAATCCCTGCAGCCGTACCTGGCGGTGAGTGGAATCGTCAATCGCATCTACCAGGCCGACAGTGAGATCAGAAACGTCAAGAAGAACGCCGAGCATCCCAACGAAGCGAACAACGGGGTCATCACCGAGGACGATCACAGGAAGACCGCCTACCATGCGGGAATCGACGTCGAACCCGGCCCCAAGCAGATCGACACCCGACTGAAGGGTGACAACAAGGTCTCGGTTCACCTGAGTTTCAGCAACTTCGCGGAGAAGGAAGCCGACCTGCAGATCGAAGGCCAGGCCGGGGGCAGAATCAATCTCTTCTCGGTCCTGACGATCAGCACCGAATCCGGTACCAGCTACTCCCTGCACGAGCTGAACACCTCTTTCGAGGAGTGTTCGGTCACACTGACCTACGGAGGGCCCACCGCCGTCTACATCAAGCCCCGGCCCTACCAGGTGGACAGTGCCACCGGCTGGTTCTACCTGTCACCGATCAAGGACGCCATCGACAACGGCCCGGATCCCACCAAGTCCGGCTTCGTCATGACGCCCTACCCGAGCGACGGCGGCATCAAGGTACTGCAATATCTGGTCATCAGTCGATTCCCGTCCTTCAGGATCAGCTACAGCCGCGGCTCGACCAGCGAATCCCTCGAAAAGCTGCATTCCGAGAGCAGCGTCAGCGTCAACCTCTTCGGCATCCCGCTCGGCTCGGCCGGGTACGAGTACAAGTCGACCTCACTGGAAAAGCGCAGCGAGAACGAGGGCTTCGACATCGTCTTCGAGACACCCATGGACGTGACCGGCAACATCCTCGACCGCCGGGCCCACGTCATCGGCGGTGGCATCACCTCCCTGACCCCCTGACCTGCGATGCCCGGCGGTCCGTCCGCCGGGCGCGCCGGGCGACGGTGCCGTCCGGTCCTCGCCGCAGGACCGGACGGCACCGTCACGCACTCCTCCCCCCGCCGCACGCCGAGATCGATCACCGTCAAGCCCCCGCCACCAAGCCGTCTAAGGAAGCATCGTGAAGCCCACCCCTGATCTTCTGGCCGCCACCAAAGCCTTCCATGATGAAGTAGCGAAGGGCGTCGCCGCTGCCCTCTCGAAGCCGGCGATGAGAGCATTCGACCTCGGCACGAAGAACCTCCCGTACCACTACCTCACCCCCAACAACAACTTCTATTCCGCCACCTGGGAGTTTATCGACCACAACATCTCGGCGACCGTCCGAGGCGAGGGGCTGACCGCCGGGGAGCCTCTCACCGAACGCTATCTGAAATACCTCAGGGCCCTGGATTTCGCGTTCTCGTTCTCCGATTGGAAGAAGGTCCACGAGGTAGCCGAAAAGGCCGGTCAGGCGACCGTCGACCTGGTAATGAAGTATGAGGCAACAATCTCTGCCATCACTCCTGAAGATTTGCGTCGAGCCCGGGTCGAGGAGAAGGTCGAGTACATCCTCGTCGACCGGCTGAACGCATGGTCCGAGTCAGGTGCATTCGAGCTCGACCAGGCCGTACTGGACAACTTGGAGAGCCATCTCCCGAAACTCCCGAAAGGCGCCAAGGTCCTGGTCGATCCGCTCGGCAAGGTCTTGAAACACTACCTCCCCGTCAAGGCGCTCATGAACGGGAGAACCCGCGCGCTCGGGCTGAGGGATATTCTCTTGAGAAACACCGGGCACCCTGAGGAGGGAAACGGCGGGATCTGCGTGGAGACCGCCACCGGGGAAACCTCCTATCGGGCGGGGTACGACATCGAGCCGATTCCCGAAAAGATTCACGAAAGCGTGAGGGCGGGCACGAAGCGAGTTCAGGTGAAGTTCGACCTCACTAATCCCAAGGGGGACTACGCCGACCTCTCGATCAATGGCCAGAAAGTCGGAAATGTTCCCGTAGTTGCTATTCTGGCGATCACCGGAGATTCCGCCGGGGTATCGCTCGGTCAGTTCAACACCACGCCCGCCGAATGCACGATGGAGATCGCATTCAAAGGGCTCACCACGGTCTACTGCAAGCCTCTCGCGTACCAGGCGGACAGCCATCAGGGCTGGTTCTACCTCGATCCCCTCAAGGACGCCTTGCGAGACGGCCCGGTTCCGACCAAGACAGGATCGACGCTCGATCCGCTCCCGCAGGACGACGGCATCAACGCACTCCAGGAACTGGCGATCAGCAGATTTCCGTCCATCGCGGTCAGCTACACCAGTGGGGCTGCCAGCCAGATCGTCGAGGATCTGAGGTCCGAACCGACCGTGGGCGTGAACCTCTTCGGCACCCCGATCGGCGCGGCCGGCTACTCCTACAAGGTCACGTCATTCCATGACCATGGCAGCAATAAAGGCTTCGATATCGTCTTCGAAGCCCCCTTCGAGGTCGGGAGTCTCCTCGACCGACAGGCGCACGTCCTTGCCGGAGTGGTCAAGAGCCTGAGCTCCCAAGGAGCTTAGTACCACCTGGAAGTAGCGGCGAAGGCCATCCAAGGAGGAAGTCATGGCGGGTAATCTTGTACTGAAGGATATTTCTCAGAGCGACCTCAACGCCGCCGAAAGGGCGGCGGCCACCGGGGTTTCGTGGAGCAAGGTCCACCACAAGGACATCCCCTGGGACGCGAAGTCACGCGCAGATCTTGAAACACTGCTGTCGGGAAGAGCCCTCAAGGATCGAAGCAGCCTGCCCCCGCACCGATACCTCACGTTCTCACTCGCGGACACCAGGACAACCGAGGCCCGGGCCGATATCGAGAGGTTCCTCCTCAAGCCCGACCCGATCCCTTCATGGATGTACAAAGGACCCGGTGGACTTGTTCTTCCTTACGGGGACAAGCTGAACGAGTCCTACACATACGGAACAGAAAAACTCACGGCACAGAAGTCGTGGAACAACGGGAATCTCCACCAGGCCCTGCACATCCAGTACCTGAGTGGATCCCTGATCGTCGAGGTCTACTACCTGAGCGGGAGAGAGATCAAGTGACGGCCTGGCGTCACCGCGTGAACGGCCGGTCCTGCAACAGCACTCACGGTGAGGACAGTTCAGGTCCGACGCCGTGCGGCGGCGAACAAGCCCAGAGGTCAGCGCGGTCGGCCACGCCGGCCGCATCGGCCACGCCGCTCGCCGCGTCGGGTCAGACGGTCGGCTTCCACCCCAGCAGGGGGGCGAGCCGGGTCGCGATGTCGGTGAGGATCTGCACGTAGTCCTCGTGGCCGAAGGTGAACGGCAGCGCGAAGACGGCCTCGTCGACCTCCCGGAACGCGGCGTGCGCGTAGAGCTGTTCGGCGATCTCCTCGGACGTCCCGACCAGGTCCGGCGCGAACATCACGCGTGCCGGACCCTGCGGGGAGGTGGTGCGCGGGAGCCGGTCCAGGGCGTACTCCCGGTACTTGGCGCGCTGTTCGGCCGAGGCGCCGTCGGTGGGGATGACCACGAGTCCCTGGGAGACCCGGGCGCGCGCGCCCTCGGGGTGGTGGGCGCGGAAGGCCTCGATCTGCGAACGCTGGATCTCGGCGAAGTCCTCCGCCTCCTCCGCCCGCACCACGTTGCTGGTCAGCAGGCTCAGCCCCTGCTCCCCCGCCCACCGGGCCGAGCGCAGGCTCCCGCCTCCGTACCAGATGCGGCTCGCCAGGCCGGGCGCGACCGGCTGGACCCGGTCCGAGAACACCTCGATGCCCTCGACGC
Organism: Kitasatospora sp. NPDC127035; assembly: GCF_042726075.1. Classification (NCBI taxonomy): domain Bacteria; kingdom Bacillati; phylum Actinomycetota; class Actinomycetes; order Kitasatosporales; family Streptomycetaceae; genus Kitasatospora; species Kitasatospora sp. NPDC127035. Next base: position 42,730 of record NZ_JBHXDN010000046.1, on the reverse strand, counting down.
CGCTGAAGTCGGTGGCCGGCTCGCCCTTGACGAAGTCCAGCAGCCGCCGTACCCGCTCATAGCCGAACTCCTCGGCCTCGGCGGTGTCCGGGTACAACGCGGGGGCGACCTGGTCGAAGTGGCCGGGCCGTCCGACACTGATGCCGGGGTTGAGCCGGCCGCCGGACAGGATGTCGGTGGTCGCGAGGTCCTCGGCCAGCCGCAGCGGGTTCTCCCACCCCAGCGGGATGACCGCGGTGCCCAGCTGGATGCGCCGGGTGCGCTGCGAGGCCGCCGCCAGCACGGCGACGGGCGAGGATATCCCGTACTGGAGGTGCCGGTGTCGCACCCAGGCGCTGTCGAATCCCAGCTGCTCGCCGAGCTCGATGAGCTGGAGCGTCGACTCGTGACCCCGGCCGGGGTCGGCGGGGTCGAACAGCCCGATGGTCAGGAACCCCAGCTTGCGAAGGGGCTGCGAGGGCAGCGGCACCGGTTCCTCCGTTTCCGCGACGGGCTCGGCACGGAGCGGCGCGGTTCGACTGTCACGACCCGGGGACCGATCGCCGGGCGTCCGACCCACACTCACACGTGGGCCGGAGGCGATCAAGTGCCGCACGGGTAACGCCATCGGGGGCAACACGCCCGTGACGTCGCCGCAGCAGTCGGCCGCGCGCCGGCGCCGCGCGGCGTCCGTCAGTCCGCGGTGCGGAACAGCGGCTTGCCGGCGTGCAGCCGACGGCAGATCCGCCGGTAGCTCGGCCGCCCCAGCTTGGGCGGCCGGCCCTCCCGGGCCCGTTTCGCACCCCCGTCGTACAGCTGCGGGACGAGGATCTCCCGCGCGGCCCTGAGCTGTTCCCGGGTCGGGTCGTAGGAGTCGATCTCGACCTCCAGCTCACCCGTGCCGTAGGAGGAGGACTTGTCGCTCAGCACCAGCGCCCGCCCGTGGACGGCGCCCGCCACCTCGAAGACGAAGTCGTTGTAGTGGCCGCAGACCATGCCCTCGGCCCGCAGGTCTCCCCCGACGTACACCGAGCCCCAGGAGACGAGGTCGCGCACGACGAGGTCGCCGAGGACGACCAGCAGGCCGATGCGGGAGACGTAGTCGTCCACGAACCCGTGCACCACGAGGTCGCCGTCGACGATCAGCGCGACGTCGTGGTCGAGGTCCTCCGGCACGACCAGGTCGCCGTGGTGGACGTACCAGCCGTAGTCGGGGTCGTCGAGGTAGTCGGCGATCTGGGTGTGCCGGCCGATGCGCTCGGCGTACGCGCCGGCGTCGGACAGGCGGTCGAACCGGGCCCGCCAGTCGGAGGTGGTCAGCACGGGTTCCCCGTCTCCCCTCGTGCGGCCGCGCGCAGGGTCCGGACCTCCAGCAGGTCGCGGGCCTCGGCGGCGTGGTCGTCGTCCGAGCACCCGGCGATCGCGGCGAGCACGGGCACCGGAAGCTCGGGGTTCTCCATCATGGTCGAGCAGTACCGGTTCTCGGCGGCCCAGCCGAGCAGGACGTCGCGCGGGGCGGCCGGGTTCCTCGCGAGGTCGTCCAGGTCGTGGCCCTCGGGCGACAGGGCGGCCGCGCGGGCGTACTCCGCCAGCGCCTCGGGCGGGACGTGCCGGTTGGCGACCGCCCGGCTCAGGTAGTAGACCGGGCTCCCGACCATCGCGGCGAGGACCTGCTCCGGCGGTTGCGTCCCGACCGCCCGCTCGATCCGGTCGAAGCTCGCCCGTTCGGCCTCGCCCTCGACGTTCCGCCCGCTGTAGTCGAGCGCGAAGCCGATGAGGAGGTCGGCCGGCCAGTTCGGCTGGGACATCGCGTTCCCCTCGTGGAAGTACGGGTTCAGCTCCAGCGCGTGCAGGCGGCGCAGCGTCTCGGGCGGGGTCGCCGGGTGGCCGAGGACGGCGTGGACGAGGCGGCGGCGCTCCTCCCGCTCCTCGGGGTCGGGCTCCCGGCCCGCGGCGGTGTCGTCGGCGGCGAGCCCCGCCAGCGTGTCGGCGAGGCGGGTGAGGGCGGCGGGCGGGGCGAGGCGGTTGTCGGAGAGTTCCGCCAGCACCCTGCGGTCGGGATCGGCCGCGAGCGCGGTCAGCTGCGCGACGGGGGTGTACCAGTTGTCCGCCGCCGCGGCCCGCACCCGCGGGTCGGGGTCCTCGGCGAGCCGGGCGAGCGAGACGGGGTCGTGGTTGCGCCACCGGGTGGCGACCAGCGCGCGGACGGCCGGGTCCGGGTCGCCCGCGAGGGTGTCCAGCACCGGTGCCAGGTCGCGGTGCCCGCGGCGTTCGACGGCCGTGCGGCGCACCCTCGGGTCCGGGTCGGCGAGGTCGGCGGCGCTGCTGCGTCCGAGGGCCGTCAGGACGCGGCGCACGCGCGGGTCCGGGTCCCCGGCCAGCGCGTCGAGTTCCTCGGGCCGCGCACCGACCCGGCGGGCGACGGTCAGCCGGACGTCCGCGCACGGATCGGCGACCAGGACGGCGGCCACCGAGCGGGGCAGCTTCTCGCGCGCGGCGAGTGCGCGGCGCACGGCGACCGCGGGGTCGGCGGCGAGCGCCTTCACCGCCCGCCGGGGCGTGGCACGGTGCACGGCGGCGGCCCGCCGCACGCCTTCGTCGGGGTGGGCGGAAAGCCGGGCCAGCCGTGCGGGAGCGGTGGCCGGCTGCGCGGCCAGCGCGCGGGCGACGGGTGTCCACCGCGGCACGTCACCGCCCGCCTCGGCCCGCACGGCGAGTTCCTCCGCCAGGTCGGCGGGCAGGCCGATCCGGGACGCCACGATCCGCGCGAGCGCGGGGTCGGCGGCCAGCTCGCGCAGCCGCGCCGGCGGCGTCGCGCGGCGCCAGGCCTCGTCCACCAGCAGATCCGTCGTCATCCCGCCCCCTCGTCCTGCCCGTTCCGGGCCGCCGTGCGGTGTCGGCCCGGCCGCTGCCGGGCCACCGTCCGGCCACGGGGCAAAGCCTCGCACGTACCACCGACACCGCCGGCACCACCCTCCTCGACGGCCCCGCCGGGCTCCGGCAGGCCCGGTCGGACCGTGAGCGGTTCGTTCAAGACCGCGGGCGTCGCCGCTCCGAGACTGCTCGCATGACCGAGCACACGACCCACCGAACGACCGACGAACCCTCGGCCGGCCACGCCGCCGACCCGACGACCGACCCGACGACCGGACGGGCGACCGGGGAGGCGACCGGCCGGGCCTTCACCCCGGCCACGGGCCGGTTCGCCCCGGTCCGCTTCTACGACCCCCTGATCGCCCTGACCCGGGAGCGGCTGTGGCGCGGGCTGCTGGCCATGCACGCCGCACCGCGGCCCGGTGACGTGATCGTCGACGTGGGCACCGGCACCGGCTCACTGGCCCTGCTGCTCAAGCGGGTCGAGCCGCGGGCGAGGGTGGTCGCCGTCGACCCCGATCGCGAGGTGCTGGCGCTGGCCCGGCGCAAGGCGAAGGCGGCCGGTGCGGACGTCGAGTGGCGGGTGGGCATGGGCGACGCGCTGGCGGACGTCCTCGATCCCGGCTCGGCGGACACCGTCGTCTCCGGCCTGGTGCTCCACCAGTGCCCCCTCGCGGTGAAGCGGTCCGTCCTCGCGTCGATGTCCGAGGCGCTGCGGCCCGGCGGGAGGCTGGTGATCGCCGACTTCGGGCTCCAGCGGACGCCGCTGATGCGCCTCGCCTTCCGGATCGTGCAGTTGGCGGACGGGAAGGAGGACACCCGGCCCAACGCCGACGGCGTCCTGCCCGGGCTGATCTCGGAGGCCGGCTTCCGGGACGTCCGCGAGGCCGAGGTGGTCTCGACGGTCAACGGTTCGATCTCCGTCCTCGTCGCCCGGCGGGGCTGACGGCCGCAGCGCGAGCAGGACGGCGGAGGGGGTGAAGCCGATCATCTCGCGCATCTGCCGGCTGAGGTGCGCCTGGTCGGCGAAGCCGCCCGTGATCGCGGCGTCGGCGAGCGACTGCCCCTCCCGCATGGCCTCGGCCGCGCGGGCCAGCCGCCGCCAGATGCGCCAGCGGGCGAGCGGCAGGCCCAACTGCAGCCGGGCCAGGGCCCGCAGGCGCTGGGGTGAGAGTCCGACCCGGGCGGCGAGGTCCGGCATCGGCAGGCTCCGGTCCGCCAGCAGGTCCAGCGCCGCCGACAGCCGGGGGTCGAGCCGGCTCGACGGCCGCCCGTCGGCCGGTCGCAGGTCCGCCTCGCGGAGGTCGCGCAGCTCGGACGCCTCGGTGACGCCGGCACCGCAGCGGTCGCGCAGCCGGTCGGCGAAGGCGCAGTGCGGGTCGACGAAGAGCGTCCGCAGGTGCGGCACCGCGAGCAGGCGGTGCCGCACCATCGGCGGGACGAGCAGCGCCTCGGCGCGGTGGCGGACGCCGTCCGCGTCGACCATGGCGACCTCGCCCTCGGCGGCGACGGCGATCTGGAAGGCGGCGTGCCGGTGCAGGGTGCTGTCGGATGCCGCCGGTCCCTGGAACCACGCGTACCCGTGGCCGACCGCGAAGCCCCGCACCGGTTCCCTCCCTGCCCCCATGTCCCCGATCCTGCCAGCCGGTTGACGCCCCGGCGAGGTCGGCCCCGGCACCACGGGCCGACCTCGCCCCCGCCCACCGGATGGTGGGCGGACCGGTCAGGGGCAGTGCTTCCAGGCGAGGTGGTAGACCGTGTTGACGCTGCCGTCGGTGGAGTCCATGGTCATGAAACTGGTGGTCTTGGTCGTGTCCGAGGTACCCGCGCCGACCCGGATCTCGGTGTTGATGTTGAAGTTGCGGAGCTCGCCGCAGGGCGACCAGACCAGGGCCGCGACGGCGACGGTGTCGGTGGCCTGCCAGCTGTCGTCGAGCGCCCCGGTGAACCGGTGGCTGAGCGAGGCGGTCTCGGGCGAACCCTGGAAGTAGTAGCTGGCCTTCTGGACGGCGCTCGCGTCCTTCTCCAGGTGGGCGAAGCCGCGGTAGTCGGCGGAGGCGATCGCGTAGGTGAAGCCCTGCGGGACGTGGACGTTGAGGTTCAGCTGACAGTTCTTCCGGAAGTCCGTCGGCTTCGAACCCACGCCGACCTGGGCGACGTACTGGCTGTAGGTCACGGTGAAGGCGGTGTTGTCCGGGGAGATGGCGACCGCGGCCGAGCCGGCCGGGCACCCGGAGCCGTTGACGGTGGCGACGTCGATGACGATCTTGTCCGGCGGCGGCGTCGTCCAGCCGGAGGCGCCGGCGGTGCCGGCCAACGGGGTGGCGAACAGGACCGCGGCGGCGCCGCCGACGGCCATGAGGCGTACGGTCACGGGAGTTTCCTTCCGTCCGGCCGCCGGGCTCCCGGTCACGCACCCCCACGGGCGGACCCGACCGACGGCTTTGTCACGTACATGTCAGCACGCTGAGTACGGCCCGTACAGGGGCGCGACCGGGCGCACCTCAGAGCGCCGGAGCAGCCACCCCGGCGCTCGGCCGCAGGTTCACGCCGGGCCCCGCCCAAGGGCGCACCACCCCGCCGCGGACGGTGGTTCTCCTCCGCCCCGCCGGAGAACCACCGTCCGCGGCGGAATTCGGCGGAACGGCGGAATCAGCAGAGTCGGCAGAGTCGGCAGAGTCGGCAGGGTCGGCGGAAGGCCGAATTCGGGGCGAAGAAAAGGGCAAGGGGAGAAATCCGCTCCTTGCCACTCTCAACCTATAGCCCATCAGAGGGCTTGCGGCAAGGCCCCCGTACCGGCCCACAATCTCCGATCGAAGCCGGAACTGCGACTCCGGACCTGCGAGAACTGGAGACGGAAATGCGCGCGCTGTTGTCTGCCTACGATTCACGCGGGGGCGTCGAGCCGCTGGTGGCCCTCGCGGTACGCCTGCGGGAGTTCGGTGCGGAGGTCACGGTGTGCGCACCGCCGGACGACGAGTTCGCGAAGCGGCTGGCCGGGGTCGGCGTCGAGCTGGTGCCGACGGGCAGGTCGGTGCGGGAGCTGGTGACCGGGCGGACGCCGCCCTCGCCGGGCGGCGTGCCCCGGCGCGCCGCCGAGATGGTCGCCGCGTTCCACGCGAACGTCACCGCGGCGGCGGCCGGGGGGTGCGACGTCCTGGTGGCGACCGGCCTCGTCCCGGCCGTGGCCGGGGTGAAGTCGGTGGCCGAGAAGCTGGGCATCCGCTACGTGTACGCGAGTTACCAGCCGGTGAGCCTGCCCTCGCCGCACCACCCGCCGATCCCCCGGCCGGGCCGGCCGCTCCCGCCGGACGTGACCGACAACCGGGTGCTGTGGGACCGGGACGCCCGGGACGCGCAGGAGGTGTTCGGCGAGGCGATCAACTCCCACCGGGTCTCGGTCGGCCTGCCGCCGGTGGACGACGTCCGTGACCACGTCTTCACCGACCGGCCCTGGCTGGCCACGGACCCGGTGCTGGCGCCCTGGGAGCAGCCGGCGGACCTCGACGTGGTGCAGACCGGCGCGTGGGTCCTGCCGGACCTGCGCCCGCTGCCCGCCGACCTGGCGGCGTTCCTGGACGCCGGGGCTCCGCCGGTCTACGTGGGCTTCGGCAGCATCCCCCTGCCCGACCCGGCGGGCGTCGCCCGGGCGTGCGTCGAGGCGGTCCGTGCGCAGGGCCGCCGGGCCGTCCTCTCCCGTGGCTGGGCCGACCTGGCCCTGGTCGACGACCGGGACGACTGCTTCGTCGTGGGCGAGGTCAACCACCAGGCGCTGTTCCGCCGGTCGGCGGCCGTCGTGCACCACGGCGGCGCGGGCACCACGACGACGGCCACCTGGTCCGGCGCGCCCCAGGTCGTGGTGCCCCAGGGGGCGGACCAGCCGTACTTCGCGAGCCGGGTGACCGGCCTGGGCATCGGCGCCGCCCACGACGGCCCGACCCCGACCGCCGCCTCGCTGTCCGCCGCGCTGGCGATCGCGCTGGCCCCGGAGACCCGCGAGCGGGCGACCGCCGTCGCCGGCGCCTTCCGCACCGACGGGGCGGCGGCGGCCGCGGGGCTCCTGCTCGACACGGCCGGCTGAGGACGACCGGCGGCGGGGGCCGGGTCGGCGGGGCGCCCGGGGAGCACCGCAACCGGGGCCACGCCTGGTTCCGCGCCGGCGACGGCCGGGTCGTGCACGCCTGGGACGCGGTCAGGGTCGAGGACCACCTGGCCGTCGACGAGGTGGCCGTCCCGCCCGGCCGGGAGCCGCCCTCCTGCCTGGGCCGGGTCCCGGTGCAGCGTGTCTTCGAGGGCCACCGGTCGCGGGACCGGACCGCCGAGGGCGGCCCGGAGACGGCGGCGGTCCGCGCGCAGAACACCCGGTTCGGCACCCCGTAGCAGTCGGTGACCGAGGTCCTCCCGCTCCCCGTCGTCCGACGGACGGGGAGCGGGAGGGCCTCGGCGAGACGTGCGCGGTCCGGCCTGCCTCAGCCGGCGCCCGGGCCCGCGTCGCCCGGCCCGGCCGCGGCGGCCCGGGAGCCGGGGGTGCGGAAGGCGGCGATCTCCTCGGTCAGGGCCCCGGTCACCGCGCCCGGCCGGGTGGCCAGGTAGAAGTGGCCCCCGGGGAAGCTCCGGAGCCGGAACCCCCCGTCGGTGAGCTCGGACCAGCGCTCCGCCTCCGCCCGGGTCACCTGGGGGTCGGCGTCCCCGGTGAACACGGTGACCGGGCAGCGCAGCGCCGGTCCGGCCTGGTGGGCGTAGGTCTCGACGGCCGTGTAGTCGGCCCGCAGGCTCGGCAGGATCATCCGCTGGATGTCCTCGTCCTGGAGCAGCGCGGAGTCGGTGCCGTTCAGCCGCTGGATCTCGGCGAGGATGCCCGCGTCGTCGCGCAGGTGCACGGTCTCCTCGCGCGCGGTCGTCGGGGAGCGGCGGCCCGAGGCGACCAGGCCCAGCAGCCGGACGGAGGACTCCTTCTCCAGGCGCCGGGCCGTCTCGTACGCGAGGACGGCGCCCATGCTGTGCCCGAAGAACACCACCGGGCGCTCGGTCCGGGGGCTCAGTACCTCGCAGATGCCCTCGACGAGTCCGCCGATGCTGTCGAGGCACGGTTCGGACCTGCGGTCCTGCCGGCCGGGGTACTGCAGGGACAGCACCTCGACGTCCGGGGAGAGCGCGGCGGACAGCGGCTGGAAGTAGCTTGCGGAACCGCCGGCGTGCGGGAACGCGACCAGGGTGAGGCCGGCCCCGGGGGCCGGGTGGTACTGCCTGAGCCAGAGTCGGCTCAGCTCCAGGAGGTCGGGCATGCGGTGGGTCCGTTTCTCGTGGTTCGGGTCGTACCCGGGGGACGGGGCGGGATCACGCTCCGGGCAGTCTGTCGGTAGAGCATCAGGTCCGTAAAGCAGATCATCCGCTGTCGGACGGTCAGGCTCGGCCGCGTGGCGGACCCGGTCCCGGTCGGCGGCCGACAGCAGGACCCGGGCCGGCCCGCCCTCGCGGACCACCACGCCACCGGCGCTCGACGTCGGAACGCCGAGCGCCGCGCCACCTTGGCCTGCCGCCGGGCCTCCTCGACCGGCACGGCACCCTGCCGGTGGCCGACGAGGATCCCCGCCCGACCCGGCCGACCCGGCCGGCCGTTCGGCCCGGCCCAACTCCCCGGGCCGGTCACCGGATGCGCCCGGTTCCCCGGGCCCCGCCGGCAGGACGTCCGGGAAGAGCCGTACGGCTGCGTGCCGGAGCAGGACCTCCGTCCGCAGCAGCGCCGGGACGTCCGCGTCGGGCCCGGCCGTCGTCGCCGGCCCGGCCGCCCGGACGGTCCGAACGGCCCGGTCCAGGGTGAATCGTCAGCCTTTCGGAGCCGCCCGGTCAGCCGACTGTGCCCACCCGTACCGCCACCGGCGGTCCGCCGAGAAGCCCTGCCCGGGCGGGGAGCCGCCGCCGGACGGCGGTCCCGCGCACGGTCCCGCGCACGGCCGCCGCCCCGCCGACGGAAGGCCGCCGGCCCCTGCGCCGGCCCCTGCGACAGGGCGCCCGAGGGTGCGAAACCGCCGGTCCGGACCCGGCTGCGGGCGGAAGGCGGTTGATTGCCGGTCGAGATCCGGTCGCCGGTCCCGGGCAGGGTTCATCCGGTTCCCCGGCAGGCCATGATGTGGACGCCACGAGGCGCACGGATGACGGAGTCGGATCATGACGCTTGGTCAGAATGACCCTCCAGGAGACGAGTTGACGAGTACCGGCGGTCTCGCCGGGGTCCGGTCCTGGGCTCTGGACGCGACGGGGCGGGCCGAGGCCCTGCTGCTGCCCGACCCGTCCGGGCCGCCCCGGCTGCGGCTGGACGACCCGGTGGCCCACGACCGGCTGATCGACGAACTCGACCGGCTGGAGGGGCTGCTGGCGCCGGACGAGCCGACCGGGCCGGTCCTGGCGGCACGGCTCGGCGGGCTGCTCGCGCAACGTCACCTGCGCGGGGGCGGGGCACCCGCCGACCGCCCCCACGCGCTGCGGCTGCTGCGCGAGGCACGGGCCCACCAGGTGCCGCTCACCGGCTGGGAGGCCCACCGGGCCGCGCTGTACCTCGTCATGCTGGTGATCCCCCACCCGGCCGGCCGGCCCGACGGCGGCACGGGGCACTTCTCCGCCCTGATCGGCTGGCAACGGGACAACCCCGGAGCCTTCGACCCGCGCGGGCCGGAGGTCACCGAGCTGCGGGGACTCCTGGACGACCTGCGCGACGTCCGGCTGATGCCTGAGCTGCGCGCGCAGTTGGACACCATGACCACGGTCCTCGGGCTGGCCCAGGGCGACACCGCCGACTTCGCCGCCGGTGTCGGGCCGCTGGTGGAGTCGCTGCCGGCGGACTTCCCCGGCCTCCAGCAGCTGCGCATGCTGATGAGTCTCATCCCGACCGTCCCGGCCCCGACCGCACCGACCCCGGCCGGACCGCTCGCCGAACCGACGCCCTCGGCCCCGGCGCCCGTTGCCCCGCCGCCCGCCGAGCCGTCACGGCCCCGGGTGCCGATCGACACGGAGACCGAACGCGAGGAGTTCGACCGGACCATGGCGATGACGCTCGCCATGGTGGAGATGTCGATGCCGGGCTCCCTCGCACCGGAGCAGCTCACCGAGCTGGCGCAGCAGCTCCGGCCCGGCCGAGCCCACGGCACCGGCGACCCCGCGGACGCGGCGCAGGACGCGCTGGCCTACGCCATGACCGTCCTGGTCCCCGCCCTGCAGCAGCGGGACCAGGGCCTGCTCTCCGACGCCCTCGGCTCGCTGCAACGGGCCGCCGACGGCCTGCCGCCCGGCAGCGACTGGCAGCAGCTGCTCGGCGCCATCGGCCCCGCCGTCCTGTCCGCCTCGCAGTACCTCGGCGGGAACCTGGTCGACGCCGAGGCGGCGGAGCGGCAGCTCACCGAGGTGCTGGGGCGACTCGGCGATCTGCCGCTCTCGTTCACGGCCCAGGTACGGGCCCTCGCGGCGTGCCAGCGGAGCCGCCGGTTCCAGCGCGCCGAGGACCGGGCGGGCGTCGCGTCCTGCATCGAGGAGCTCCGCGCCGTGCGGGAGGGCCTGTCCGGGGAGGACAGCGCGCTGGGAATCACGTTGCTGATGCTCGGATCGTCCTACCAGGACCTCTGGACGCTGACCCGCGACACGGAGACCCTGCGGACCGGAGCGCAGCTCATGGAGGAGGGCGCGCGCCTCCTGGACACCGGGCCGGGCAACGGCGGCCTGCTGGAGCCGCTGCGGGTCAACCTCTCGGCGATCCGCGCCGTGGTCGACGGCGACCCAGGGCTCATCCGCGCCCACCCGGGGCCGGAGTCGTCCGAGCATCCGCCCAGTCTGCTCAACGGTCGCGGACGGCGCCTGCCGCTCGACGCGTTCGTCAGCCACCTCCAGGCCGAACTCACCCGCTCCCGCGCCGACCAGGACCGTGCCGTCGAGGAGCTGGCGGCGGCCTGCCGCGACGCGGCGGACGGCGGCACCTGGCAGCACGCCGACCTCCTCTGGGCCCTGGCCGAGGCCCATCGCCGGCGCGGCGACGCCGGGGCGGGCGATCAGGCGTCCGCGGCGCAGGCCATGGTGGAGTCCTTCGAGGTCCTGACCGCCGACGTCCTGCTGGAGGTCGGCGCCGAGCACCGGCTGATGAAGGCCCGGGACGGGGCCTCGCGCGCCCTGGACGCGGCCTGGTGGGCCGGCTCCCAGGGGCAGGTCGAACGGGCGGTGACCATGCTGGAACTCGGCCGGTCGATGGTGCTGCAGGCGGCCGCCGCCTCGGCCGAGGTGCCCGAACTGCTGGCGGCGCGCGGCCACCGCGAGCTGGCGGACGCCTGGCGGCAGGCCGGGTCGGCGCAGGGCGGCGGCGCCGCGCAGCCGGTCCCGAGCCTGTTGCGGCGGCGGGCCCTGGACGCGCTCCGGGGCGGGCCGGGGTTGTTCGAGCCGCCGACCCCGGCGGAGCTGTCCGCCGGGCTGCGGCCGGGCGAGACCGACGCCCTGGTGTACCTGCTGCCGGGCGCGGAGGGGACGCCCGGCATGGCGGTCATCCTGGGGCCGGACCTCGAACCCGGGGTGCTCGCCCTGCCGCAGCTCGCCCTGGCCGGCCGCGCGCCGCTGGAGTCCTTCCTCGACGTGTCCGCGGAGCGCTCGCGGCTGCGCCGTACGGCCGCCCGGGCCGCCGAGACCGGCGCGACCGGCGAGGCGGACGCCGCCGCCCGGGCGCTCGACGCGCCCTGGGAGAAGGCCCTGACGGACCTGTGCGACTGGGCCTGGCCGGCCGTCGTCGGCCCGGTCCTCCTCGGCATCGCCGAGCGCCTGGAGGCCAACCCCGGCCGCCACCGGGGCCGCCCCGGGCCGCCCCGGTTCGTGCTGATCCCCTGCGGCAACCTCGGCGCCGTGCCCTGGCACGCCGCCAGGCTGCCCGAGGACGCCCGGCACCGCTACGCGTGCGAGATCATGGTGCTGTCGTACGCGGCCTCGGGCCGGGAGTTCCTGCGGGCGGCGGCCCGCGAACGGATCGCCCCCGGCGCCCGTCCGGTGCTGGTGGCCGACCCCCGGATGGACCTGACCCGGGCCGAGCTTGAGGTCCTCGCACTCCGCGACGGCTACTACCCGGATGCCGAACTCTACGGTGAGTACTACCAGTTGGACGGCGATCCGGCGGGCCTCGGGACCCCGGAGGACGTGCTCGCGCTGCTCCCCGGCGCGGGCGCCCCCCGGCCGCTCTCGCTGCTGCACATCGCCTCGCACGGTTCGGCGGGCGTCCGCCCGACGGTGTCCGCGCTCAACCTCGCCCCACCCGACCCGGCGCAGCCGCGCTCCCTCTCCACGCCGCCGTCCGACCTGTCCGACCCGTCCGCCCCGTCCACGAACGGGCCGACCGAGGCCCCCGACGCCGGGATGCTCACCGTGACCAGGCTGCTGGACCGGCCGGCCGCGACCGGCGCCGTCCGGGCCGGCCCGCTGGTGGTGCTGAGCGCCTGTGAGACGGACCTCTCCACCCGCGACCACGACGAGGCGCTGACCCTCGCCACGGCCTTCCTGGCGGCCGGCGCGAAGGACGTCGTCGGTTCGCGGTGGACCACCCGGGACGGCGCGTCCGCGCTGATGATGGCGGTCTTCCACCACCACGTGGCGGTCACCGGACTCAGCCCGGCCGACGCGCTGCGCGCGGCCCAGCTCTGGATGCTGGACCCGCGCCGCGAGCCGCCCGAGAGCCTCGGCGGGGAGCTGCGCCGTGAAGCCGCGCATCCCCACCTCGACCGGCTGCCGCTCTGGGCGGCCTTCATCCACCAGGGCCACCCGGGGGCCGCGGACCCGCCGCCGAACGCGACGGACGCACCCGACCCGACCGGCACGACCGGCACGACGACGGAACCGGAGGGGACGGAATGAACCCGGAGGAGCTGCTGGCGCTGATCCGCCGGCACTGGGCCGCGATACGGGCCGACCTGGACGACACCCAACACGGCGTGCTGGTGGCCCGGTTGAACAAGCTCGCCGGAACGCGGGGTGACGAGCGGGCCATCCGGAGGGCCTTCCACGGGGTCAAGCTCGCGCTGCTGCCGCTCCCGCTGGACCACCCGGTGCGCGCGGCGCTGGACTCCTCCCGGCTGGTCGCCGCCGATCCCCGGCCCACCGCCTCGCTGGCCCGGGAGCTGCTGGCCTGGCTGGCGGAGACCGACGCCGCGTCCGCGTTCACGGAGTCTGCCCTCGGTCTCCCCTCACCCGACTCCGGCCCCGACTCCGACTCCGGCCCCGGCCCCGGCCCCGGCCCCGGCCGTGATCACGGTCCCGTCCACGGACCCCCTCCGCACGCCGCGCCGCACGCTGCTCCGGACACCGCCGAGATCATCGCCACGGCGCAGCGCCGCCTGCTCGCCGAGCCCTCGCTCGGCCGCGCCGACCTGGACGCGCGCGGCCTGGACGCGCCCGCACTGGCCGGTGCCGGTCTGATCATCCGCCTGATCGACCAGGCGGGCGAACACCGCTACCCCGCCTTCCAGTTCGCCGGACCGGCCCCCGGCGCGGAGCCCGGCACCGGCCGCGGCCCGCTGCCGGTCGTCACGCGGATCAACCGGCTGCTGCTCGCCGAGGCGGACCCCTGGGGAGCTGCCGACTGGTGGCTCGCCGGCAACAGCTGGCTGGGAGGCACACCGGCCGCCCTGCTCGGACTGGTCTCGGACGAGCTGCTCACCGCGGCCGCCCTGTCCATGGTGGAGGGGGACTGATGCCCGCGTACCCCCCGCCCCGGGAGTCCGACGGCTTCCGGATGCGCCCGAACCTGCGGACCCTGCCGGCCGGCACCGAGCTGTGGCGCTGCCACCGGACGGGGCGTCCCGGTGCCGGGTTCAACCCGGTGCCGGCCGACTCCCACTTCGGCGGCAGCCGCTTCGACGGCACCGTGGCCGACCCCTACTCCTTCCTGTACGCCGCGCCCGAGCCGGCCACCGCGCTGGCCGAGGTGCTGCTGCGCGCGATGCCCTTCGACGCGGACACCGGGATGCGGCTGGTCCCCTACCGGGCCGTCGCACAGCGCTCGCTGACCGCGCTGCACACCACCGCCGACCTGTGCCTCGTCGAACTGATCACCGAGGAGGACCTCGCCGCCGTCTGCCAGGACTCCTGGCTCCTGGAGACCGAGGGCCCCGGGTACGCCCAGACGCGGCGCTGGGCCACGGAGCTGCGGTCGCGGGTGCCGGAGGCCCAGGGGCTGGTCTGGCAGTCCCGGCGGCACCGGCCCCGGCAGGCCCTGGTGCTGTTCGGCGACCGCTGCGGCGAGGAGTCGCTGAAGGGCGGCTCCGGGGTTACCCGTGAACTGGACACCACGGACGGGGTGACGGAGGTGAACCGGCTGTTCGCCCCGCTGCGGGCCGCGGTCGTACCGCCCCGGCCGCGCACCGAGGGCCTCGTCGACGCCGCCGGCCTCCACCGCGCCGTCAACGCCGTCGACGCCGTCACCACCGCGAACGGCGGCGGCCCGAACGGCGGCGCGCCCGGCGCCCGCGGTGCCTCGCGCGGCCCCGGGGCGGCGGAGGCGGTGGGCGCGCCATGACGACGGCCACCGGGGCGACGGGCACCCGGATCGGGTTCGGGAGCGGCTGGGACGAACGTCAGCCGGTCATCGTCCTGCTGGACACCTCCGCCTCCATGAACCGCCCCGCGCACGACCCGCCGATCGCGAGCCTCAACCGGGCCCTCACCCGTGGTTTCGACGCCGTCCGGGACCGGGACCGCCTGCGGTCCCGGGTGGAGGTCTGCCTGGTCGCGTTCGACTCGCGGGTGCGGGTCTTCGACATCGCGGCGGGTGCCTTCCGCCCGCCGGAGGAGGCCGACCGCGAGGCGCTGTTCAGCCCGCTGGACGGGCTGCGTCCGCCCGAGCTGACGGCCGGGGGCTACACCTGCATGGTTCCCGCCCTGCGGTTCGCCCTCGACCTGGCCCGCCGGCGCCGGCGCGACCTCTCGGTCCGGCAGGTGCCGGTGGTCCGGCCGCTGATCTGGCTGCTCACCGACGGCGCGCCGAGCGACGAGGCCGGGGCGAGGCTGGGCGCGGCGGAGATCGCGGCCACCGCCGAACAGCTGCGGCAGGCGGAGCACGACGACGAGTGCGTGCTCTTCGTGATCGGGGTGCGGGGGGCCGACCGGGAGGTGCTGGAGGTCCTCGCACCGCAGGCGACCCACCTGCTGGAGGACCTGGACTTCGGCCGGATCCTGGACATCGTGTTCCAGAGCTCGGACCGCACCGGCCACCTCAGGGCCACGGAGATCTCCGACCGGCTCAGGACGCACGCCGAGAACGCCCGCACCCTCGACAGCCTGGAAGGGGACCACCGGTGACCGCCGCGGCCCGGCGGGCGGCAGCCGGCGGCGGCGCGCCGATCGTGGCGGGCGCCGTGGTGCAGGGCACCGGGCACCTGGCGAGCGGACGCGGCTGCCAGGACGCGTTCAAGGCGGCGGCCGGGCACGGCGGCGACGGGCCCGCGACGACGGGGGGCCGGCCGCTCGTGCTGGCCGTCGCGGACGGCGCGGGCAGCCGCGACCGCAGCGCGCTCGGGGCGCACCTCGCGGTGGACGCGGCCTGCCGGCTGCTCGCGACCGACATCCCGCCCGCCGACGGCGACGCGGCGGTCTGGCGGGGCTGGATCGGCGAGCGCTCGGTGGCCGTGGTGGACGCGTACCTGCGGGCGGTGCGGGCCGTCCTCGCCGCCGACCACCCGGACCCCGCGGACGACGCGGGCACGGTGGGTGCCGCGGGCACGGTGGACTCAGCGCAGGCGGACGAGGGTGCGCTGGCCGCGACCCTGGTGGCGGCCGTGCTCCGGCCCCCGTGGGTGGCCTTCCTCGCCCTCGGCGACTGCTTCGCCACCGTCCTCACCCGCACCCGGCCCGGCGACGACGGCAACGGCGACCGGGGCCACGGCGGCCACGGCGAACGCTGCCGTCTGGTGCTGCCGCCGCGTACCCCGGCGGTCTTCCTCTCCACGCCCGGGGCCCGCGCGAGCGTCACCACCCTCGTCCTGCGGGAGCCCGACCTCAGCGGCGTCGTCCTGGCCACGGACGGCTGCGCGCCGCTCGCCCTGGACCACCCCTCGGTGCTCGGCCTCCCCGACGACCACGGCCCGCTCGCCGCACCGGACTTCTTCGGCCCGCTGGCCGCCCTGCTGCGCGCCAACGGCGGCGACGCCGAGCCGCTGCGAGCCCTGCTCTCCGGCCCGGCGGCGGCCCGCAGCGGCGACGACCTGACGGTGCTCTGCGCCCTGCGTCCGGACGGTGCCCGATGGCTCTGAAGGTGATGGCCGACGACGGCCGGCAGTGGTGGCTGACCGAACGGATCGGCCAGGGCGGCGAGGGCGTGGTCTACGCCGTGGACGACTCCCCCGCGCTGGTCGCCAAGCTCGTGCCGCGCCCGCCCGACCCCTCCGCGTACCGGGACCGGATCGAGCGGCTGGTACGGCGGCGGCGCGAGCCCCGCACCGTCCGGCTGCTCGCCGGCGCCGGCGGCGGGGTGGCCTGGCCCCGGGTCCCGGTCACCACGGCGCGCGGCGGGGTGCACGGCTATCTGATGGGCGATCTGCGCGGCCGGTACCGGCCGATGGAGGACCTGCTGTCGGAGTCCGGCCGTCGGACCCGGCTGCCGGACTCCACCTGGGAGACCGCCCTGCGGGCGGCGGCCGGACTGGCGGCGCTGCTGGCCGCCGTGCACGCGGAGGAGTACCTCGTCGGCGACCTCAAGCCGGACAACCTCTGGGTGGACGGGCACGGCGCGGTCGGGATGGCGGACGTCGACTCCTGGCAGTTCACGGACGGCGGGCGGGTGTTCGCCTGCCGGATGCGCACGGCCGGGTACACGGCGCCGGAGGCGGTGGCGGCCCCGGTGACCGCCCCGACCCGGGCGGGCGACGACTTCGTCCTGGCCGTCGTCGTGCACCAGTTGCTGATGGCCGGACTGCACCCGTTCGCCGGGCACCCCGGGCGGGGCGAACGGTACGTCTCGCTGGACGACAACCTGGCGCACGGACGCTGCCGGCTGACGGACCACCGGTCCGTCGCGTTGCGGGGGCCGCTGCCCCCGGCCGACCTGCTGCCCGGCCGGATCGCCGCGCTCCTGCGCGCCGCCTTCGGCCCCGCCGGGCGGGGCAGCCCCGGCAGCCGTCCGGCGGCGGCGGTCTGGGCCGCGGCCCTGGGCGCGGAGCTGGCGGACGGCAGGCTGCGCGGCTGCGCCGGGAACAGCCGCCACGTGTTCACGGTGGAGCGGCCGTGGTGTCCGTGGTGCGACCTGGCACGGCGCGGCGGCGAGGCGTACCCGGGCGCACCCGCCGGGGCGGCGCCGGACCGGCGGGCGTCCCGGGCGGCCAGGGCGGCGGACACCACGGGGAGGACCACATGACCGGGGCGGACCTGCGGCTGTCGGTGGCGCGCACCCTCGACCGGTGCTCCGTTCTGGGGCCGGGCCGCCGGGCGGTGCTGTGGGTGCAGGGCTGCCCGCTGCGCTGCCGGGGCTGCGTCGCGGCGGAGACGCTGCCGTTCACCGACGGGCCGGGCCTACCGGTGACCGAACTGGTCGACCGGATGGCCGGGTTGGCCGGGATCGAGGGGATCACGATCTCCGGCGGCGAGCCGTTCGCCCAGGCCGCGGCGCTGGTCGCGCTCCTCGACGGGCTGCGGGCGAAGCGGCCTGAGCTGTCCGCGATGGCGTACTCCGGCTTCCGCATCGAGACCCTGCGACGCGGCACCCCGGCGCAGCGGGACCTGCTGGGCCGGCTCGACCTGCTCGTCGACGGCCCGTACGTGGCGTCGCTCCACGCGGACCTGCGCTGGCGGGGGTCGTCCAACCAGCGTCTGCACCGGCTGTCGCCGCGCTACGCGGACCTGCCGGCGGATCCCGACACCGGTGCCGGGATCGAGTTCTCCGTCGGGCTCGACGGGTCGCTCTCCTGGGCCGGGGTGCCGGCGGTGCCGGGCTTCCGCGAGGAGCTGGAGCGGCGCGTGGAGGCCCGGGGCTTCGCCCTGCGCACCACGGCGGACCCACCGGACCGACCGGAACCACCGGACCGGCACGGCCGCCCGGACCCGCACGACCCGGGCCCGCACCGGCCGGGGCGGCCGGTCGGGGCCCCGAGCACCGAGGTCCCCCGGCACGGGGGCCGGCACACCGAAGGAGGGGGACAGTGAGCGGATCACCGATGTACAGCAGCGTCTCGGTCGGCGCCTCGCGGCTCGCCGCCGAGGCCGCGCAGCGGCGGCGGCAGGCCGAACGGCGCCGCCGGCTGGAGCAGGAGCGGGCCCGCGAGCGGGCGCGCCGCGCGGCGGCCAGGGCCAGGAGCCACGCCGAGGCGGAACGCCGCGCCGCCGCCAGGGCCAGGGCCCGTGCCGAGGCGGAGCGCCGGGAGCGGGAGCGCGTGGCGCAGGCCCTGGCGGAGGCCGAGCGCCGGACCGACGAGCGGCGACGGCTCCAGGAGGCCGAGCGGGCCGGGCAGGTGACGGCCGCACTGCGCGAGCAGGGGACGGCGGCGGCCCGCGGCCTGGACGAGGTGGCGGCCCTGCTGGACGCGGCGCGGTCGGCGGCCGACCCCCGCACCGTGAGCGAGCTGACCGGCCGGCTGGCCGACCTGCGGTCGCGCGCACTGCACCACCCGGACGCCGCGCTCGGTGCGGAGGTCGAGGAGCTGCGCGGCCGGGCCGTCGCGCTGCGACCGGGCGGTCAGGACCACGGCCGGCCCGCCGAGGCCGGCCACGAGTACCAGCTCGGCGCGCTGGAACGGCAGTTCACCATGCTCGCGGCGAACGGCGCGGACGTCGACGCGGCCGGCCGGCGCCGGTGCGCCGAGCTGCTGCACGACCTGCGCCGCGCCCTGATGGACGGTCAGACCCTGCGGGTGGAGGCGCTGATGGGCACGGCCGAGCACGAACTGGCCCGCCACGCGCTCGCCGTGCAGACCGCGCGGACCGCCGCCCTCGCCGAGGCCGCGAGCCGACAGGCGGACGAGCGGCACCGCAGGGCACAGGAACTCGCCGCCGAACGGCGGCGGGAGGCACAGCGGCGGGCCGCCGAACTGCAGCGCGAGGCGAAGGAGCAGACCGCCCGGCGGATCCGGGTGGAGGCCGAACGGCAGGCGGCGAGACTCGCCGCCGAGCTGGCGGAGGCGGTCGACCGGCTCGCCGTCGTCGAGCAGACCGCACGCGACGCCGCGCGGGACGCCGCCGACTTCGGGGAGACCGAGCTGCAGGGCAGGCTCCTCGCCGCCGTGCACCGGGTGGCCGGCGCGATCGACTCCTCGTGGGGCGGGGCCGCGCTGACCGCCGTCGCGGAGCTGGAGCGGCTGCTGCCCGAGGCGGAGGCCCGGCTGGACGAACTGCTGCTGGCGTTCGAGCGGCGCGCCGCGCTGGCAGGGGTGCTGAAGGAGGCGATGGCCGGCGAGGGGCTGGCGTTCTCCGGCGGTGGCGACCTGGGGCAGGAGTTCGTGCTGATCTTCGAGCGGCCGAACGGCGCCCGGTACGAGACGAGCGTCAGCAGCGCCACCGACGGCACCGCCGTGCTCAGCTACACGGTGGAGGGCGAGTCGGACGTCGTCGTGGTGCCCGAGCGCGGCGAGGTGACCTGCGACCGGACCGAGGCGCTGCTGGACCGGGTGCACGAGGCGATGGGCGAGGAGGGCTACCACCCGGGCGAGCTGGACTGGGACGGCAAGCCGCCGCGCGGCGGCGTCGCGCGGCCGGGCGGCGGTGCGTCGGCCCGCCCCTTCGGCACCGACCACAGCTCGCACCGCGGCACCTCGCGCAACGGGGCGAACGGCACCACGGGCGGCACCACGGGCGGCACCGCGTGAACGCCCGCGAGGAGGCCGGGGCCGACCGGACCGGCAGCCGGAGCGTGGCCCGGGAGGAGGCGCCGCTCTGGGCGGCCGCGCTGCGCTGGGAGCTCTGGCGCGGCCGTCAGGTGATCCTCACCGGGCAGGTCAGGGACCGCTGGTGGTGGCGGGGCAGGCCGGTCCCGTTCCGCACCGTACTGGCCCACGCCCTGCACGGCTGCGGCGCCGACACGGTGGCCTGGTGGGACCCGGTGGGTGGCCTCGCCTTCCCGCTCGACGGCGATCAGGAGCGTTACGCCGCACTGGACCAGCGGTCGTCCGAGAGGACGTCCGCCGCACGGCCCGTCACAGGGGAGCGGGCCGCGCACCCCGTCCCGGAGGCCACCCGGCCTCCGGGACGGGCCCCCGGGGGCGCCGACGACCCGGCGCGGGTCCCGGCCCCGGGCGGGGCCCTCGCCGAGGAGAACCCGACCCGGCGCGGCGGGCTCCGCCAGGTGGCCTCGGACGAACTGTTCACCGCCCGGCCGGCCCGCCGGCTGGCCTCGGTGGACGACGCGCTGGCCGAGGCCCACCGCCGGGCGGCCTCCCCCCGGGCTGCCACCGCCTTCGTGTTCGAGGACATCGACCTCGCCCTGCCGCTGAACGAGGCCTCGTCCGTCCAGGGCTACCTGCACCTGCGCGCCGCCATGGCGGACGCCGCCACCCCGCTGCCCCCCGCCGTCGGCGGCGACGGCGCCGGCCCGCACACGGACCGCGCCGGCGCCGAGGTGCCGCCGCGCGCCCGCAACGCCGTGGTCGCCGTCGTCGGTGACCTCTCCCGCGTGCCCGCCTGGCTGTACCGGGAGGACCCGCGCACGGTGGTCCTGCACATCGGTCCGCCCGACCAGGCGGAGCGCCGCCGCTGGTTCGCCATGATCGGCGGGGAGTTCAACGGCGGTGCGGACGCCGGCCCGGCGGAGTTCGAGGCGCTGGTCGGGGCCACCGACGGCATGGCGGGCTGGGAGCTGGACGCGCTCGCCAGGACCTCGCACATCCGCCGCGTCCCGGTCCACCAACCCGGCCGGCTGCTGGAACGCCACCGCATCAACCTCAACGTCGACCCCTGGAGCCAGATCGACCGCCGCACCGTCGCCGAGGCGGCCGGGGAACTCGGCGCCCGGGTGATCGGGCAGCGGACCGCCGTCGACGCGGTGGTGGGCGCCCTCCAGGCGGCCTACGTCGGCGTCGGCTTCGGCGGCTCGGGGGCGGCCCGGCCCCGTGGTTCGTTCTTCTTCGTCGGCCCGACCGGCGTCGGCAAGACCGAACTCGCCAAGTCGGTGGCCCAACTGATCTTCGGTGACCCGAGCGCCTACGCGCGCTTCGACATGAGCGAGTACCAGCAGGAGCACGCGGCCGAGCGGCTGGCCGGCGCACCGCCCGGCTTCATCGGCTACGACCAGGGCGGCGAACTCACCCGGCGGGTACGGGAGCGGCCGTTCAGCGTGCTGCTCTTCGACGAGATCGAGAAGGCCCACCCGGCGGTGCTGGACAAGTTCCTGCAGATCCTGGAGGACGGCCGGCTCACGGACGGGCAGGGCCGGACGGCGTACTTCTCGCAGAGTCTGATCATCTTCACCTCCAACACCGGCGCGGGCGGGCTCCCGGCCCTGCTGGCCGAGCACGGCGGCGACCTGCCGTACGAGGTGCTCCACCGCCACTTCACCGCCGCGGTCGAGGAGAAGTTCCGGGCGATCGGCCGCCCCGAGATCTACGGCCGGCTCAAGCCCGGCGTGGTGGTCTTCGACATGCTGCGCACCGAGCACGTGGTCGGCATCGCGGACCGGCTGCTCGGCCAGCTCGCCGAATCGCTGCACGAACGCCACGGCGTGGAGCTGGTCCACGACCCGGCGAGCATCCGGCCCTGGATCACCGGACGGATGGCCGACCCCGAGCGGCAGGCCTACGGCGGGCGGCAGATCCGCAACGAGTTCGAGCCCGTGCTGGGCGCCGTGGTCCGGCACGTCATCGGGCACGCGCCGCCGAGGGGGAGCCGGATCCGGCTGGGCATCGCCGAGGACGGCACGGTGTGCGTGACACCCGACGCCGTCAAGGGCGCGGACGGGGGGACGGGCTGATGCACGGCATCGACCTGGGCGACAGCTACGCCCGCATCGCCTGGCCGGGCCCCGACGGAGTCCCGGTGGTCACCGGCGCCACCGACGTCCCGGCCACCGTCGACGTCACCGGGCCGGACGGCCCCCGGCTCGTGAGGGCGGCCGGTGCCGGATCGGCCCGCGCCCCGCTCTTCGCGGCCACCCACGACCCCTTCGCCGCCGACCCGTTCGGCACCGACCCGTTCGCCGCGGGCCCGTTCGCCGCGGGCCTGCGGGGAGGTCCGGACGGCCCGCACCGCTCCGGGGCCTCGGGCGACCTCCGCCCGGAGGCTCTCACCGCCCTCGTCCTGTCCGCCCTCGCCCGGCGCAGCCGGGAGTGCGGCGGCGGCGAGCCGGCGGAGGTGGCGCTCGCGCTGCCCCCCGCCGGAGGCAGCGAACCGGCCCTGCGGCGGGCCGCCGAACACGCCGGGCTGCGGGTCGGCCGGGTGCTGCCGGAGCCGGTGGCCACGGCCCTGCACTACGGCGCGGTCCGCGAGGGCGTCGCCCTCTCCGTCCTGGTGTACGACCAGGGCGCCACCGGCTCCGACCTGACGCTGCTGGCCGTCGACGGCGACCGCACCGTCCGCGTCCTGGAGACGGTCTCGCACCCGCTCGGCGGCGACCACTGGGACGAGGCCGTCGCCGGGGAGCTGCTGCGCCGGCTCGGCTCCCCCGGCGGGCCGGTCGGGCCGCTGCTCCCGGTCGCCGAGCGGCTCCGGCTCGCGCTCGGCGAGGCGCCGGAAGCGTGGCAGCGGGTGCACTGGGAGGGCGCGGACCGCGAGGTCGCCCTCGACCGGGAGACCCTGGCCCGGCTGGTCGAACCGCTGCGCGAGGCGAGCGGCACGGTGGTCGGGAGGCTGCTGGACACCGTCCAGGAGCGCGGCGGGGACGTCCCGGGCACCCTGCTGCTGGCCGGTGGTCTGAGCGCGACGCCGGGGGCGGCCGGGTGGTTCGAGGAGCGGTTCGGGCTCACCGTCCGTGCCCGGACGCCGGGGGCCGCGGTGGCGAGCGGGCTCGCGCTGACCGGGGAGTTCGGCCTGCTCCGGGTGTTCACCGGTGACCCGGCCGCCCGGCCGCGACCCGGCGGCCACGACCCCGACCCCTACGACCGGAGCGGCGCGAACGACCGGAACGGCGGGTACGGCGGGTACGGCGGGGGGCCGGGGGAACCGGCGGCCCGGCCCGGGGTGGAGGACCCGTACCCGGGGAAGCCGGGCCCCGAGGAGGCCCCGGTCGGGGACGACCGGGCCGGCGCGCCCGGGGCACCGTCCGGGGTGCGGACCGCTCCGCCCCCGGACTACGGCCGTCCCGGCGCCGACCCCGCGTCCGGTCCGGACGAGCCGGTGCCGCAGCCCCGGACGTCCCGGACACCCGAGCCGGACGGGACGGACATGACAGACATGACGGACTGGACGGACAGCCCGTACGGGGCGGACGGCCCGTACGGGGCGGACGGCCCGTACGACGCGGACGGACCGTACGACGCGGACGGACCGTACGACGCGGACGGACCCGAGGAACCGCCTCCGCCGCCCGGCCCCGCCCCCACCGCCCCGACCGCTCCGACCGCCGCCGAGACCGCCGGGGTCACCGGGGCCACCGGCCGGGCCCTCCATCCCGTCCCGGTCGGCCGGCTGCGCGCCACCCGCCGGGACGACCACCTCCTGATCGTCTGGGCCTGGCCCCCCGACGGCCGTGAGGCCCGCGTGCGCTGGACACTGGACCTCCCCGACCCCGGCGGCCTCCCCCGGGCCGGGGACGTCCGCTGCGGACGCCGGTCCTACCAGCACGACGGCGGCCTCGACCTGCGGGTGGGGCGCGGCGCCGTCACCGTCACCGTGGAGGCGTTCACCCCCCACCCCGCCGACCCGCTCGCCGAGCCGTCGGCGCTGATCCTGCCCGCCCGGCCGCCGCTGGTCCGCTACGAGGCGGTGGTCAGGCGCGGTCTGCGCGGCCGGACCGCCCGGCTGACCTTCGTCACGGACACCGCCTGCGAACTGCCCGCCCTCCAGGTGGTGCACGGTCGCGGCCGGATCTGCCCCGCCGAGGCCACCGACGGGACGGTGCTGCGCGAACTGCCCGCCCGCCGGCTGGACGCCCGGATCCCGTTCACCGTCGAACTGCCCTTCCCCGCCACCCGGGGCACCTCCTGGCTGGTCTGTCTGCCGCTCACCCGGGACGACCCGGCCGCCGAGCTGCGTCCGGCCTCCCTGCACCGACTGAAGGTGAGCTGAATGGCCGCCGGACTGGCCTGCCCCTACTGCTAC
This sequence comes from Kitasatospora sp. NPDC127035, assembly GCF_042726075.1. Classification (NCBI taxonomy): domain Bacteria; kingdom Bacillati; phylum Actinomycetota; class Actinomycetes; order Kitasatosporales; family Streptomycetaceae; genus Kitasatospora; species Kitasatospora sp. NPDC127035. The sequence continues at coordinate 18,694 of NZ_JBHXDN010000046.1, read as the reverse complement.
GAGTCCTTCACCGCCCGCGAGATCTGGTTCCGGTGCAGCGGCCGGCCCGGCCGGACCGGCCGGCGCTGCGCCTTCGAGCGCGACCCGGTGCTCGCCGAACGAACCGGCCGGCGCGGCGACGTCGGCCCGGCCTTCCGGGCCGACGGGCGGAAGTCCTCCGCCGTCTGCCCGGGCTGCGAGGGCGACACGACCTACCGGATCTGCCCGGTCTGCCGCAGCACCCTGCCGGTCCAGTTCGGCGCGGTCGGCCACCGGCTGATCGCCATGGTCGGCGCCAAGGCCTCCGGCAAGACGGTCTACATGACGGTGCTGCTGCACGAACTGATGAACCGGGTCGGCGCCGGGCTCGGGACGGCACTGATGGCCTCGGACGACGCGACGATACGCCGGTTCGGCAGCGACTACGAGGAGCAGCTGTACCGGCACGGCCGGCTGTTCCACGGCACGAGGACCGCCGCGGCCAACGACGGGCGGGTGGAGCCGCTGGTGTTCCGGTTCAGCCGCAGCCGCGGACGGCTGTACCGGTCCCGGCCGCAGCACAGCGTGCTGTCCTTCTTCGACACCGCGGGCGAGGACTTCAACTCGCGGGAGAACGTCGAACTGAACACCCGCTACCTGGCCAGTGCCGACGGCGTCATCCTGGTCCTCGACCCGTTGCAGATGCCCGGAGCGCGCCCGCTGGCCCGGCCCGGCACCGTGTTGCCGGGGTCCGAGGGGGTCGACGAGCCGGTCAACGTGCTCAGCCGGGTAACGAACATGCTGATGGCCCGCCAGCAGGGCTCCTCCGGGCGGATCACCACCCCGCTCGCGGTGGTCTTCGCCAAGCTCGACGCCTTCTGGGACACCTTCGATCCCGGCAGCCCGCTGCGCAGCCACCCGCCGGCCGGGGACCGCTTCGACACGGCCGACAGCCTGGACGTCCACGAGGAGGTCCGCCGGCTGCTCAGGGAGTGGGAGGGCGTGCGGATCGACCAGGACCTGGAGAACCACTACCGGCGCTACCGCTACTTCGGGGTCTCCGCGCTGGGCGCCGGACCGACCCCGGACGCGCTGGTGGCGCCCACCGGCATCCAGCCCTACCGGGTCGCCGACCCGCTGCTGTGGCTGCTCAGCGAGTTCGGGGCCGTGCCCCGCCGGGGGCGGGGGTGACATGCCGTTCCAGCAGCTCTACTACACCTCGTGCGAGCAGGGCCTGAGCGGCTTCGCCGGCTACCAGTTCAACGCCGTCAGCGCGGACGTCTCCGCCGGGACGATGCGCGAGGTGGAGGCCCTCACCGCGTACGAGCCGCCGGCCTCGCTGCTGTACGCGCAGGCTCCGGAGGAGCTGGCCCGGTGCCCGGTGAACCTGGTGTTCGTCCCCGGGGCGACGGCCCTGGCGGCCCGGGTCCAGTACGTCGGACGGGACTCCTCCCAGCGCTTCGGCAACTACTTCGCCCATGCCCTGACCAGCCCCGACTTCGCCCGGGACGCCGGCGGCCTGCTCGGCATCGAGCTCTGGGGCTCGCCGGTCTGGTCGTCCCGACCGGCCGACCGGACCAGGCTCCCGGCCCTGGACGCCCGGCCCGGCGCCGGCCCGCTCACACCGCGCTCGGTCGGCCGTTTCCTGGCCTCCCACCCGCACGCCGCGCTGCTGCCCGCCCTGCTGGAGGCCGCCCGGGCCGCGCTGGCCGAGGACCGGTCGGTGCTCGTGGTGGACACCGGAACCGACCGGATCGCGCACTGGTTCGCCGCGGTCTGCTTCCTGCTCCCGCCCCCGCTCGCCCGGCGGCTCTCCTTCGCCACCTACCTGCACCGGCCCGGGCGCGGCCGGCTGCACCTGATCGGGAGCCTCCCCGAGAACCGGATCGACCTGGGGCCCGACGACCAGGACGTCTACTACCTGTTCGACTTCGTCCGGGGTCTGGTCCCCGCGCTGCCCGTGCACCCGCTGACCGGGCTGCTGGCCCGGGTCGGCCCGTCCTCCGCCCGGGCCTTCTGGTCCTGGGCCGACGACTACCTGAGCGGCCGCGAACGCACCGCCGAGGACTGGCACGGCCCGGCGGCGGCCGCGGCGACGGCCGGCGGCACCCCCCTCACCCCGGCCGACCTCGTCGCGCTGATCGCCTGGCTGACCGGCCCCGAGCCGCCGCCGGCTCCCGCGCTCACCGCCGCGGTCCGCGACGTCCACCGCCAGTACCGCCTGGACCGTGAGCAGTTGAGGGCGCTCGGCCGGGCCGCCGCCCGCGGCGACGACCGGGAACTCGCCGAGCAGCTGCTGGACGAGGTCCACGAGTCCGACATGCTCCGCTGCGAGGAGGGCGACGGGCAGGCCCTCCCGCCGGTCGGGTTCACCGACCCCGTCCGGCGCGCACGGGTCACCGGGCGGTGGCTGGACCGGTTCCGGCGCGCCGACGCCGCCGGGGCGCTGCGCCTGCTCGGGTGGGCGTCCGCCGCCGGCCTGCGCCCGCCGTCCGGCGAACTCGTCCGGCGCAGCGCCGAGCTCACCTCGGAGCTGCTGGGGGCGACCGTCACCGGCCGGCCGTTCCGGGGGCTGGAGGAGCTGCTGACGACCGCCGCCCGCCAGTGGCCGGAGTTCCGGCAGGGCCTGGTGCACACCCTCGGCGTGCTGGCGGAATCGCAGCGGGGCCAGCTCCCCGACCTCCTCCTCGGCCTGCCGCCGGGCCTGCTGCGCGAGGAGGACGTGGCCGGCCACGCCCGGCTCCTGGAGCACTTCCTGGTGGCCCGGGCCCACCGGAGCCCGGAGCTCGCCGTCGCCACCCTGCGGCGGGTCGTCGCCCTGCGGGGCCCGGACGTCCCGCTCGACCTGTCGCTGCTGCACCGCCTCTGGCCGCCCCGCACGTACTGGTCGTACGCCGAGGCGCTCGCCGCCGTCCCGGCGCTGCCGCCCGGGCTGCCCTGGGAGGAGGGGGCCCGCCGGTGGCTCGGCCGGAGCCTGATCCGGGAGATCACCGACGACGCCGGCCTCGACGACTGCCTGCGCCTGTACGAGCTGCTCGCCGACCCGCCCCGGTCCGGCTGGCCGGACCCCGACAGCGCCGCGTGCGTCGCCCGCGCCCTGGAGGTCCGCGACCGCCTGGACCGCGCGAGGACGGCCGATCAACTCGCCGAGGTGCTGGACGACCTGCCGCCGGTGCGCTGGCCGCCGGCCCGGGCGCTGCTGCTCCGGCGGCTCCCCCGGGGGCTGGCCGAGCGGCCGGTCGTCCGGCCCGACCGGCTGGCCCAACGCCTGCACCTCCTGACCCGGTTGTCGGACGGGGCCGCGCGGGCCTACCTGCAACGGATCCGCACCGAGGCCGCCCGGGTCGGCCGGTCGGGCCCGCCCTCCGACACCCTGCTCGGGCACCTGGCCGCCGCCGCCGGCTACCTGGCGCACCACCGCCCGCCCGGCGCCCAGCTGGACCTGATCGTCGCCGCCCTGCACCACGCCCGGGAGCACTGGCCGCCGGACGAGACCGACCGCCTGGCGCGGGCGCTGCGCCCGTACGCCCCCGCCGAGGCCGACCTGCTGGAGCGGCGGTCGGCCGAGCGCCGGTCGACCGCCGTGGGGCGGGTCCTGCGGTGGATGGCGTCCCCGCTCGGGACCGCCCGCCGGACGCCGGCCGACGGCGGCTCCCGCCCCGGCGGCCCGGCGGCGGCCGACCCGGCTCCGCCCGCCGCCGCCGCACCGCGGGTCCCGCCCGTCACGCCCCCCGAACCGCGGCGGCCCGGGGCGGCGGAGTGAACGCGCTGACGGAACTCGTGACGGTCCTCTTCGACCTGCTCGTCCCCCTCGTCCGCTTCCTCGTCCGCCTCGCGGTCTCCCTGGTGCTGGCCCCGCTCGTCGCAGCCGCCCGCGCCCTGCGGCTGCTGGACCAGCTGCTCCGGTCGTACGGCCGGGTGCTGGTGGACGTGCTGCGCCGCAGCGATCCCCAGTACCAGACCCTCCCCGTCCACCGCCCGCAGGACGAGCCGCAGCCCGCCCACCGCGCCTACGCCTTCGGCCCCGCCCGGCGGGACCTGCGGCTGGTCGCCGTCCACGGCCGGCGGGTGCACCGCCGCCGGACGGCCGACGCCCTGCGGGCCGTCACCGACGAGCTGCGGATCGGCCGGGACGTCCTCCTCGCCCTCGCCGGCTACACCGGCGCCCTGTCCGCCGCCCTGGTCACGCTCCCGCTGCTCGCCGCGGCGCTGCTGGTGCACGCCCTGGTGGTGCTGGCCCTCGGGACCGGCGGCGGGCTCGCCGTCCTCGTCCTCACCGGCCTCGACCACGCGGCCCTCGGCGCCCGGCGGCTGCGGCAGGGCGTGCTCTGCCCGCACTGCTTCGAGCGGGTGCGCCGCCCCGCGTACGAGTGCTCCCGCCCCACCTGCCGCCGGCGCCACAGCGACCTGAGGCCCGGCCGGTACGGCATCCTCCGCCGCCGCTGCCAGTGCGACGAACGGCTGCCCACCACGCTGCCGGCCGGCCGCTACCGGCTGCCCGGGTACTGCACCCACCCGCACTGCGGCCGGCTGCTGAGCACCGAGACCGGCCGGCTCGCCGAACACGCGCTGCCGCTCATCGGAGGCCGGGCCGCCGGCAAGACCCAGCTGATGGCCGCCATGCTCACCGTCCTCCGGCGGACCGACCCCGACGGACGGGCCCACGCCCGGTTCGCCGACGAGGAGACGGCGGAACGCTACCGGCTGCAGCGCGAGGTGCTGGAGATCCGCGGCCACCCCCGCAGCACCCCGCGGGCCCGGCACCGGGCCCACTCCGTCCTCCTGGACCGGGCCCGGCCCCCGCGCCTGCTGCACCTCTTCGACACCGCGGGCGAACACTTCGTCAGCCGCGAGGACACCGACGCCCTCCGGTACGCGCGTGCCGCCCGCACCTTCCTGTTCGTCCTCGACCCGCTCGCCGTACCGGACTTCTGGGAGCTCCTCGACCCCGACCGGCAGGCCCGGCTGGACCGCACCCTCGCCTCCAGCGTCCCGCCGCAGCCCGTCTTCGACCAGGCCGTCCAGGCGATCCTGGCGATGGGGGTCCCGCTGCACCGCTCGCGGCTGGCCGTCGCCATCAGCAAGACCGACCTGCTGGACGGGACCGGGCTGCTGGAGGAGACCGGGCCGCCGAGCGGGACCGGGCCGCCGGGCGGGACCGGGCCGTTCGACGGACGGCCCGTGCCCGGCGCCGGTGTCCGGGACAGCGACCGCGCGGCGGAGTGGCTCGAACGGGCGCTCGGGCTGGGAAACCTGGTCCAGGCGATGCGCAACGAGTTCGGCGAGGCGCGGTTCTTCTTCACCGCCGCCGTCCTCACCGAGGACGGGTCGGTCCACCCGAGCGTCGCCCCGCTGCTGGACTGGTGCCTCGCCGACGGGCGCCGGGCGCGGGCCCGGGCGCGGGCCGCCGCGGCGGCCGTCCGGCCCCGGAGCGACGCCCGCACCGCCTCCCCGGGGGCGCGTGCGACCTGACGATCCGGCTTGTGAACCCCCCTGCTCCGTGCCATCGTTGGGGCCATGCCGCACCGCACCGGCGACGACCTTCCGGCATCCGGCCCTCCGGTTCTCGACCCTCCGGCTCTTGCTCCCCCGGCCCCCGACCCACCGGCGTTCGACCCACCGCCGTCCGACGCTCCGGCGCCCGGCCCACCGGCGTTCGACCACGACACGGTGCTCGCCGAGCTGCGGGCCGTCCGGCGGGCCGGCCCCGTCCGGCTGCGCGCGCTCGACCTCCCCCTGCTCGGCGCCCTCGCCGCCGCACCCGAAGCACGGCACCCGCGCACCGTCGAGGACCTGCTGCGCCGCGCGGTCGCCGAACTCGACACCGGCACCCTCCAGGAGGCCGCCCGGCACACCCTCGGCCTGGCCCCCGGCACCACCGACTCGCCGGCCGCCGACCGCCGCAAGCGCGCCGCCGCCGTCTACAACGTGAGTGTCGAACGCTTCCGCCGGCACCACGAACTCCTCGTCCTGGCCGCCGTCGCGGACGAGATCGGCCGGCTCGCGGAGGCGCCCGCCGGGCCGGACCGCCGGGTGGCCGCACCCGGGCCGGTCGAGGCGCCGGCCGCCGAACACCAGGTGCTGCACCTGCCGCTCCGGGGCCGGACCGTCGCGGTCCACCTGCACACCCACTCGGTCGACCTGCTCCGCGACGTGGACGTCGTCGTCTCCCCCAGCAACGTCTACCTGGCGCTCGCCGAGGCCTACAAGAACTCGGTGTCGGCCGTGCTGCGCCGGGCCTGCGCGGTGCGCGGCCCCACCGGCGACCTCATCGAGGACCGGATCTCCACCGAACTGCGCCAGTGGCTCGACCAGTACCGCAGCTTCGGCCGTCCGGTCCTCGCCTCGACGGTCGCCCCCACCGGGGCCGGCGCGCTCGAACGGCAGGGCCTCCGCCGGATCTACCACGCCGCCGTGGCCGTCCCCCGCCCCGGCACCAACGACTACGACGTCCAGCCCGCCGACGTCACCCGGTCCGTCACCCGCGCGCTCGCGCTCCTGGGCGAGGAGCACCGTGCCTTCGACCCGCCGCTGCGCTCGATCTGCTTCCCCCTCCTCGGCGCCGGCCGGGGCGGCCTGCCGCCCGAGACGAGCATCGCCGCGGTCTGGGCCGCCGTGGAGGCCGAACTCTCCCGCGGCGCCCCCTGGGAGATCCACCTCGTGGTCCGCGACGCGGCGCGGGCCCGCACGGTCACCCGCCATCTCCTCGCACCGCACACCGCCCCGCTCCGGCCGGCCGCCTCCTGACACCGGCCGCCGCCCCGGCCGGTCCGCCGGGGCGGGAGACCGGTAGGGCCGGACCTCCCGGCCCGGCGGGCCCGCCGGGAACCGATGTGGTCAGCCGCCGCTCTTGCGGCGGAAGTTGCGCTTGCCGCCGGCCGCGCCGTGGGCACCGTGGATCTTCGAGTCACCCGCCGGACCGCCGGAGGTGCCGTCGGTCTTGGCGCCGTGCTTGCGCTCCAGCGCGGCCAGAAAGCGGGCCTTGACATCATCCTGGGCCGGGGGCGCGGGGGCCTCGGCCGGCCGGCCCGCCTCCGGGTTCTCCGGGTTCTCGGCGCTCTCGGTCGACGCTGCGTCGCTGCTCATACATGACCTCCTGGATCGGGTGGAGCCGATCGACGGCCCCGGACACACCATCCCACGTCCGGGGACCCCCCGGCGGCCACCACCCGCCCCGCACCGGCGGAGCCGGCCCCCGCTCCGTCCCCCGCTCCGGCACCCGACACCCGGCACCCGGACGGCGCCGCACGGTGGCGTGGACCACCGCGGGCGGGCGGCACGGCTCGATCCGCTCCCGCCCCTCCCCACGCCCCGCCACCTCCCACCCCCACGGCCACCCCCGCCGACCGGGCACCCGTCACGACACCGGTCCGCCCCGCAGCACCACGCGCACCACCACGCGCACCACCCCCCCCCCGGGAGCCCCCGCACCGGCCCCGACGGACCGGACGCACCGTCAGAACCGCTCGTGGGCACGCCTACCGGGAGGATCCGGGCCGAGCGCGGCCACCGTATGCGAGAACGTCACGGAACGGCCTCCTGCCGGTTACACGGCGAACCCCGAGGACATGTCATCCTCCCGTTAACGCCACGTCAACACGCGTAGATCGCGGCCCGGCCCACCCGGGGCCCGCGGCCCGGCTCGCGTCGTCCGGGAAGGGACAGCCCCTCATGTCCGTTGCACAGATACGCAGATGGAAGGCGCTGGCGGCTGCCGCCACCGTCCTCGTCGGCCTCGCGCTCCCCGCGGTCGCCGCGCCCACCGCGAGCGCCGCCGCCGGCCCGTACGACAGCACGTACTACAAGAACGCGATCGGCAAGACCGGCGCCGGCCTCAAGGCCTCGCTGCACACCATCATCGGCACCGGCCAGACCAAGATCTCCTACGACGCGGTCTGGAACGCCCTCAAGGTGCTCGACCAGGACCCGAACAACACCGCCAACGTGATCCTGCTCTACAGCGGCACCTCGCGCGCCAAGTCCCTCAACGGCGGCAGCGTCGGCAACTGGAACCGCGAGCACGTGTGGGCCCAGTCCCACGGCAACTTCGGCACCTCGGCCGGCCCCGGCACCGACCTGCACCACCTGCGTGCCGCCGACGTCCAGGTCAACAGCACCCGCGGCAACAAGGACTTCGACAAGGGCGGCAGCGCGGTCGGCGGGGCACCCGGCAGCTACACCGACGCCGACTCCTTCGAGCCGCGCGACGCGGACAAGGGCGACGTCGCCCGCATGATCCTCTACATGGCCGTCCGCTACGAGGGCGACGACTCCTGGCCCGACCTGGAGCCCAACGACTCGATCAACGGCAGCACCCGCTTCCACGGCCGGCTCTCCGTCCTGAAGCAGTGGAACGAGCAGGACCCGCCCAGCGACTTCGAGAAGCGCCGCAACCAGATCGTCTTCGACACCTACCAGAAGAACCGGAACCCGTTCGTCGACCACCCGGAATGGGTCGCGGCGATCTGGTAGACCACCCGCGCCGGGCCTCCGTCCTCCGGGCGGGGCCCGGCCGCGGTTCAGCGACGGGGGAGGCTCAGCCGGGCGGTGAGGCCGTCGGCGGGGTTGGGCGCCGGCCGGAAGGTGCCGTGGTGCGCTTCGGTGGCGACGACGAGGGCCAGGCGAGACCGTTGCCGTGGCGGGCCGGGTCGGCGTCGGCCGCGCGGGCGTCCGGCGGGCACTATCAGCCACTCCCGGCGGCGTGCGCCCGGCTTCCGGCCGATCGGGCCCGAACGGGGTTGACGGCCAAATTGGTCTATGCCACTTTCTGATCGCGCGGCCCGCCGCCTCCTCCCCCATGCTCCCCCGAGGTGACCCGGGCTCCCCTCCGCCGGTGCCGCGCACCGTCCCCCACCGCAGGAGAGGAACCCCCATGAAGAACGGAACGACCACCCCGCGCCCACGCGTCCGGGCGGCGCTCGCCGCCGCCGTCGCGGCCGGGCTCGGCGTCGGCGCACTGACCGCCCTGCCGGCGGCCGCGGCGGGCGACGCCGTCACGGTGCAGTACCGCAACGGCGGCAGTGGCGCCTCCCAGGCCGCGCCCTGGCTCAAGGTGGTCAACACCGGCTCCACGGCGGTCGCGTTGAGCCAGGTGAAGGTGCGCTACTACTTCAGGGCGGACAGCGCCCCGGCCGCCTACTCCTTCGCCTGCGACTGGGCCGTGAAGGGCTGCGCCAACGTGACCGGCACCTTCGGCACGATCGTCGAGCCGGGCGCGCCCGCCGACCGCTACCTGGAGATCGGCTTCACCGCGGGCGCCGGCTCGCTGGCCCCCGGCGCCGACAGCGGGGACCTCCAGCTACGCTTCCACCGCACCGGCTGGCTCCCGCTCGACCAGGGCGACGACTACTCCTTCGGGCCGGCCCAGACCGCGTACGCGAACTGGTCCAGGGTCACCGCGAGCGTGAACGGGGTCGCGGTGTGGGGCACCGCCCCCGTCGGCAACACTCCCGGACCGACCACGCCCCCCGTCGGCGCCGCGCTGTTCGACGACTTCGACTACACCGGCCACACCGACCCGGCGATCGGCGCGCACGGCTGGAACGTGCGCTCCGGCGGCGGCGGGCCCGGGGTCTCCGGCGCGACCTGGGCGCCCGAGAACGTCTCCTTCGCCAAGGAGGGCGGCAACTCGGTGATGACCCTGCGGACCACCACCGCAGGGACCGGCGAATCCACCCGGCAGACCGAGTTCCACAGCCGGGCGCAGAAGTTCAGGAACGGCACCTACGCGGCCCGGGTCCGCTTCGCCGACGCGCCGGTGAGCGGCCCGGACGGCGACCACCTGGTCCAGAGCTTCTTCGCGATCAACGACCTCAAGGCCCCGATGGCCGACGACTACGCCGAGTACGACTTCGAGTACCTGCCCAACGGCGGCTGGGGCGAGCCCGCCGACGTCTTCTACGCCACCTCCTGGGAGACCTACGGCCCCGACGGCGCCGACAACCGGCACACCGCGGTCCGGGCCGGCTACGCGGGCTGGCACGACCTCGTCCTGACCATCGACGACGAGGCCGTCGTCTACTACGTGGACGGCGCCGAGTTCGCCCGGCACGAGGCGCGCTTCCTCCCGGAGCGGCCCGTGGCGATCCACTTCAACCAGTGGCTGACCGACTTCGCCGGCCTGGCCTCGACGACCCCGCGCGCCTACGAGGAGAGCGTCGACTACGTCCTCCACGTCAAGGACCGGGTCCTGACCCCCGCCCAGGTCGGCGCCGCCGTCACCGCCTACCGGGCCGCCGGCACGACCTTCACCGACTCGGTCCCCTCCACCCCCTGACCCGCCGTCCGGCTGCCGGACGCGGTCGGGCCCGGGGCGGCGAACCGCCCCGGGCCCGTTCCGGCGGGATCAGACCGCCGAGGTGTACGCGGTGAAGAAGCGGCCCGGGACCGGAGAGCCCCCGCCGTTGAAGCAGATGGTGTAGAGGCTCACCGTCCCCGAGCTGCGGTTCCACGGCAGGGCCAGGCCGCACCAGTCGGGACCGGGCCCGAAGGCGGTGGCCTGCGCGGTGTCCGAGGGGACGCCCACGTTCGGGAGCGTGACGGTGTAGGGCACCGATCCGGCGAGCGTGTTGGCCGGGCCCGTCGAGTTGAAGTTGCCGCCGGGGGGCAGGCCGCCGTTGAACCACAGGTAGCCGAAGCGGTTCGGCGGGAACGCCGGCCCGTGGACCGCCCGCTTCAGGGAGTAGCTCAGCGTCCACCGCGTGTCGTACGGGGCGTTCGCCGCGTTGAAGCAGGCGACCACGACCGTCTGGCCGGACGAGGCGGGTGCCCAGTCGGCCACCTTGCAGCGCGCGCCCTGGGCCGCGTCGACGGCGGTGACCTCGATGTTCCCGTCGTAGCCGGCCGAGCCCAGGCCGGGGAGCCAGGCCTTCCAGATGCCGGACCCGCTACCGCCCCAGCTCACCGCGTTGGTCGCGCCGGTGGAGTTGTACTGGGTCAGCACCGCCCCGGTGGAGTTGGAGTAGACGTAGCCGTAGCCGCCGCCGGGCGGGGACGGCGTGCCGCTGCTGGTGGTGTAGAGCACGGTGAAGAGGGTGTTGGCGGGCGCCCCGCCGGGCCTGTAGCAGGCCACCGCGACGTCCTGGCCGGTGCCGGCCGAGCCCCAGCCCTTGATCTGGCACCAGTTGCCGGTCCGGCCGACGGCGGTGGCGTGGGCGATGCCGCCGGGGCCCGCGATCAGCGGGAAGTGCACGACGTAGGAACCGACGCCGGTCTGGTCGACCTTCACCGGGTTGGTGGCCGGCGAGGGCCAGTTGCCCCACTGCCGGGTGGTGTCCGGGACGTACCCGGGCGGCGGGGTCGGGTTGTCGAGGAACGCGAAGCCCCACCGGTCCGGCACGGCGGCGTGGGCCCGGCCGGCCGCCGGAAGGCTGGCGCCGACCAGCGCGGCCAGCACGGCGAGGACGAGCAGGACGGCGCGGACGGGTCTGAACGACGGTGCGACGGTGCCGACGTGCATGGGCGTACCCCCTGGGTGGTGAGGAGTGACGGGCGGCCTGCGCGGTGCTGCCTGCACTGCGGGCCCGTTCCCGGTCGCCGGGTCGGGCTGCGGCCGACGGGACGGCCGGCCCACGGGCGCGGCGGTACCCGGCCTCGGCCGGCAGTGTCGGGGGTCAGGCCCGACGGCGCTCACATCGTAGGGGGGCGTCATCCGGCGGCACAGACCTCCGGCATGGGCCGCCGGGTGCGTTGTCGGCCGATCACGGGCCGGCCCCGGCAGTCCCTCCCGCACCCTCCGTCCCCGCGGCCCCACCGGCCCGCGCCGCGCGGCGCCCCGTGCCCGGCCGCCACCGGCACACCCGCCCGCGCCGTCCCCCCGCGCCCCACCACCACTCCGGCGTCCCGCGCCGGCGCGCCCGGCCCGGGCTCCCGGACGTGGCCGGAAACGGACGGCCGCCGGGGCGCGACGGCAGCCGGTGCGCCCCGCCGCTCGGGCCACCGGCACACCGGAATCGGGGCCGTGGCGCGTTGTCGTCGGCGGCACGGCCGGCCCATTGACCGCGTCCCTCCCCGGACGGTTGGCTCGGTACCGGCCCCCGACGACCACGTACCCGGCCGGCCCGCCCACGCCCCCGAGCGGGCCCCCCGCCGGGCCCGGGCCGACGGCCGGGCCTCCGGGGCGGGCACCGAGATCCTCAAGCCCCGTCTGTACCCCTTCTACGTCCACACCCTGGCCACCGGGAAGACCGTCGGAGGCAGCCTCGACGAGAACGGCGAGCTCAGCGGCTCCTCCACGGGCGCGCTCAGCCCCGACGGGCGTTTCGCCGCCTACTCCCAGCTCGTCCCCAACCGGCCGGGCGACAGCGGCTTCGACCGGCACTACGAGATCCGCGTCCGCGACCTGCGGACCGGCACCGTCCGTCAGATCCCGCCCGGCCTCCCCGGCACCACCACGCTGGACGACTCCTTCGGCGCGGTGATCGCGTCGGGCAACCGCTGGGTGTACTTCACGTCCTACGCCGACAACCTGGTCGCCGGCGACACCAACGGCGGCGAGGACGTCTTCCGCCACGACCTGTGGACCGGGCGCACCGAGCGCGTCAGCGTCTCCGCCGACGGTGCCCAGAACCCCGGTCTCTCGTCCGGACCGGTCGTCGGTGCGCTCGGCACCACCGTGCTGTTCGCGTCCACCGACGGCACGCTCGTCCCCGGGGACACCAACACGTTCGGTGACGCCTTCGCCCGCCGGCTGCCGCCGTCCTGACCGGCGGTAGCGGGCCCCGGCGGGAACGCCGGGGCCCGCTCCGTGCCCGGCAGGACGGGAGTCCGACGGGTCAGACGCTCGGGGCCGCGTCGGTGGGCGGCCGGTCGACGGCCGGGAGCGGCCCGGCGAGGTACACCGCCTGCGGGGCGGGGGCGGGCGCGGCCAGGGCTCCGGCGACGATCAGGCCGAGTCCGGCCAGGTGGAACGGGAGGGCGAGCAGGACCGGCGCGTTGATCGCCATGGCGAGCCCGAGTTCGTCGTAGAGGCTCTCCGTCGCGAAGGCCAGCACGACCGAGACGACGATCGGGCTCACCGCCATGACGAGGCAGCCGATCATCGCCAGGCGGGCGTTCCGCCCCCTGCGGCGCAGGAAGGTGCCGGCCACGACGGCTCCGGCCAGCGGGACGAGGACGTTCGCGGATCCGACGATCAAGCTGACCAGCCGGGCCGTCTCGTAGTCGGTCACAGCACTCCATCAGTGGTCGGAAGCCGGTGGGTCGGCGAGCAGCACCTCTCGGAACGCGAAGATAGCGGTCCGGCAGGGCCGCGTACAGCCGGATTCACCGCACGCCCGGCCCTGCCGGTCCGCACCCCCGCGCTCACCCCGCCGGACGGCTGAGCAGACGCCCGTCCGCCGAGACGGCGAGGAGGCGGCCGGCGTGGGCGGCGAGGGCGACGGCCGGCGGGAACGAGCCCTCCGCCGGGACGAACGGGACACCCGGCCCGGCTGTCGGGGGGCGGGTGGCGAGGCCGGCCGGGGTGAGCGCGTGCAGGCGGCCGTTCAGCACCGCGAGGGCCGTGGCCCCGGCGGCGGGACCGAGCGGACGCCAGGGCTCCTCGGGGGCGAGGGCGGACCGGTGGTGCAGGGTGTCGTCGTGCGGGGTGACGGCGAACAGCGTGCCGTCGCAGACCGCGAGCGCCGCCGTCCCGCGCGGGACGTGACCGGCGGCGGCCCAGGGGGCCGGGCCGGGGACGGGGTCACGGGTGAGCAGCCGGTCGTCCTCGGTGACGGCCAGCAGGGCGAGCGGGACCGGGCCTGCGGCCTCGCGCGGGGCGGTGAGGCAGCGGATCGGGGCGACCGGTGCGGCGGCGGGCCCGGGGGCGCTGCCGGTCCGCGCCCCGGCGGCGGGCCCGGACACGGGCGGGCAGGGCGTCCAGGGGAGGTTCTGGTCGCCGGGCTCACGGTGGAGCAGGGTGGTGCCGTCCCCGGCGACGGCGAAGAGCAGTCCCTCGCACACGGCGAGGGCGCGCAGCCCCTCCGCCGGACCGACGGTGTGCCAGCGCGGTGCGGCGGCGCCGCCGAGGCGGTCGAGGACGTTGCGGGTGATCCGGTCGACCACCGGATCGCCCAGGGCCCGACCCCAGTTGATGGTGGCGGCGTTGAAGACGGTCCCCGCGCCGAGCCGGTGGACGCCCATGGTGGCCCAGCCACCCTGCCCGTGGGCACGCCAGTGCCGCAGGTCGGCGGTGGCGAGGACGGCGAAGGAGCGGGGGGTGCCGTCGCGGCCGGTGGCCCGCGGGACGCCGGCGGACCAGTCGAGTTCGGCGGCGTCGGTCTCGTAGCCGAGGGCGCCGCGCGCGAAGGTGTCGCCGTCGGCCAGGCCGGTGCCGTCGAAGACCCAGTGGTCGGCGAAGCGGACGGTGTACGACTCGCGGCCGATGACCGCCATCCCGTCGCCCCAGGCGCCGGCGCCGTGACGGAAGCTGACGCCGGTCATGGTGTTCTCCGGACGGTCGACCGGGGAGCTGGACCACTCGACGGTGGCACGGCGCGGGTCGGTGGCGGTGACCGGGTCGGCGGCGGCGTCCCGGTGGCAGACCAGGGTGCGGCCGCCGTCCTCCAGGCGGATCTGCCACCACGCCGTATTGGCCGCGAAGAAGGCCAGGTTGCCGCCCCGGCGGGCGAACTCCTCGACGGTGTCCCGCATTTCGGCGGACCAGTACTCGTCGTGCCCGTTGACGACCAACAGCCGGTAGGAGGAGAGGAGTTCGGCGCCACCGGGCCGGTCGTGCAGGTCGAGTCCGGAGCAGTACTCGACCGGGTATCCGGCCCGGGGCAGCCAGTGGAGCAGCGGCTCCTCCCAGCGCTCGGGCGGCGGACCGCCGCCGGGCGCGTCGAGCGGGACCCGGGCGGCGCGGTCCGGCTGTTCGGCGTAGTAGAGGCCCCGGCCGGGCTGCCCGGCCCGGTGGTAGGCGCGCCAGGTGGCGAACGGGATCGAGACCAGGGTGCCGGAGACGGCGCCGGGCCGGGCGGCGCGCACCACGAACCAGACCTCGTGCTCGGCGTCCCGCTCGGGAGCGGGCTGCTCCGGGCGCTCGTCGTGGAAGCTCGCCCGGTAGAGCGAACTCGGCCAGCCGACGGGCACGGTGAGGTCGAAGAGCCGCCCGGTGACGGCCGTCTTGAGCCGGACCTCGCCGGTCACCGCGTCGGTGACGACGACCCGCCCCCGCAACGGCCGGCCGCCCCGGCCGCCCTCGCCCCCGTCGTCGTCGCCGTCGTCGCCGGGGGCGAGGTGGAAGCGGAGCCGCCCGCCCTGCACGCACGAGGTGCCCTCCGCGCGGGCGAGCGGCCTCGGGACCGGGCCCGCCGTCACGAGTCCGCGTCCCGGTACCCGGCGAGCAGCCCGGGCAGGTCGGCGAGCCGGGGCGGCCGGCCGGCGGCGGAGGCGACGACGACCTCCTCGATCGCCCGCAGATGGGCGTGGACGGCGTCCGGGGGCAGGTAGGCGGTGTCGGCGGTCAGGGTGACGGTGAGGGCCGTGTCGTCCCCGGTCAGGTGGAGGCAGTAGCGGCAGGCGACCCGCTCCTGGGTGGCCGGGAAGTCGAGGACGGTCCGCCGGCGGAGCGCGGCCAGCTCCTCCCCGGCCGGCAACGCCCCCTCGCGGAGCGGGCGTTCGACCAGTCGCATGTCGTTGAAGCAGCAGTAGGGGTGGACCTCGGTGCCGCGCTCGCGGGCGATCCCGGCGAGCAGGGCGTCCCACTCCACCGGGTCGTAGGCGGCGGCCCGGTAGCCGGCCAGCGCGGCCCGCCAGGCGGCCGGGAGCAGGTCGGTGAAGACGATCCGGCCGTCCGGGTCCGCCGGCAGGTCCAGGACGACCAGGGCGTCCTGGGAGAGCGTGCCGACGAGGTCGCGGTGGTCCCGGGCGGCCCGGTTCCCGGCGATGGGCAGGACGGCCGCGGCCGGGTGCCCCTGGTCGGCGGCGACCAGGACCGCCGAGGCGGCGAGCAGCACCGTGGAGCCGCTGACCAGGTGGGCGGCGGCCAGCGCGTCGACCGCCGGCGGAAGGGCCGCGGAGACCAGCCGGCCGGTCCAGAACCGGGGCGTGCGCGGCTCGGCGACCGGGTCGGCGAACATGGTCGGCGGCACCCGGCGCAGGTCCGCCTCCCAGCGGGCCAGCGCGGCGGCGCCCCGGCGCCGGCCGGCCGGTCCGTGCTGCTCGTGCGCGAGGTCGAACGGGGTGTCGGCGCAGGGCCGGCCCGCGGAGCCGCGCCGGACCAGCAACCGCAGGTCCCGCAGCAGCACCTCGGCGCCGTGGCCGTCGGAGGCCAGGTGGCAGAGGGCCAGCACGGCGTGGGTGATCCGGCCGCCGCTGCGGACCGCGCCGATCCGGACCGGCCACTCCTGCGTGTAGTCGAACCGCCGCCCGCCGAGCACGGCGAGCAGGTCCTCGGCGGCCTGCCCGGCTCGGGCCGGATCGGGCTCGTCGTGGACGGTCACGCCGATCTCGCCGCCGTCGAGGAGGTGCTGGCGCGGTTCGCCGTCCTCGTCCAGGACGAGTCGGGTGCGGAGCGCCTCGTGCCGGGTGAGCAGCGCGGCGACGGCCTCGGCGAACCGCGGCACGTCGACGGGGGCTCCCCGGTCGGCGAGCGGGAGCACCCGGCCCAGGTTGAAGTAGTGGTCGTTGGGCACGGTGCGGCCGATGGCGTGCCAGATGGCGCGCTGGCCCCAGGTGAGCGGGGCGAGGCCGGTGCGGGTGCCGGTGAAGGCGACGGTGAGGTCGCCCGGACCGGCCGGGGGCGGGTCGGTCACGGCCGACCCGTCCACGTCCACGGCCGGCCCGGCTTCGGCGGGTCCGCTCATCCGGTGGGCTCCACCCCGAGTCGGCGGAGGCGTTCGGCCAGGCCGTCCAGGCCCTCCGCGTGGAGCGCCGGGTCACCGAGGTCGATCAGCACCTCGTACTCCTCCTCCAGGCCGTCGGCGAGGCGCAGCAGTGCCAGCGAGGAGACCCCGAGGGCTGTCAACGAGGCGTCGGAGGCGAGGAGTTCGTCCTGTCCGAGCTGCCCGTCGGTGGCGTCGGAGAGCAACGCGGCGAGGCGGCGACGCAGGGCGTCGGCGGGGGCGGGCGCGGCGGCGTTCACCGGGCGGCCCCGCCGGTGGCGGCCGCCTGCTCGGCGAGGCGGCGGCGCAGGCTGAGCGGGCGGATGTCCGGCCAGACCCGGTCGACGTGGGCGGCGCACTCCTCCTCCGTCCCGACGAACCCCTCGGCACGCCAGCCGGCGGGCAGCGGGGCGCCGGACGGCCAGAGGGCGTGCTGCTCCTCGTCGTTGACGACCACCTGGTACGCGGTTGCGGTGCTCACGGGCTACTCCTTGCGAAGGTCGGCGACGGCGGCGACGACGCCGCGCACGGTCGGGGTGTCGAAGAAGACGTCCAGCGGGACGGTGACGCCGAGCTGTCGGCGGATCCGGGCGGCGATGGACGTCATCAGCAGCGAGTGGCCGCCGAGGTCGAAGAAGTCCTCGTCCGGCCCGAGGTCGTCCAGCCGCAGTACCTCGCGCCAGATGGCGAGCACGGCGGCGGTGGTGTCGTCGGGCTCGTCCGGCCCGGTGGCCGGGGCGGTGGCCGGGGCGGCCGGCTCCGGCCGGACGGTGACCGGTTCGGGCAGGGCCGCGCGGTCCAGCTTGCCGTTCGGGGTGAGCGGGAACGCGGCGAGCACGACGTAGGCGCTCGGCAGGACGGCGGCGGGCAGCGTGGCGGCGAGGTGGGCGCGCAGCTCGTCCGGCCCGGGCGGAGGACCGGCGGGACCGGCGGGACCGGCGGGGACGACGTAGGCGGCGAGCCTGCGGTCACCGTCGGGGCCGTACAGGGTGGCGGCGGCCCGGGCCACGGCCGGGTGTTCGGCCAGCCTGGCCTCGATCTCGCCGAGTTCGATCCGGTGGCCGCGCAGCTTGACCTGCGTGTCGGCGCGGCCGACGTACTCCAGGGCGCCGCCGGGATGCAGCCGGACGAGGTCGCCGGTGCGGTAGAGCCGGGCGCCGGGCGGCCCGTACGGATCGGGGAGGAAGCGGGTGGCGGTGAGGCCGGGGCGGCCCCGGTAGCCGTGGGCGACGCCCGCACCGCCGAGGTACAGCTCGCCCGCCAGCCCGGAGGGGACGGGGTGCAGGCGTTCGTCCAGGACGTGGGCGCGGGTGTTGGCGAGCGGCTCGCCGATGCTGACCCGGCCGTCGGTCTCGACGGGTTCGGCGAGGGTGGACCAGACGGTGGTCTCGGTGGGGCCGTAGACGTTGACCAGCCGGGCGGTGGCGGCGGCCAGTTCGGCCGCCAGCGGGGCGGGCAGCGCCTCGCCGCCGGTGAGCGCGGTCAGACCGGGCGCCGTACCCCGGAGGCCGGCGTCGAGCAGGACCCGCCAGCCGCTGGGGGTGGCCTGGACGTGGCTGATCCGCTCGCGCCCGATCAGCCGGAGCAGCGCGGGCCCGTCCCGGTGGGCGCCCTCGGGGGCGAGGACGACCCGGCCGCCGGTGGTCAGCGGGAGCAGCAGCTCGACGGTGGAGATGTCGAAGGAGAGCGAGGTGAGCCCGAGCCAGCGGTCCTCCGGGCGGCTGCCGAGCCGGTCGCGCAGGGCGGCGAGCAGGTTGGCGAGCGCGCCGTGCGGCACCTCGACGCCCTTGGGGGTGCCGGTGGAGCCGGAGGTGTAGAGGACGTAGGCGGGGTGGGCGGGCGAGGGGGGGCCCGGCCCCGCCGGGCCCCCCCCCCCCACCCGGGGGCCCCCCCCCGGCGGGGGCGCCGGGCCCGGGCGCCGGCGGGCCCCCCCC
>NZ_JBHXDN010000045.1:40857-79103 GCF_042726075.1 Kitasatospora sp. NPDC127035 | reverse complement strand
GGTTTTTATTCTCTGTTTTGGGGGGGGGCGGGGTGGGGGTGGGGCGCGGGGCGGGGGGGCCCGCCGGGCCGGCCGGGGGGGGGGGGGCGCCGGGGGGGGCCGGGGGCCGGGGCCCCCCACCCCACCGGTCACCGGGCCCGGGTCACAGGGCCCGGGTCAGACGGGTGGTCAGCAGCCGGGCGAAGCGGGCCGGGTCGGGCAGGTCACCGCCCTCGGCGAGCAGCGCGCTGCCGTACACCAGCTCGGCGACCTCGGCGAGCGCGGGATCGTCGGCGTTCGCCTCGTGCGCCGAGCGCAGCGCGGTGACCAGCGGGTGCGTGGGGTTGAGTTCCAGGATCCGCTTCACCGTGGGGACCTGCTGCCCCGTCGCCCGGTACATCTTCTCCAGGGTCGGGGTCATGTCGTGGGCGTCGCCGACGACGCAGGCAGCCGACGTGGTGAGGCGCGACGACAGGCGGACCTGCTTCACCTGCTCGGACAGGGCCGTCGTCAGCCACGGCAGCAGGGCGGCGAAGTCCTGCTCGCGCCGGGCCTTCTCGGCCTCCGCGTCCTGGTCGCCGTCCTCGGGCTCGCCGAGGTCGACCTGGCCCTTGGCGACGGACTGCAGACGGTGCCCGTCGAAGGCGGGCACCCGGTCCACCCAGACCTCGTCGACCGGGTCGGTGAGGATCAGGACCTCGTACCCCCGGGCGGCGAAGGCCTCCATGTGGGGCGAGTTCTCCACCATGGCCCGGTCCTCGCCGGCCAGGTAGTAGATCGCGTCCTGGCCGTCCTTCATGCGTCCGACGTACTCGCGCAGGGTGGTGGGCTGCTCCGCGTCGTGCGTGGAGGCCGCCGACACCAGCTCCAGGAGGGCCTCGGTGTTGTCCGTGTCCTCCAGCAGCCCCTCCTTCAGCACGCGGCCGAACTGGGCCCACAGCTTCGTGTAGCGCTCGGCGTCGGCGGTCTGCACGCTCTTGAGGGCGCCGAGCACCTTCTTGACCAGCCGTCGGCGCACGCCGCGGATCTGGCGGTCGTGCTGCAGGATCTCGCGGGAGATGTTCAGCGACAGGTCGTGGGCGTCCACCACGCCCTTGACGAAGCGCAGGTAGTCCGGCATCAGCGCTTCGCAGTCGTCCATGATGAACACGCGCTTGACGTACAGCTGGACGCCGCGCCGGGTGTCGCGCGAGAACAGGTCGAGCGGCGCCTGCGAGGGGATGAACAGCAGCGCCTCGTACTCGAAGGTGCCCTCGGCCCGCATGTGGATCGTCTCGGCCGGGTCGAGCCAGTCGTGGCTGATCTGCCGGTAGAACTCGTGGTACTCGGCCTCGGTGACCTCGCTGCGCGGCCGGGCCCACAGGGCCTTCATCGAGTTGAGCGTGTCGACCCCGGGCTCGGTGGCGCCGTCGGCGCCGGGGCGCTCCGCCGCCATCCGGATCGGCCAGCGGATGAAGTCCGAGTACTGCTTGACGATCTGGCGGATCTTCCACCCGGCCAGGTAGTCGGCGACCCCGTCCTCGCCGTCGACGGGCTTGAGGTGCAGGGTGACCGAGGTGCCCACGGGCAGTCCGTCGACCTCCTCGATGCTGTACGTGCCCTCGCCGTCGGACTCCCACCTGGTCCCGGCACCGGTGCCGGCCCGCCGGGTGCTCAGGGTGACCCGGTCGGCGACCATGAACGCCGAGTAGAAACCGACGCCGAACTGACCGATCAGGCTCTGCGCCGCCTCGGCGTCCCGGGTCTCCTTGATCTTCTCCAGCAGACCGGCGGTGCCGGACCGGGCGATCGTGCCGATCAGGTCGACGACGTCGTCCCGGGTCATGCCGATGCCGTTGTCGCGGACGGTCAGCGTGCGGGCGGCCTCGTCGACCTCCAGGAGGATGTGGAGGTCGGAGGTGTCGGCGTCGAGGTCGGAGTCGGTCAGCGACTCCAGCCGCAGCTTGTCCAGTGCGTCGGAGGCGTTCGAGATCAGCTCGCGCAGGAAGATGTCCTTGTTCGAGTAGATCGAGTGAATCACCAACCGGAGCAACT
Organism: Kitasatospora sp. NPDC127035; assembly: GCF_042726075.1. Classification (NCBI taxonomy): domain Bacteria; kingdom Bacillati; phylum Actinomycetota; class Actinomycetes; order Kitasatosporales; family Streptomycetaceae; genus Kitasatospora; species Kitasatospora sp. NPDC127035. Next base: position 77,090 of record NZ_JBHXDN010000045.1, on the reverse strand, counting down.
GGCGCGTCTCGGCCTGGAATTCCAGCGTCTCGACAGTGCTACCCACTCGGAGGCTCCTTTTCGGGATGAAACGTGCTGGGCGGGACGGGCGAGTCCGGGTGACTCCCCGTCGGCTCCGGAATGATAGGCCGAGCCCGCCGGCCGCCGTCACGCGCCGGCCGTCCGCCACCCGCCCGGGTCCCGAGCCCCGGGCGGCCCGGGGGCCCGCGGCCGGCCGCCGCGTCCGCCGGGGAACCCACCGGTGTGATCGCCGGGCGACCGGGCAGACGCGGGGGCGTCCTGAACACCTCGCGAGAGGAACACCCGTCATGGCCGACCCGGTGAAGCCGTCCGAACGACCGGAAGAGCGGACCCGCACCACCCGCGGCGACGACGTGATCGAGACCAGGGTCCCGGCCCGGCTGGACCGGTTACCGTGGTGCCGCTGGCACTGGAGGATCGTGATCGGCCTGGGCACCGTCTGGATCCTGGACGGCCTGGAAGTGACGATCGTCGGCACCATGGCGGCCCGGCTCGCCGAGCAGGGCAGCGGGATCTCCATCTCGACCACCCAGGTGACCACCGTCGCCGCCGCCGTCTACGTGGCGGGCGCGTGCAGCGGGGCCCTGTTCTTCGGCTGGCTGACCGACCGGCTGGGGCGCAAGAAACTGTTCATGCTGACGCTCGCGGTCTACCTCGCCGCGACCGCCGTGACGGCGTTCTCCTCGTCGGCCTGGTTCTTCTTCGTCTGCCGCTTCTTCACCGGCTTCGGCATCGGCGGCGAGTACGCGGCGATCAACTCCGCGGTCGACGAGCTGATCCCGGCCCGGGTCCGCGGCCGAATCGACCTGATCATCAACGGCAGCTTCTGGATCGGCGCGGCGTTCGGGGCGTTCGCGTCCATCGCCCTGCTCGACACCGCGCTCTTCGCCACGGACGTCGGCTGGCGGCTCGCCTTCGGCCTGGGTCTGGCCCTCGGCCTGGTGATCCTGCTGGTGCGCCGACACGTCCCGGAGAGTCCGCGCTGGCTGATCACGCACGGACGCGCGGACGAGGCGGAGAAGGTGGTCGCCGAGGCCGAACGGGCCGTCGAGCGGCAGACCGGCACCGCGCTGCCCCCGCTCACCGACGAGCCGATCCTGATCCGCGAGCGCGCCCCGCTCGGCTTCGTCACGATCGCCCGCACGGTCGTGGCCCGCTACCCGCGCCGGACGGTGCTCGGCCTCGCGCTGTTCATCGGCCAGGCGTTCCTGTACAACTCGGTGACCTTCGGTTACGCGGTGATCCTCACCCAGTACTTCGACGTCCCCCAGGGCGACACCGGCTACTACTTCGCGGTGATCGCCGTCGGCAACTTCCTCGGCCCGCTGCTGCTCGGCCACCTCTTCGACTCGGTCGGGCGCAAGCCGATGATCGCCGGCACCTACCTCGGCTCCGGCCTGCTGCTGTTCGGCACCGCCGCGCTCTTCCAGCACGGCTCGCTCTCGGCCGTCACCATGACGGCGTGCTGGACGGCCGTGCTCTTCCTCGCCTCCGCGGGCGCGAGTTCGGCCTACCTGACGGTCAGCGAGATCTTCCCGCTGGAGACCAGGGCAATGTGCATCGCGTTCTTCTACGCCGTCGGCACGGCGGCCGGCGGCATCAGCGGGCCGCTGCTGTTCAACAGCCTGGTGAGCACCGGGAACGTCTCCGACACCACCCTCGCGTTCTGCATCGGTGCGGGACTGATGACCGCCGCCGGGCTGGTGGAGGCCGCGATCGGCGTCCGCGCGGAACGGCGCAGCCTGGAGTCCCTGGCCCCGCCCCTGAGCGCCGTCGGCACGACGTCGGCCTAGCCGGCCCGGCCGGTGGGCGGTGCGGTGCGGTGCGGTCCCGGCACCGCACCGCACAACCGTTCTCCCCGGTCCGGTGCGGAGGGGCGGCACGGCGGTCCCGCCCGCCGTTGCGCACGAACCCACGGCCACCCGCTGACACGGATCCCCGCAGCGCGCCCCTCCTGCCCGGTCACAGGCAGGCGAGCAGACCCGCGAGGGGCGCGGGTACCTGCCCGAGGTCGACGGCCTCCGCCAGGAGGCGCCCGTAGCGGATCTTGCGGCCCTTCTTCGTACCGAGGAAGCGCCGCATCTGCTGCTCCGGCGGCTCGCCCCGGTGGGCGGGCTGGCGTCCGAAGATCCGCCAGGCCGGGAGATCGCCCTCGGCCCGGACGATCTCCTCGATCCGCGCCACACCCAGGGCCCGGATGAGTTCGTCCTCCAGGTCCGCCGAGCACACGAAGAACCCCTCGCGCGGCGCGCGGGCCCGATCCAGACCGCGGTCGTAGAAGCCCTGCTCGCCCACGTCGCAGAGGCCGACGAGCCGCAGACCCAGCCCGGGCGGCCCGAGCAGGCCGGCGTAGCGGCCGACGCACATGGCTCCGCCCATGGGGACGGCGCACACGCCCTCGGCGGGCAGGTCCCTGCCGCAGCGCGCCGCCAGCGCCTCGACGGCCTCCAGGTCGCTCGGCCCTTCCAGCAGCACCGCGGTCCGCACGCCGAGCCGCGCCGCCAGTTCCCTCGCCGCCGACTCCCGCGCCGGTTCCTCGGGGCCGCCCGCCGCCCAGCCGACGACCGCGTCCCGGAACGCTCTCATGTCCACCACAGGGCGATTCTGCTCCTGCGCACGCGATCGGGCACGGATTTTTCCGCGCACCACGGCCGCCGCACGCTCCCGGCCGCGCTCCACCCGCCCGGAGAGCCCGGCCGCTTCAGGGTCACGTACGACCTCGGGAACGACCGGCACGGCCCGGGCCTGCCGCAACGACCGGCCCGAGGCGCCGCCGCAGCAGGACGGCGGCCAGCGCGACGAGGGCGAACGCCGCTCCGGCCCACGGCAGCCGGTGCGCGCCCAGCGAGGACACCACGAGCCCGCCCGCCGCGCTGCCGAGGGTGATCCCGAGGTTGGAGAAGGAGATGAAGAGGCTGTTTCCGAACTCGGGCGCGTCCTGGGCGTCCCGGGCCAGCCAGCTCTGGCTGACGACGAGTCCGCCCGAGTGCACCGCCCCCCAGAGCAGCACGCCGACGGCCATCGGCACGGTCCACGGTCCGACCACGTAGACCACGGCGTAGACGAGTACGTAGAGCACCGGGAAGGCGGTCACCGTGCGGACCGGGTCGCGTTCCAGCATCCGGCCGAAGAGGAGGTTCCCGGCGACCATCACGATCCCGAACGCCATCAGTGCGGTGCCGACCTGGGAGCCGCTCAGCCGGGTGACCTGCTCCAGGTATTCGGCGAAGTACCCGTAGACCGAGAACATCGCCGCGAACACGGCCACGACGGCCAGCACCGCCAGCCAGAGCCGGGGGCGCCGCAGGATCAGCAACTGGTCTCCGTAGGAGAGGCGTTCCTCCGACCGCATGGACGGGAAGAGGGCCAGCACGCCGAGGAGGGCGAGGAGGTTGACACCCGCACCGAACCAGAACGCGGCGGCGAGGGACAGGTGTTCGGCGAGGTAGGAGGTGAGCGGCACCCCGAAGGCGAACCCGACCGTGACGCCGGCGAAGACGGTCGTCGCGGCCCGGGTGGCCCGCTGCGCCGGGACGAGCCGGGCCGCGGCGGTGAGCGCGACCGAGAAGAACACCGGGTGGAACACCGCCGGGATCACCCGGAAGACGAACATCACCTCGAACCGGTCGGTCAGCGCGTAGACGGCGTTGGAGACGGTGAACACGGCGAGCGCGGTCGCCAGGACCGTCTTGCGGGGAACGGCGGAGGCCAGGAGGGTCGTGAACGGCCCGGTGGCGGCGACCACGAGCGCGAAGACGCCGACCAGCCATCCGGCCGTGGACGGCGCGACGCCCAACTCCTCGGATATGCGGGGCAGGACGCCGACGACGCCCATCTCCGTGGTGATGATCCCGAACACCCCCAGGGCGAGGGTCAGGACGACGAGACCGGTCTTTCGCATGGCAGCCTTTCGCGCCCGGCCCCCGGAGGACGGCTCACCGCCGGCCCGCAGCCCCGTGAGACCGAGCTACAAATCTAGATAATTAGATGGATGATGTCGAAAAAAAGGGCCCTCAGGGCGGCCCGGCGCCGCGAGGCGCCGGGCCCGCCGACAAGGCCCCCGCGGCCCGCCCGGGAAGCCTCAGAGCTCGTCGCGGACGTAGGCGGCGAACGCCGCGATCGTTTCCTCGTTGCGCCGGTAGAAGGTCCACTTGCCGACGCGTTCCGACACGAGCAGCCCGGCGTCCCGCAGGATCTGCAGGTAGCCGGAGACGACCGACTGGGCCAGTCCCGACTGCTCCCGGATGTCCGTCACGCACACGCCGATGTGGAACCCCACACCGCGCTCACGGTAGTAGTCCTCGTCGAAGTAGCGCTCGGGCGTCTTCAGCCAGCGCAGGAAGTCCGCGCGCGCCGGGTTCGCGAGCGCCTTGTGAACGGCCAGCGGATCCACCGCCCCACACTCCCTCCGCACGACGACTACGACGGCCCCGTAAGACATATCTAATATTCTCGATACGAGGAAACGTGTCAAGCTCGGACGGCGGGCCTCCGGGGGCGCGCGGCGCCTCCGGAGGACCGGCGCACCCCGTTCACCAGCGGCTGCCCCGCCAGGTGTAGGCGGCGGCGCCCACGACCGTCAGCGCGACGGCCACCGTCGTGGAGATGACGGTGCGGGGGTCCTGCACCATCCAGGTCAGCGCCTGCCCGCCGGGGGAGTTCCGGGACCCCACCGTCAGCATGACCAGGGCCCAGCCGACCGGCGGGGCCCAGGCCGCGTGCGCCCCCAGCAGCACCGCGGCGAGAGCGGTCACCGCGCTCAGGGCCAGACCGGCCAGCACGAGGTTGCCGAGCGGCACGGCGTGCGTCCGCTCTCCGGCGATCGGACGGACCGCGATCAGCAGGCCGAGGAGGACCGCGCCCAGCAGCGCCAGGTGGAGGAAGCGGATCAGCCGCCAGGGGACGGGCGTCCCGCGCTCCAGTTCCTCGTCCGGGCCGGAGAGCGTCCGGGAGATCGCCGCGACGCCCAGCACCAGGGCGGTCAGACCGATCGTCCGGGACATGCCCGGATCGTCGAGCCGGAATCCGGCCCAGGAGACGCCGGCTGCGGCGAGGAAGACCAGGACGGTCACCGGGATCGCCCGGCTGCGCAGGTGCAGCACGAGGCCACGCAGACCCGGGGTCACCGGCCCGCCTCCCGACCCATGACGACGGCCAGCGGGTCCCCGCAGGTCAGCCCGGCCCTGCGGCCGTCCCCGATCCGCCGGCGGCGCTCCTCGATCGGCAGCGCGCGCAGCGTGTCGTAGGCCTGGCGGGCGGCGGGGCTCAGCTTGTCGGTGGGGGTGTCCAGGAGCGCCGCGGTGATCGCACCGGAGGCGTCGAACGCACGGCGCTGCTCCTCCTGCCCGTCGAAGCAGCCCGGGTCGACGGTGGCTTCCTGGGCCACGATCGAGAGGACCGCGTCAGGTTCCCACCGGATGCCGCCCTCCCTGGTCCGGTACGGAAGCGCGACCCTGACCGTGTCGAGATCGGCACCGGCCGTCGGCCTGCCGTCGTCGAACATCCAGCTCACCTGGTCCTCCTGCACCCGCTTCGGGCCGCCGGGCACCTCGGCGAAGGCTTCGAGCACCTTCCGCGCGGGCGCGATGAGGTCCTGCAGGGCCCTGCTGTGCACCTGGGTGACACAGATCCGGTCGTCACCCGGTGCGCAGACCAGGGCGGTGGCCGCCGGGGCGGGGACGATCGCGCCCGACGGCGCCAGTACCGCTCCGAGGGCCACCCCGGCCACGGCCGGCGCCAGGGCGAGGGCCCGGGCGCGCGAGGTGACCGCGACGGCCAGCAGCACGCCGGTGGCCCCGAGGCCGGCGAACCAGACGCCCTGGGCCACCGAGAAGGCGGGCAGCACCCGGTGGAAGTCGTCCGTGACCGGCAGCATCGGCAGCACGGTGTCCACCAGGCGGTTGGCCGGGCGGCCGTCCCGCACCTGAGCGAACGTCAGGGCCAGGAACAGCAGCACCGCGCCTAGCGGCGCCGCGACCGGCGCGGGCGCCACCCGACCGACACCCAGCCCGACCAGGGTGACGGCGACGGCGGCGAGCAGTCCCACCGCGAGGCCGAGCGGCCACTCGCCGCCGTCGAAGGTCGCGTTCCCGGCGACCACGACCGCCGCCCATCCCACCACCGCCGCCACGGCGAGCACCGCCGTACCGGCGAACACCAGGAAGGCGGGCAGCAGACGGACCCGGTGCGGCCGCGGCGTGGCGGCGAACAGCTCGGAGACCTCGGCGCGCCGCTCCCGCCCGCCGTGCCAGATCGCGGCGGCCAGCACCACCGGCAGCACGATCCAGGCCGTCCCCCGCATCGAGTGGACCAGGGGCGTCCAACTGGCCGCCCACTGCTGGACGTCCATCCAGAGGAAGACACGGGTCAGGGCGGCCACCACCAGGAACAGCAGCAGGGCGATCGAGCGCTTCGCCTCCAGGCGCACCATGCGGAACATCACGGACTCCAATTCGTCGGGGATCGGGGCGGGCAGGGGTGTCGGACGGTGGTCGTGCCGCGTCGCCTATCCCCCGGCCCCGACCTTCCCCTCCCGGTGCCGGCGCAGGAGCGCGGAGTAGCCGCGCTCGATCTCGCTGTCGCCCGGGTCCGCGTCGGTGCCCGCGGCGCGGAGCCGGTCGACGTCGCCCGCGAAGACCGTGCCGCCCTCGTACATCAGCACGACGCCGGCGCAGGCGGCGCCGATGTCCTCGACGAGGTGCGTGGAGACCAGGACGCAGGACTGTGCGCCGATGTCGCGCAGCAGGGAACGGAACTCCATGCGCTGGGCCGGGTCCAGGCCGACGGTCGGCTCGTCGAGCAGCAGGATGTCGGGGTCGTTGACGATCGCCTGGGCGATGCCGGCCCGGCGCAGCATGCCGCCGGAGAGCGACCCCATGCGGTCGTCGGCCCGGCCGGTCAGGTCCACGCGGTCGATGGCGTGCTGCACCGCGTCGGCGGTCCGCCGGCCCGGCACCTCCTTGAGCCAGGCCATGTACTCGACGAACTCCCTGACGGTGAAACGCCGGTAGTGTCCGAAGGCCTGCGGCAGGTAGCCCAACCGGCGGCGGAGTTCACGCAGTTCGCCCCGGGTGCGACGCGCGCTGCCCAGGAGCTCCAGCTCGCCGCCGTGCGGGGTCAGGACGGTGGCGAGCGTGCGGATCAGGGTGGTCTTGCCCGCCCCGTTGGGGCCGAGCAGGCCGTGCACGCCGACGCCCAGCTTCAGGTCGACCCCGTCGACGGCGGAGCGGCGGCCCCGCCGGACGGTCAGCGCGTGGGCCTGGATGTGATGGGCGTAGCCGGTGGGCGCGATCTCGCTCGCGATGCCGGTTCCGGGCATGGTCGTGTCTCCTCGCGGTGCGGGTGAAGGGGGTACGGGTGACGGGCGCCGCGCGCCACGTGCAGGGCCGCGCGGAACGGTCGCTGCGCGGAACGGGCGCCGCGCGGAACGACGTTGCGGTGTTCAGCGCTGGCGCGCGCGGGCCTCGCGGGGGTGCAGGTAGGCCCTGTGGCAGAGGACCACGGCGACACCCAGGACAGCGGTCGCGGCCGCCCATCCCGGGGCCGCGGACTCCTGCAGGTAGAACGGGACGGTCTTGCCGTCGACGGCGGGGACGACCACGAACAGGGCCCATCCGGCGCCCAGCCCGGTGGTGGCGCGCTGGATTCCCACCAGGCTGCCCAGCGCCAGGCCCGCACACGTCAACGCGAGGGCCGGCAACAGGACCAGCGCGGACGCGGCGCCGGTGATCCCGCCGGCGACCGCCAGCGCCGGGATGACGAGGGTCAGCACGGCCAGGGTCCGCCGCAGGACCAGACCGAGCCCCGACCGGGGCGTCGTGGCGATCAGCTCGTGGACCGGATCGGAGTGCGGGCCCCAGCTCAGCGCCACGCCCAGCAGCGGCATCACCGGCGCGAGCAGGAGCAGGGTCGGCGAGTCCCGCAGGACGGCCGACGACAGCACCAGGGCGCCGAGGACGACGAGGACGACCGCCGCCACCCACGGCCCGAGCGCCGGCGCCGCCCACCGGGCCAGTTCGCTCCGCACCCGTCGCCACCGGCGCCGGCGCACCGGCGTCAGGGTCGCCGTCAGGCGCTCGCGCACCTGCGCCATCAGCAGGGTGTCGGCCGGGCGGTGGGCGAGGGACACCTCCCTCAACACGGCCTGGCAGACGGCGCACCGCTCCAGGTGGGCCTCCAGCGTCCACAGCGCACCCGCACTGGGCCCGGTCGGGGCGCCGGGGTCCAGTACGTAGCTCACCAGCAGCTCGCGGGGGACGTGCGCAGTCATGACAGGGCCTTTCGCATGTCGAGGCGGGCACGGCGGGCACGGGTCTTGACGGTGCCCTCGGGGATCCGCAGCAGCTCGGACGTCTCGCGGACCGTCAGCCCGTCGAGCACCATCGCGGTCAGGACCTGGTGCAGCTCGGGAGCCAGCCGGTCCAGCGCCGCACCCAGGTCGCCCCCGATCTCGGCGTCCAGCACCTCGTGCTCGGCCGAGGGCGCCGGGCCCGGGGCGGCGGTCGCCGGCGGGAGGGTGCTGTGCCGGCCGCGTACGCGGAAGGCGTCCACCAGCCGGCGGGCGGCGATCGTCCACAGCCAGCCGCCGGCCTCCTCGCCGCGCATGCTGTCGGCGAAGGGCCCGGCCGCCCGCCACACCGCCATGTACGTCTCCTGCAGGACCTCGGCGACGATCTCGTCGTCCGCGCAGCGCCGACGCAGCCGCGCCGTCAACCACGGGGCGCTGCGCCGGTACAGCTCGTCGAAGGCCGCCGTGTCCCCGCAGGAGATCCGTCGGACCAGCTGGGCCTCGGTCATCGAGGCCGGTGAACGTTTCACGTCCTGGTCTGACGGAGCACGGCGGCTCCCGGTTTTCCTCGGCGGCGTGATCCACGTCACAGCACCGGATCGCGCCGGTCCGGGCGGCGGGGAGGCGGGCTCCGGACCGGTGTCGGCCACCGCAGTCACCCGCTGCGGCCCCCGGCGTCCTGCCCCTGCCCCTGCCCCTGCCGGGACGTCCTCAGGTGCACCAGAAGAGGAACGGCGTGCAGGTGCGGGTCGGCTGCGGGGCGGGTGTGGCCGTCGGCGGCGCCGAGGGCGAGGACGGCGGGCTCGTGACGGGAGGCGGGGTGGTCACCGGGGTCACGGGGGTCGCCGGAGCCGTCGGGGGCGTGCCCGGCACCGACGGGCCCGGCGCCGCCGGACTCGGGCCGACCGGGTCGGGCCCGCGGGTGGTCGCCGACACCGCCGGAGCGCCGCCCCGGGGCGCCGACGACGGGGCCGCGGTCGGGGCGGAGGCGGACGCGGAGAGGGGGGCGGTGGGTGATGCGGCGGCGGAGGGCGGGCGGCTGCCGGAGCGCTGCGGGGTGGGCGGCCCCTGCGCCCCGGTCGCGGACGGCGGCGCGCCGGACACCGTCGGCTGCGGGGTCGGGACGTGCTGCGGCACGGTGGCCACCGACTGTTCGGCCGCCGGTTCGGGCGGCACCCCCTCCGAGCCGTTCGCCGCCAGCGTCACGGCTCCCAGCCCCACGACGGCCAGGCCGACCACGGACACCACGATCCGCCCCGGCCGTCGCCGTATCCGCCGCGGGTTCGCGCGACCTCCGGTCCGGCCGACGGTCCGACCGTCGCCGCGCCCGGCCGGCAGCGGCACCGGCCCCGGCACGCCGGGCTGCGGGCGCGTCACCGCCGCGGCGTCCGCCGGTCGGTACGCCACCGGCTCAGGACCGGTCGCCGGCGCCCCGCAGCCGGGGCAGGCCAGAGCGCCGTTCAGATGGCGTCGGCAGGGTGCGCAGTAGTCCATGTGATCTTCCCGTGGTGCCGGGCGGCCGGCTCGCGCCGGTCCTCGTCCGTCGCCGCCGGCCCCGCGCACTTCGTCGTGCACATGCGGAGCCTAGGCAGCCCGGCGGTGGGGGTTCCACACCGTGCTGTGAGTTTTCTGGAGAGATGCCGTGTGCCGGCCGCCCCGGGCCCTGCGGCGGACACGCCGTCACCCGGGCACCGGGGACCTGACCGTGCCCCGGATCCTGCTTGCCGTACCGGCGCGTCGCGTGGTCGGATGGCCGGGCATCGCGTGCCGGTGACGGACTGCGTCAGGCATGGAGGTGCGGAACCGAAGGGGACCGCCGACCTTGGCCTCCCAGGATCGCGACCGTGCAGCCGCGCTGAGCCTGCAGCTCGCACGAGCACATGAGGAACTGCGCCGCCTGATCACCGGGATCAGGACGGATCTCGGGCACCGCCGCCTGAGCGACGACACACTCGTCACCCACTGCCTGGCCTTCTGCGCCGCCCTGGAGTCGCACCACCGCGGCGAGGACGACGGGATGTTCTCCCACCTGCTGCGGGAACGCCCCGATCTCGCGCCGACGGTCGCGAAGCTCGTCGAGGACCACGGGATGATCTCCTCGATCCTGTCCCGCGTCGGTGAACTCGCGCACCGGGCCACCGAATCGCGGGGCCCGGCCCTCGACGCGATCGGGCGCGAGCTCGACGGACTGGCGGCCGTCATGGAGTCCCACTTCGGCTACGAGGAACGGGCGATCAGCGAGGCGCTCGACAGGTCCGGACCGGCTGCCGACTGGCCGGACACGGTCTTCCGGTTCGGTACGGCGTGAGCCGGCGGGGCGGCGCACCGCCGCCCCGCCGACCCACCGCCCCCGTTCCCCGCCCTCCGCACGCACGGCGGGGCGACTACCTGCGGCCGACGCGGGCACACGCTCTCCCGGGCGCGCGCAGGGCGCGCCCCGGACGAAGGGGGAGTCGCCGTGTCCACTGCCACGCAGACCCGGCAGCACCGTGGGGATTCCGCGGACCGACTGCTACGCCTGGCCGGCCGGGGAGGGTTCACCGCCCGCGGCCTCGTCTACGTCGTGGTCGGCTACCTCGCCCTGCGGATCGCCCTGCTGGGCGGCGGCTCGGAGGAGGCCGACCGCCAGGGCGCGCTCCGACAGATCGCGGACCAGCCCTTCGGCCGCACGCTGCTGTGGCTGCTGGCCGTGGGCTTCGGATGCATGACGATCTGGCGCGCCTCGGCCGCCGCCTTCGGTGAGCGGGGCCGCAAGAAGACCACCAGCAGGCTGCTCAACACCGGGCGCGCGGCGTTCTACGCGTCGGTCTGCTGGGGAACCGCGGCGTTCGCCGCCGGGTCCGGGGGCGGGTCCGACAGCGACAGTGCGTCCAAGGACTGGACGGCCACCGTGCTGGGCCGGACCGGTGGCCGGTTCCTGGTCTCGGCCGCCGGTCTGGTCCTGATCGGGGTCGGAGTCGGGATCGCCGTCCGGGCGGCCCTGCGGAAGTTCCTGCGCAAGATGGACACGGCCGCCATGGGGCGGCGGACCCGCGCCGCGGTCACGGCCGGCGGGATCGCCGGCAACGTCGCCCGCGGCGTGGTGTTCGTCGGCGTCGGCGTCCACACCCTGATCGCGGCCGTCCGCTTCGACCCGGCGCAGGCCAAGGGCGTCGACGACACCCTGCGCTCCTTCGCGGCCACGCCGGTCGGCCCGTGGCTGCTGGCGGTCCTGGCCCTGGGGTTGCTGCTGTTCGGCGTCTTCTCCCTCGCCTCCGTCCGCTGGCGACGCTTCTGACGCCTGCTGCCGAGCGTCACGGGCAGGCCGAACACCCACCGCCCGCGGGCGTCCGCCGCGTCGCCCGGAGCCGGCACCGGTGCGGGTGCGGGTACGGGTGCGGGCCCTCAGTGGCTGGTGAGTTCACCGCTGAGGGTCCGATGGAGCCGCGCGCTGGACTGGTTGAGGCCGACGATCTCGACCGTCTTCCCGTGCTTGGCGTACTTGGCCTCGACGGCGTCGAGGGCGGCCACGGAGGAGGCGTCCCAGATGTGCGCGGCCGAGAGGTCGATGACGACCCTGGCCGGGTCGTTCACGTAGTCGAACCGGCCCGCGAGCTCGTTGCTGGAGGCGAAGAACAGCTCGCCGGTCACCGCGTACACCACCTCGCCGCCCTCGGCGTCGGTGACGGCCGTGACATCGGCGAGACGGGCGACGCGCTTCGCGAAGATGACCACGGCCGTCACCGAACCGACGGCGACACCGACCGCGAGGTTGCCGGTCGCGACGACCACCGCGACCGTGATCACCATGACGGTGATCTCCCCGGCGGGCATCCGCTTCAGCGTCCTCGGGGCCACGGAGTGCCAGTCGAAGGTCGCGAAGCAGACCATCACCATGACGGCGACCAGGGCGGCCATCGGGATGTCCGACACCACGGGGCCGAACACGATGCACAGCACCATCAGGAACACGCCCGCCAGGAAGGTCGACAGGCGGGTCCGGGCGCCGGACACCTTCACGTTGATCATGGTCTGGCCGATCATCGCGCACCCACCCATGCCGCCGAAGAACCCGGTGACGATGTTCGCGACGCCCTGGCCGATCGACTCGCGCGTCTTGGAGGAGCGGGTGTCGGTGATCTCGTCGACGAGCTTGGCGGTCATCAGCGACTCCATCAGCCCGACCAGCGCCATCGCGACGGCGTAGGGGGCGACGGTGGTCAGCGTGTCCAGGGTGAACGGCACGTCCGGCAGGCCGGGGACGGGAAGGGAGGACGGCAGGTCGCCCTTGTCCCCCACGGTCGGTACCGCGATGCCGGCCGCCACCGTGATCGCGGTGAGGACGACGATGGCCACCAGCGGCGCCGGGACCGCCTTGGTGACCTTCGGGAGGAACACCATCAGCCCGAGGCCGCCGACGAGCAACGGGTAGACCGCCCACGGCACGTCGTGCATCTCGGGGACCTGGGTGAGGAAGATCAGGACGGCCAGGGCGTTGACGAAGCCGACCATGACCGAGCGCGGGACGAAGCGCATCAGCTTCGCCACCCCCAGCGCGCCCAGCGCGATCTGGACGACGCCGCCGAGGATGACCGCGGCGACCAGATGGCCGAGGCCGTGCTCGCGGTTCAGCGGGGCTATCACCAGGGCGACGGCGCCGGTGGCGGCGGAGATCATCGCCGCCCGGCCGCCGACCACCGAGATCACCACCGCCATGGTGAAGGAGGCGAACAGGCCGATCTTCGGGTCGACACCGGCGATGATCGAGAACGAGATGGCCTCGGGGATCAGCGCGAGCGCGACCACCAGACCGGCCATCGCCTCGGTGCGGAGGACCTTCGCCGACAGCCCGGTCGGGAAGGGGACGCGTGAACGCGGGGCGGCGGGCGGGGAAGTCTGCAAGACGGAGTGGACCTGTCGTACTCGGGCGCGACCGGCGGTGCACGCAAGAAGGGGATCGCGGGAGCCCGGGCGACCGGCGTCCGTCCGGCGCGGGGACCGCCGTGGCGGTCCCCGCGCCTTCGGCCGTTCCGCCTACGCGGCCAGGGCGATGCGCCTCGGCGACCGCCGACGGGCACCCGTGGTGCTCTGCGGGCTGCGCCCGGTCTCGCCGGAGCGGCCACGGCGCTCGCCACCGCCCGCGTAGGCCCTGCGGCGGGGGCGCTCGACGACGGGGTCGGGGATCACCACGGGCACCCCGGTGGGCACCCGGGCCCCGGTGATGCGGGCGAGCTCCTCGTCGCCGGGGTGGACCCGGGTGGAGGTGGGGGTGATGCCGGCGGTGGCCATCAGACGGGTCATCTCACGGCGCTGGTTGGGCAGCACCAGCGTGACGACGGTGCCGGACTCCCCCGCGCGGGCGGTGCGTCCGCCCCGGTGCAGGTAGTCCTTGTGGTCGGCCGGCGGGTCCAGGTTGACGACCAGGTCGAGCCCGTCGACGTGGATGCCGCGGGCGGCGACGTTGGTCGCGATCAGCGCCGTCACCTGGCCGGAGCGGAACTGCTCCAGGGTCCGGGTGCGCTGCGGCTGGGACTTGCCCCCGTGCAGGGCCGCGGCCTTCACGCCGTTCGCGAGGAGGTCCTCCACCAGGCGGTCCGCACCGTGCTTGGTGTCGGTGAACATGATCACGCCGCCCTCGCGGGAGGCGATGTGCGCGATCGTGGCGTTCTTGTCGAAGTTCTGCACATGCAGCACGTGGTGCTCCATGGTGCTGACCGCGGCCGCGGACGGGTCCACCGAATGGGTGACCGGGTCGTTGAGGAAGCGACGCACCAGCCGGTCCACGTTGCGGTCCAGGGTCGCGGAGAACAGCATCGTCTGGCAGCCCTCGGCGACCTGCTCCAGCAACTCGGTGACCTGCGGCAGGAAGCCCATGTCGGCCATCTGGTCGGCCTCGTCGAGCACCGCGACACCGACCCCGTCCAACTGGCAGTCGCCACGCTGGATCAGGTCCTTGAGCCGACCGGGGGTGGCCACCACGACCTCCGCCCCGCGGTTCAGCGTCTGCGCCTGACGGCCGATCGACATCCCGCCCACCGCGGTCGCCATCCGCAGTCGCACCGCGTGGGCGTACGGGGTGAGCGCCTCGGTGACCTGCTGAGCGAGCTCACGGGTGGGGACCAGCACCAGCGCCAGCGGGCGGCGCGGCTCGGCCCGCTGCCCCGCGATGTTGGCCAGTACGGCGAGACCGAACGCGATGGTCTTGCCCGAACCCGTCCGACCGCGGCCGAGGACGTCGCGCCCCGCCAGCGAGTTCGGCAGCGTGGCGGCCTGGATCGGGAACGGCGAGGTGACGCCCCGGCGGGTCAGCGTCGCCAGCAGCGCGTTCGGCATGTCCAGTTCGTCGAACGACTCGACGGCCGGAAGCGCCGGGGTGACGGTGACGGGCATGGCGAATTCACCCTGCGGAGTGGAATTCTGACGACCCCTCCCGCCGGAGGGGCGCCGCCCGCCACCCGAGCGGGAGCCCGAGCCGGAGGCGAAGCCGCCACCCGAGCGCGAGCCCGAGCCGGCGCGGGAGCCGGCGCCGAAGCCGCCTCCGGAGCGGGAGTTGGCGTTCTGGTAGGAGGAACGACTGGAACGGTTCATGCGGAAACCTTCCTCAGGAGCGGCGCGCTTCGAGGAAGGTCCGCAGCGCGGGGCGCCGGCGGAGACCACAAAAAACGAGCCAGAAAGTGTGACGGGCGGAGCGTGGACGGCGAAGCCGTGCGGCACGTCACCCGTGGTCGGCGCTCACCGCAGAGGGCGGGAACGCGGAACCTCGAACCGTGAGCTGTCACGGTCGGGCGCCGATCCGGACGCGGCGCAGTGCGTCTCGCGTGGGAGCGGCCGCCGGTGGCGGAACCGGGGAGCCGGGGAGCCCGGGCGGCCGGGGTCGTTCAGGGAAAAGCCGAGGGGCCCGCACCGGGCATGTACGCGGTGCGGGCCCCTCGCCGCCGGGCGGGTGCCGTGGCGGAAGAACTACAGCGGGCGAATGTTCTCGGCCTGCGGGCCCTTCTGGCCCTGCGTGACGTCGAACTCGACCTTCTGGCCCTCGAGCAGCTCACGGAAGCCGTTGGCGTTGATGTTCGAGTAGTGGGCGAAGACGTCCGGGCCGCCACCCTCCTGCTCGATGAAGCCGAAGCCCTTTTCCGCGTTGAACCACTTCACGGTGCCATTAGCCATAAAAAAAATCTCCTTCAAGGGCTGTCCGGAGCCCGCACGGTGCAGACTCCGAGTCGCCGCGATGATGACCCGCCCGGGGAAGAGCCGGGGAAACAAAAAATGCGCCTGCGCAAAACACCAGCAGGCGCACACAAAGTTCATGGGAACCACTACTGCAACTAACAACGACTCTAGCAGGCCCGAGCCCGCTTCGGTGGAACCTTTCACTCCCGGCTCCTCCGGAGACTCCCCCCTCGGGCCGCCGATCCGACCCGCCGGAGGCAGCGGCACACCGCGTGACCAGCGACGTTGCCGTCCCCGACGGACTCCTCCCCCCGCCGGAAATTTCCTCACCGGTGCGACATCGCCGGGAGCGGACGGGGCACGGGCGCGCCCCCGCGCCACCGGCCCCGCGCCGGCCGCCGCCGACCGCTCCCGCCCCCCGCCGGCACGGCGGCGGCCTCGAACGGTGGGAACGGCGTTCGGGCTTGACCGAATCGAAGTCAACCCGAGGGTCCGCTCCCGCAATTTCCGGCGCATACTGAGGGGAATGACGAAACCACCAGCAGTCCGCCGGCCCCTGCCCACCAGCCCCTTCAAAGCTCCTGTCGAGGCACCTCGCAAGCGGTTCGCCGTGGGCGACCGCGTCACCCACGACCGCTACGGCCTCGGCCGTGCCATCGAGGTCGAAGGCGACGGGGACATCGCCGTACTCGTCGACTTCGGTTCACGGCAGGAACGCATCACCCAGCCATACACCTCGATGTTCAAGCTCTGACCACGAGGCCCCGGGGCGGCCCGGGGCCTCCTCACACCCTGGCGCGAAGCCGCGCCGCCGTCCCCGCCGTCGCACCCGCACGTCCGACCGCGCAGTGACGCGGCCCGTGGGGCGCCGGCGGCTTCACGGTGCCACGGTCAGCCCGGCCGAGGCGGCGCCCCGGCTCAGCACGACCGACCGGATGTGGTCGAGCGCCCGGGCGTAGTCGGCCCGACCGGGGTCACTACGGGCGGCCTCCCGCAGGTCGAGAACGCGGTAGGGCGGGCCGAGGTCCGTCACCTGGGGGACGAACTCGGCCTTGGCGACCGTCCATCGCCGCCCCGGTGCGCCCGGCGGGGCGAAGGTGAAGCGGGCGATCGAGCTCCAGTTGCCGCGCGGGTCCTCGGCGCCGTCGTAGGTGAACATGTGCCCGGCGAGCTGGTCGCCGAGGCCGTACACCGTCCAGGTGTCGTTGATCTTCTCGTATGCCTGCGGGATGTGGGCGTGTGTACCGAGGACCAGGTCGATGTCGGACCGGCCCTCGCCCTGCCCGGCGGACAGGTCGCGGGCCAGGGTGAGCTGCTGGTCGTTCGGCGCGTCCTGCCACTCGGTGCCCCAGTGGACGCTGACCACCACGACGTCCGCACCGCCCGCCCGGGCCGCGCGCGCGTCGGCGAGGATCCGCTCCCGGTCGATCAGGTTGACCGCCCAGGGTCGGCCCGCCGGCAGCGGGATCCCGTTGGTGCCGTAGGTGTAGGCGAGTTGCGCCACGGTGGCGTCGCCCGCCCGGAGCAGCGCGGGCTTCCCCGCCTCGGCCTCGTCGCGGGCCGAGCCGGTGTGCGCCAGGCCCACGGCGTCCATCGCGTCGAGGGTGCGCCGGATGCCGGCCGCCCCGTCGTCGAGGGTGTGGTTGGAGGCGGTGTCGCAGGAGGTGTAACCGGCGTCCTTGAGTGCCCGGGCGACCTGCGGCGGCGACTTGAAGGCCGGGTAGCCGGTGAACGGCCCGCCGTCGGCGCCGTAGACGGTCTCCATGTGGCAGATGGCGAGGTCCGCGCCGCTGATCAGCGGCTTGACGCCGGCGAACATCCTGCTGAAGTCGTAGCCGTCGCCGCCGGCGTCCTCCTCGGCCTGCCGGATGATCTCGGTGTGCGGCAGCACGTCACCGGTGGCGACCAGCGTGAACGGCCGTGGTCCGGCGGGCGACCCGGTCGCCGTGGGGCTCGGGGCCTCCACCGGCGGCGGAGCGGCCGGGGAGCCGCAGCCGGTGAGGGCGAGGAGCAGCGCGACGGCCGCCGTGGGGGCCGGTCGGCGGGGCAGACGCATGATCGACTCGTCTCGTGGTCGGAAGGAACGGCCGGACCGCAGCCGAACCGCAGCCGGGCCGGAGCCGGACCTCCGACTATGCGACGGCCCGGCCGCTCCCCCGCCTCCCCCACGCCCTGCTGTCCTCCGGGCGGATCCACCGACGCGGGCACCGCGGTCGGCCGGTCCGGGGCGCCGCCGAGCCGGGCTCCCCTCGTGCGCCGGGCTTTCGGCACCGGCACCGAGTGCCTCGGAAGGCGGCGGGGACGGCCCCCCTCCTAGCATGGGAGGTGGTGTGATGCCGACCGGAGAGAGGTGCCCGGTGAACGAGCAGAGCATGATCGAGACGGTCCGATCGGTCTACGCGGCCTTCGGCAGCGGCGACGTACCGGGGATCCTGGCCAGGCTCGGCGAGGACGTCGACTGGGCCTCGGAGACGACGTCCACCGCCGCACCGTGGTACGGCGTGCGCCACGGGAAGGCCGAGGTCGCCGAGTTCTTCGAGCAGTTCGGTTCGGCGATGGCGGTGGAGGAGTTCACCCCGCTGGTCTTCGCCGCGAACGACACCGAGGTGCTGACCGTGGTGCGGATGCGGGCTGCCCGCCGGGCCGGCGGGCAGCGGCTGGAGATGAACCTCCACCACCGGTTCGGGTTCCGTGACGGGATGATCGTCCACTACCGCGGCACCGAGGACACCGCGCAGACCGTGGCGGCCTTCGGCTCCTGACCGCTCCGCGCCCCGGGACTCGTCCACGGCCCGTCGCGACCGCCGGATCCCCCGACCGGCCGGCTGCCGGCCCGGCCGGCCGGGCCCCTCGCCCGGGTCCGCTCGGACGTCCGACACGGCGGAGGACCCCGGCGCACGGAGAACCCCGGCTAACGGAGGACGCCGCGCGAGGGGTCAGCCGTGCCGCCAGCGCTCGGCCGCCCGGATCAGGTCCTGGCCGACGTGGTCGAGGAACGCCCCCATGCCGTCGAGGCGGCGACCGACCGGCGACTTCACCCCGAGGATTCCCGCACCCTCGCGCGCGACCTGCGCGAGGACGGTGTCCACCCGGGCACCGGCGATCATCGCGCGGACCCAGACGTCCTCGTCGATCACGTACGTGTCGCGCCGCTCCCGCGGGTCGCGCCGACGGCGGATCAGTTCCTGTCCCTCCAGGTAGCCGACCGCCTTGGAGACGGTGGCCGGGCTGACCTTCAGACGTTCGGCGAGTTCCGCCGCCGTGAGGCTTCCGTGGTCGCTGGTGCACAGGCAGGCGAGGACACCGGCCGGCATCCGCGGGAGGCCCCCGTTGACCAGGAACCCGATGAACTGTTCCTGGAACGCCCGCAGTTCCTGCGGGAACGCGGGGTCGGGCGGCTCGGGCGCCCCGGCCGACCCGGGAGCCGCCGGGAGGGCCGCTCCGCGGCGGGCCCGGCGCCGGGTGGCCAGCTGGGCGCCGTCGGCGCGGTAGCCGCTCGGGCCGCCGTTGCGCGTGACCTCACGGGTGACGGTCGAGGTCGGCCGCTCCAGCCCCTTGGCGATCTCGCTGTACGAGAGTCCGCCGGCCAGCCCAGCGGCGATCTGTCGGCGGTCCTGGTGGGTGAGCCTGCCTCGGGGCATGGTCGGTCGCTCCTGATGTGGTCGCGTACGTGGTTCCGGGGGCGGGATCAAGGTGCGTTCACCGCCATGCCATTGCAATGAGCCACCGCTTCCGGTTGCATTCATCGACATTTCCATTGCAACAATTGCGCGAGATATGGCGGATTAAGCACCGAAATTCCCCCTCATGTCAATTGACCCCACAGTGAACGCAACATAGCTTTTCCTTCCCGGGCAACGAACCGACCCGGCCGGGGGCGACGCCGCCCCGCACCACCGCGCCGCACCGTGCCCGCCGTTCGCGGCCACCTCGATCCGGCGGCGCCGGGAGCCGCGTGGCACCCGGAGCGACAGAAACGGCTGAAGATCATGGGAAAGCTCATCCACCGCGCGCCCCGGCCCGTCGCCGGCCGGGCCCGGAGCGCGCGTTCCGCGGCGGCACCGGACCCGCCGCCCGCACCGCCGGGAGCCGCGCGGGCGGGGGTCCGGCCGGCAGCCCGGCGGGCGCCGGTGACGGGTCAGGCGAGCGAGTCGATCCAGCGCTCCAGCCGGCGCCCCTCGACGGCCATCAGTTCGGGGTCGCGGAGGGTGTTGGTGAGCAGCGAGATCCCCTGGTACGCGGCCACCAGCGCGACCGCGAGTTCACGGGAGTCGTCGCGGCCCATCGCCTCGAACTGGACCTCCGCCCAGTCGATGAGCTGCCGCATGACCTCCGCGACGGACTCGTCGAGGCCGTCGGCCCGCTTGTCGAGCTCCGAGGCGAGGCTTCCGGTGGGGCAGCCGTAGAGCGCGGTGAGCTCGCGCTGGTCGACCCAGCCGCTCAGGAGCGCCTTCAGCCTCTCCCTGGGCCCGGGCAGGGCGTCGAGCGTGTCGATCACGGCCCGGAGGCCCTGGGCGTGCGCGGAGATGGCCGCCTCGACCAGCTCGTTCTTGGTCTTGAAGTAGTAGTAGACGTTCCCGACGGGGACGTCCGCCGCCCTGGCGATGTCGGCCAGCGTGGTCTGTTCGACGCCCTTCTCGTGCAGCACCTGCGCCGCGGCGGCCGCCAGCCGCTCCCGCTTGCCCGACGATCGCCGGGTGTTCCTTGAGTCAGTCACCTGACTGACTGTAGACGCCTGACGCGGCGTCGGCTACTGTCTCACCTGAGTCAGCCAACTAACTTACCCGGCTGGCCCGCCCGATTGCCTTGCCTATGGGGGTTCTTGTGATTGTTGTGACGGGTGCGACCGGTAACGTCGGCCAGGAGCTCGTGCGGCTCCTCGTCGGAGCCGGCGAGCAGGTGACGGCCGTGTCCCGGAACCCGGGTCGACTGCCTGACGGGGTCGAGCACGTCGAGGCCGACCTCGCCGACCCGAAGAGTCTGGGCGCCGCCCTCGACGGAGCCGCGGCCCTGTTCCTGCTCGTCGCCGGCGACGACCCGCAGGGTGTCCTCGATCTCGCCGCGGCGAGCGGGGTGCGGCGCGTCGTCCTGCTCTCCTCGCAGGGCGCCGGGACACGGCCGGAGGTCTACGGCCACCCCGCCGCGTTCGAGGACGCCGTGCGCCGCTCGGGTCTCGACTGGACGATCCTGCGCTCCGGCGGCCTGAACTCGAACGCCTTCGCCTGGGCCGAGTCGATCCGTGCGCAGCGGACGGCCGCCGCGCCCTTCGGCGACGTCGGGCTGCCCACCGTCGACCCGGCGGACGTCGCCGCGGTCGCGGCCGCGGTCCTGCGCGAGGACGGCCACGCGGGCCGGACGTACGAGCTCACCGGACCGGCCGTGGTCACCCCGCGCGAACGGGCCGCGGCGATCGGCGCGGCGCTGGACGCTCCGGTGCGGTTCGTCGAGCAGACCCGCGCCGAGGCCCGCGCGCAGATGCTGGCGTTCATGCCCGAGCCGGTGGTGGAGGGCACCCTCGCCATCCTCGGCGAGCCGCTGCCCGCCGAGCAGGCGATCAGCCCCGACGTCGAGCGCGTCCTCGGCCGGGCGCCGCGGACCTTCGCGCAGTGGGCCGGCCGCACCGGCCCCGCCTTCCGCTGAACCACCCTTCCGGCTCGCGCACTTGAGAGGAACGTAGCGCCTTGCCCGTTCGACCCGTACTCGACTCCACCATGTTCCACCGGGAGGTCGGCGCCGGTGCACCGATGGTCTTCCTGCACGGCAACCCCACCTCCTCCCACCTCTGGCGGGACGTCCTCCCCGCCCTCGGCACGCGGGGCCGGCTCCTCGCCCCGGACCTGATCGGCATGGGCGAGTCGGGCAAGCCCGATCTCGCGTACACCTTCGCCGACCAGGCCCGCTACCTGGACGCCTGGTTCGACGGACTCGGCCTGGAGGACGTGGTGCTGGTCGGGCACGACTGGGGCGGCGCCCTGGCGTTCGACTGGGCCGCCCGGCACCCCGGGCGTGTGCGCGGCATCGCGTTCACCGAGACCATCGTCAAGCCGATGGCCTGGGAGGAGTTCCCCGAGGGCGGCCGCCGGCTGTTCCGGGCGATCAGGACGCCCCAGGTGGGCGAGGCCATGATCCTCGACGACAACGCCTTCGTCGAGCAGTTGCTGCCCGGCTCGGTCGCCACTCCCCTCTCCCCCGCCGATCTGGACGTCTACCGCCGCCCCTACCCCACCCGGGAGAGCCGCCGACCGCTGCTCCAGTGGCCGCGGTCGATGCCCCTCGACGGCGAACCCGCCGACGTCGTGTCCAGGATCCGGGCCTACGACCGCTGGTTGGCGACCAGCGCGGACGTCCCCAAACTGCTGATCGCCTTCGCGCCCGGCCCCGGCGCCATGATGGGCCCGGAGATCGTCGACTGGTGCGCGGCGAACATCGCCGGCCTCGACATCGAGCACAGCGACGCGGTCGCCGGACACCACACGCCGGAGGACCAGCCCCTCGCGATCGCCGCCGCGATCGCCGCCTGGGCGGACCGTCACAAGCTTCGCCGCGACCCCTCGCCCGACGAGGCCCGGCGAGACCCGAAGCACCACCCACTCCCCGGAGGATTCGCATGACCGCACCACGCAAGATCGTGACCGGCCTGTTCATCTCGCTGGACGGCGTCGTGGAGGCGCCGGAGACCTGGCACTTCCCGTTCATGAACGACGAGATGGGCGCCGCGGTCGGCCAGATGCACGCCGAGGCCGACACGCTGCTCCTGGGCCGGAAGACCTACGAGACGTTCGCCGCCGTCTGGCCGCACCGGAGCGGTGAGATGGCCGACGCCATCAACGGCATCCGCAAGCTGGTCGCCTCCACCACCCTCACCGGCACCGACTGGAACAACTCGGCCGTCATCGAGGGCGACGTCGTCGCCGCGGTCAAGGAGCTCAAGCAGCAGCCGGGCGGGAACATCAACCTGACCGGCAGCATCGGTCTGACCCGCACCCTGCTGGAGGCGGGGCTCGTCGACGAGCTGCGCCTGCTCGTCCACCCGATCGTGCTGGGCACCGGGCTGCGGCTCTTCGCCGAGGGCTCCGCCCGGGTGCCGCTGCAGCTCACCCGCTCGACCGCCTTCTCCACCGGCGTGCTGGACCTGAGCTACCGGCCGGCCTGACCGGAGGGTGCCTGCCCGCCACGTGCTGCGGGCAGGCGCCCCGAGCGGGTACCGCCGGACGGCCGCGCGGATCCGGAGACCGCGGACCACAAACCACAGACCGCGGACCGACGGGTCGTCACCGTCCGCCCCTCGGTCCCGACCTCGTACCGGCCGCCCCACCCGGGCGGTCGCCGCGCACCTGATCCGACGGCCCTCCCGACGGCCCGTCCGGTCCGCACCCGTGAAGCACGGAGAAATGGATGCTGGTCATGTTGGACCTTCCGCTGTACCTGGCCTTCGTGACCGCCGCACTGGCCCTGTGCGTCACTCCGGGCCCCGACATGGTGTTCGTGGTCGCCATGGGCGGCCGCGGCGGGCCGGCCGCGGGGGTGATGGCCGCCCTGGGAGTGGCCTTCGGGGCGACGGTGCACGCCCTGGCCGCCATGCTCGGACTGTCGTCGCTGTTCGCCCACCTGCCGGCGCTCTACGACGTGCTGCGCTGGGCGGGCGCGGCCTATCTCGTCCTCCTCGCCGTCCAGGCGTTCCGCGACCGGTCGCCCCTCGGCGCCGACGGCGGTGACGACGGGGCCCCCGTGCCCGGCCGGCTGCGCGCCTTCTCGAAGGGCGCCGTGACGAACCTGCTCAACCCCAAGGTGATCATGTTCAACATCGCGTTCCTGCCGCAGTTCGTGAGCCCCGGCCTGGGGCACGTCACGGGTCAACTCCTGCTCCTCGGCCTGACGATGGTGGCTGTCGGGCTGGCCGTCGACATCACGGTGGGCGTGCTGTCGGGCAGGCTGGCGGCTCTCCTGCGTCGAAGCACCCGGGCGGCGCGGGGGCTGAACGTCCTCAGCGGTGCCGCCTTCGGCGCGCTGGCCGTCCGGCTGGTCACCGCCCCGGAGTAGCCGGCCACGTCGCCGCGTCCCGGCCTGGCGGCGCCCCCGCTGCCTCTATGGGCAGACAAGCCAGGCAAAAGCAGCATCCCCCGGCCGGACCGGCCGACCGTCGTGCAAGATGGGGCCGGTTCGATTGGTCCAGACCAAAAACAGATCGTGGCGACAAGACCCCGACTCTGTACCGCACTTGGTCTCGTGACGCGCGCCCCTCCATCTCCGGAGGGTGCCGAGGGGAGCGATGGATGGTACTGGCGGGGGTGAGGCGCCGGATCGGCCGGCACGGACTGGTACTGGCGGCCTTGGCCGTGAGCATCCTGGTGGCGACGGCGGTGCTGTCCGCAGTGACCGGGCTGGCCCAGTCGGCCGCCACCGCCGGAGTGCGCCAGCGGCTCGACGCCGACGCCGGGCGCTCGGTCGAGGTGACCGCACGCTGGACGGCGCCGGGCCTGCCCGCGGCCGACCGCGCGGTGCACTCGGCACTGGTCCGGACGATGGCCGGCACCCCGTTCCGCACCGAGACGGCGCAGCGCGGCATCGGCACCGTCGACCTCCCGCTGCCGCCCAACGGGCGCCGCTGGGCCACCGAAACCGTGCTCTCCGGCCGCCTGGCGGTGCTGCCGACTCCCGACCGCTTCGCCCAACTGCGCAGCGGCACCTGGCCGGACGCGCCCGAGGCCGCCCCGGCCGCCGGCGACGGGCTGCGCGTCGCCCTCCCCGAGACCACCGCCGACCGGCTCGGCCTGGACAGCGGCAGCACCACGACCATCCGCACGCCCGGCACCGGCGAACCGCTCCGGTTCACCGTGACCGGCGTCTACCGGCCCGACCCGGACGCCGCCGCGTTCTGGACCGGCCTCGGCGGCCCCGACGCCGCGGAGCAGGCCCTCGTGCTGGTCGACGGCGCCCGGCTGGCCGCGCTGCCCGGATTCACCGGCCGCATGCTCGCCGTCTGGCTGGCCCTTCCCGACACCGGGCGGTCGAGCCTGTCCGAACTCACCGCGCTGCGCGACCGGGTGACCGTCTTCGCCCGCTCGGACACGGCCCGCTCGGTCTACCGCGGCGCCGAACCGGCCCTGACCGACACCGCGGTACGCAGTACACTGCCCGCCGCGGTCGACCGGCAGGTGGTGCCGGTCCTGACGGCCAGGGCCGAGATCGCCGTACCGCTCGGCCTGCTCGCCCTGCTCGCCTCGGTGGTCCTCGTCCTGACCGCCCGTCGCCTGGCCGACGCGGTCGCCGGCGAACACGCGCTCCAGAGCTCCCGGGGTGCCGGGGCGGCGCGGCTGCTCGCGGCGGCGGCCGGTGAGTGGGCGCTGGCCGCGGTGCCGGCGGCGGTCGGCGGGGTGCTGCTGGCCGAGCCGCTGCTGGCTGCCGTGCTGCGCGGCGTCGGGGCCGACGGCCTGGCCGCAGGCGACGGCCGAACCGTCTGGTGGGCCGCCGGCTTCGTCCTCCTGGTGCAGGGCACGGCTCTGCTGCTGCCGCTCGCCCGGCAGGCGACGGACCCGGGTGCCCAGCGGGCACTGCGGGCACGCAGTCCGCGCCGGCTGGGCCTGCAGCGGGCCGGTGCTGACCTGGCACTGCTCGCCGTGGCGGCGTTCGGATACTTCCAACTCGACCGCTACGAGGGCGTGGTGGTGAAGAACGCCGGCGTCGGGTTCGACTCCTCGGTCGACCTGACCCTGGTACTCGCCCCGGTGGCCATGGCGGTGGCCGGGGCCGTCCTGATGCTGCGGGTGCTGCCGGCGGTGGGGCGGCTGCTGGAGCGGTCGGCCCGGCGGGCCCGCGGCCTGGTCCTGCCCCTGGGCGCCTGGCGGCTGAGCCGCGACGCCGGCCGCCAGTCGGTGCCGGTGCTGGTGACGCTGCTGGCGGTGGCCTGCAGCAGCCTGGCCGCCGGGGTGCTGGCCGCACTGCCGACCAGCGACCGGGACCGGGCGGCCTACGCGGTCGGCGCCGATCTGCGGCTGTCCGGAGTGGTCGGCGCGATCGGACAGCGCCACGCCGCACTGGCCGCCCTCCCGGGCGTGACGAGCCTCACCCCGGTGTCCGAGCAGACCGCCTTCCTGGGCACCACCGTGGTACAGACGGTCGCCGTCGACACCACGGCCGCCTCCGCCGCCGGGCTGCCGCGCCTCCGCCCGGACCAGGCCGCCCGTCCGCTCCAGGAGCTGCTGGCCCCCCTGGCCGCCGTGCCAGCCCAGGGGCTCGTCCTGCCCGGCGAACCGGCCGCCCTGGACGTGACCGTCCGGGCGAGCACCGACCTGCCGATCCCGGCACCCGGTCTGCTCCTGCAGCTCTGGATCCAGGACGCCGACGGACTGACCGACCAGCTGACCGCTCCCCTGCCGACCGACGGCCTCCCCCACTCGCTGACCTTCGCCCTGGCAGACAGCGACCGGCGGGCCCGTCCGCTGACGCTCAGCCGGCTCGGAATCCACTTCCCCGGCAGCACGCTCCTTCGCTCCACCCTCGACCTGCGCCTGCCGAAGGTCACGGCCGTCACCGCCGCGGGAGAGCGGACCGACCTCTCGCTCCCGCCCGGGCAGAACTGGGCCCGCTCGGGCAAGGTCCTCGCCACCCCGGTCGCGCTCGACTGCCCCGGCACCGAACGCGGCCCCATGGACGACCACGCCTCCCAGGCCGAGGCCTGCACCTGGCAGAGCGAAGGATCCGACCTGCTGCACACGGTGATCCGATCCCACACGCCGGAGGTCCCGCCCGACCCGGCGGGATCGGACGCGGTCCTCGCGGTGCAGCCCGTGAGCGGTGACAGCGTGCCCGAACTCCGCGCCGTGCAGGGGGGCGCCTTCCTGCCCGTGCCCCCCATCCTGCCCGTGCTCGCGGACCGCGAGCTGCTCGACGCGGTGAACGCCAGGGTCGGCGACACCGTTCCGCTCAACTGGGAGCGCGACGGGCAGAGTACCCAGAAGGTCCGGATCACCGGCGAGGTCGACGTGCTGCCCGGTTACTCCCGGGGCCAGGGCCACCTCCTGCTGGACGTGCGCGCACTCGCCGCGAACCGCACGCTCACCGGTGCCGCCCCACCCGTCGCCACCCGGTGGTGGCTCGCCAGTTCGGACCCGGAGGCCACCTGGGCCGCCGTCGACGGCCGCGGCGAGTTCGGCCGGCCGCAGAGCGCCCTGAGGGTCGCCGGCGGCCTGGCGGACGACCCGTTCCGGGCCGGGCTGCGCTGCGCCTGGCTGCTGGTCCTGGTCACCGCGCCGTTCTTCGCGGTGACCGCGCTGACCCTGCACGCCGTGAGCACGGTCCGCTCCCGCCGGCGGGAGTTCGCGGTGCTCCGCGCACTGGGTGTCCGCCGCGCGGAGCTGACCGCGCTGCTGCGCGCCGAACAGGTGGCGGTGACGGTGCTTCCGGTGCTGTTCGGAGGGCTGCTGGGCCTGCTGCTCGCGGCCCTGCTGCTGGCGCTCACCGTGCTGGAGGACTACGGGGGGTCGGTCTTCCCGGCGATCGTGGCCGACCCGGGCCGGCCCGCCGCCGTACTCACGGCGCTGGCCGGGGGGCTGCTGCTCACCCTCGCCGTGCTGGTCCTCACCCGTCTGCTGGCCCGGGTCGACCTGGTCCGGGCCCTGCGCGCGGGGGACGACGGATGAGCCCGGCGGAGGGTCGGCGGTGCGCGGACCGAGGGCGCACGGACGGTCCCGGCCGGGTGCGCGAGGACGGACGCTTCGACGGGGGGAGCCCCACATGCTGACACTGCGCCTGATCCGGCGCGAGGCGCGGATCGCCTGGCCGGTCTCGGCCGTGCTCGCGCTGCTCGCCGCACTGCTCACGGCGATCCCGCTGAGCTGGCCGCCGCAGTTCGACCGGCTCGCGGCCGGTACGCTCGCGGACCGGGTGGTCCGCGCCCAGCGGGACGCGCCGCTGGTCTCCGCCACCACCACCACCGCCCCGATGCCGTGGCTGCCGGCCGCGGACCCCGGCTCGCTCGACCGGGACCTCGACAAGCTCGGCGAGCGGGTGCGCACCGCGGCGACTTCCCCACTGGCCACCGTGCTCGGCAAACCGCGGGCCCGTGTCACCACCCTCAACGCGTCGGCACGCGGTCCCGGCATGCCCACGCCCTACGGAAAGCCGCCGTCGTTCAGCCTCGTCTACCCCCAACCCGAGGCCACCGGCGGGGCGGTCGAGTACCTCCAGGGCCGCGCGCCGCAGCAACCCCGAGCCGACCTGCTCGTCCCGCCCAGCCAGGCGGGCCCGATCGAGGTCGCGGTGTCCGAAGCCACCCGGGAGAAACTCGGCCTGACGGTAGGTCAGCACTTCGATCTGTCGACCCCCGCCCCCGGATCGTCCGCCCCGGCACTCCTGGTCGGGGTCTTCCGTACCGACCTCGGCGCGAAGCGGCTCTGGCAGCAGTCCCCGATGCTGGTCGCCCCGTGGATCCTGCCTGATGACCCCGGCCAGAAACTGGCCGGCCAGATGCTGACCAGTGCCGGCGGGATCGAGCTGATCGCCAGGTACAGCCTCGCGTTCACGGTGGCCTGGGAACTGCCGGTGACCACCGACCGCTCCGGACCGGCCACCACCCCGGCCGGGATCGCCGGAATGCAATCCGGCCTGAAGGCACTGCACAAGGCCGGCCCGGACAAGTTGTGCGGGCTCGGCCTCACGGACGCCTGCATGCTGACCGGCCACATCGTGCCCTCGGTCAACCCCACCGAGCGGCTCGGCGCGGAGCTGGACGCCTTCGCCGTCCAGCGCCAACGCACCGAGCAGCTCCAGAGCTTCGCACTCGCCGGGCTGCTCGCCATGGTGGTGGCCACCTCGGTCGCCGCCGCCCGGCTCGGGGCCCGCCGCCGGGCCGGCGCCTTCGCGCTCCAACTCTCCCGCGGCGCCGGGCTGCTCGGGATCGCGGGCCGACTGCTGGTGGAGGCCGCGGTGGCGGTCGGCGCCGGGGTCGCGGCCGGCTGGGCGATCGGCCGCGCTCTCGCGCCGCAGGGCGCCGCCCTCGGCTCCTGGGTGCCCGTCCTGGTCGCCGCCCTGCTGGTCTGGTGCGCACCGGCGGCCGTCCTGCTCGCCTCCGCCGGGCGGACCCGGCCCCTGCCGCGCTCGCGCCGGATCGTCCTGGAGGCCCTGGTCGTGCTCCTGGCCGCCGGAGGGCTGGTCGCACTGCGGACCCGCGGCGCCTACGCGGGCACCGGCATCGACCCCCAACTCGCCTTCACACCGGTACTCCTGGCACTGATCACGGTGGGGATCCTGCTCCGGTCGCTGCCCCCGCTGGTCCGCCGGGCGACCCGCTCGGCGCAGCGATCGCGCGGTCTGGTCCCGCTGGTGGCTCTCGCCAGGGCCGGGGCGCAGAGCGGCGCGGCCGCACTCTCCCTGCTGGTCCTGGTGCTGGCCATGGGCTACGGCGTCTACGGGGGGCTGATTCCGCGCACCCTCGCGGACGGACAGAAGCAGATCGCCCACTGGCACACCGGCGGGGCGCCCATGGCCCTGGTCGGACCGAAGGACCAGGTCGCCGGGGACCTGCCGCCGGTCGCCTCCGTGGGGCACCAGGTGGCCGTCACCGGCGCGAGCGGGGAACTCACCTCGCAGGACGACGGCACGACGTTCCCGGGCGCCCAGTTCGTCGGGCTGGACGCCGCCGCGCTGAGCGCCGCCGACCCGTCCTCCCCGATGGCCCGCGCCCTACTGGCCGCCGACGGCGCCGACGCGCCGATCGAGCGGACCGGCGCCGACCTCGAAGTCCCCGTGGTCACCGCGCTGGCCGACCCCGAGCTCGCCGCCCGGGTCCCCGACGGCACCTTCGAGCTGACCGCGCTCGGGACGGGCCGCATCCTGGTCCACGTGGTCGGCGCCCTGTCCGAGGAGGCGCTGCGCGACCCGGTCCTCGGACCGGTGCTCGGCGACGGACCCCGACCCGGCGCCCTGCTGGTGTTCACCGGCCCGTCCGCGAAGCGCCTGCCCGCCCAGAGGAACCACCCCTCCGCGCTCCTGCTCTACCCGGCCGCCGGCGGGCCGGCCCTGGACCCGGCCGCGGTGCGGGCCGGCGCCGCCATGCACCTCGCCCCCAGCAGCGTGCCCGGGCCGTCGGTCGAACTCCGCGACCGGGACGGCGAACGCGACACGCTGCGGTCGGACGGGCTGGCGCACTCGGCCCGGCTCGCCTTCCGGGTCACCACCGCGCTCGGCCTGCTGCTCGCGCTCGGCACGTTCGCCCTGGACCTGCTGCTCAGTGCCACCGAACGCGGCCGGACCACGTCCTACCTGCGGACCCTGGGGATCGGCAGCCGCGCGGTGCTCGGCCTGCAACTGCTCCAGCTGGTGCCGCTGGTGCTGGCGGCGGCGGTCGGCGGCACCGCGCTCGGCCTGCTGCTGCCCGTCGCGCTCGGCTCCGGCCTGCGGCTGGGGGCCATCACCGGCGGGCCGTTCGAGCCCGCCGTACACATCGACTGGACGATCACCGCGGGGCTCGGCGTCGCGCTGGCCGTGCTGATGACGACGGCCGCCGTCCTGGAGGCGGCGATCAGCCGCCGCCGGGGGCTGGGCGCCGTGCTACGACTGGGGGAGGCCCTGTGAACACCCGTCCCACCGATCGACCCGCGGCCGGTACCGAACGACCCGCGCGCGGGACCGACCGGCCCATCGTGGCGTGCGAGAGCCTCGTGCGGATCTTCCGCACCGGCGCGACCGCCCGCGGCGGGGTCGAGGTGCAGGCCCTGCAGGGGCTCGACCTGACCGTGCAGGAGGGCGAGCTGCTCGCCCTGGTCGGTGCCTCCGGCTCCGGCAAGTCCACCCTGCTCGGCATCCTGGCCGGCCAGGACACCCCCAGCGCGGGCACCGCCGAGGTGGCCGGCACCGACCTGGGCGGGCTCAAGCGGCGCGAGCGGACCGCCTACCGGCGCCGGACCGTCGGGGTGATCCAGCAGCAGACCGCGCGCAACCTGCTGCCGTACCTGACGGCCCGCGAGAACGTCCAGCTGCCGATGGGATACATCGGTGTGCCGCGCCGCCTGCGCGCCGCCCGGGCGATGGAACTGCTCGGCCTGATGGGCATCGCCCGGGCCGCGGACCGCACCCCCGCCGCGCTCTCGGGCGGCGAGCAACAGCGTGTGGCGATCGCCATCGCGCTGGCCAACGAACCGCGGCTGCTGCTCGCCGACGAACCCACCGGCGAACTCGACACCGCCACCTCGGAGGAGATCTTCACCGCCCTGCGCACCGCCAACAGCGAGCTGGGCACCACCGTGCTGATCGTCACCCACGACGCCCTGGTGGCCGACCAGGTCCGTCGCACGGTACGGATCCGCGACGGGCGCACGTCGACCGAGGTGCTGCGCCACGTGGCCGTCACCAGTACCGACGGCTCGCTCACCGCCCAGGAGTACACCGTGCTGGACCGGGTCGGCCGGCTCCAGCTGCCGCGCGAGTTCACCGAGTCGCTGGGCCTGGCGGACCGCGTGCGACTGGTGCTGGAACGCGACCACATCTCCGTGTGGCCCGACCACGGCCGCCCGCCGACCGCCACCGAGGCCGACGGAACCGGAAGCGAGGACACCGGGAACAGGCGCGCCGAGGAAGTGGGCGCCGATGGCTGAGGCGGGCTCGACGGGCTGATCCTCCCGGTACCGCGGCACCGAGTCCGCCGGGAGGTGTCGGCCGCGACGGTCAGGTGGGCGCGGGCCCGCGCGGTCCCCCTGGCCCGGCGCCGATGTCGCGGGTCCGGACGGCGGTGTCACCGGGGCGTCGGGACGCACCACGGACGCCCT
This sequence comes from Kitasatospora sp. NPDC127035, assembly GCF_042726075.1. Classification (NCBI taxonomy): domain Bacteria; kingdom Bacillati; phylum Actinomycetota; class Actinomycetes; order Kitasatosporales; family Streptomycetaceae; genus Kitasatospora; species Kitasatospora sp. NPDC127035. The sequence continues at coordinate 45,875 of NZ_JBHXDN010000045.1, read as the reverse complement.
CCGGCACGGCGGGGCCGTTCAGCTGTGGTTGACGATGACGGAGATGCCCCAGCCGATCGCGGCGAGCACGACCGCGAAGCACAGGCCGGCCGCCGCGTAGCCGGCCGGCCCGGCGGTCGGCCGCCCGGCCGCGGTCGCAGGCGCAGTCGCACCCGGGCGGGTCGGCGGGTTGAGCGCGCGCAGACCGACGGCGAACAGGGCCGGCAGGCCGGCGCCGGCGAGGAGGCCCACCACGACGATCTTCCACAGCGCGTCCAGGTTGACCCAGTCGATCACGAGGCCGCCTCGTTCACGTCCGGGGTCGGGGCCAGCGAGCCGGTCCAGGCGGAGTTGACGTTCTCCGGCGTCACGGGCGTCCGCCGGGAGGCGGCGAAGAAGGCGGTCGAGGCCAGCAGCAGCGCGATGAAGATCACCACGACGCCGAGGGTCCCGCCGATCCCGTGCGCGGCCCAGTAGGCCGCGGCGCCGACCGCGGCGGAGGCGGGCAGGGTGAACAGCCAGGCCACCGCCATCCGGCGGGCGGTGTTCCAGCGCACCACGGCCCCCTTCTTCCCGACCCCGGCGCCCAGGATCGAGCCGGTGGCCACGTGGGTGGTGGAGAGCGAGTAGCCGAAGTCGGTGGAGGAGAGGATCACCGCGGCCGAGGCCGACTCGGCGGCCATGCCCTGTGGCGACCCGATCTCCAGCAGTCCCTTGCCCAGCGTCCGGATCACCCGCCAGCCGCCGAGGTAGGTGCCCAGGGCGATCGCCACCGCGCAGGAGGCGATGACCCAGGTCGGGGACGTGGCCCCGGCGTGCAGGGTGCCGTTGGCGATCAGGGCCAGCGTGATGATGCCCATGGTCTTCTGCGCGTCGTTGGTGCCGTGGGCGAGGGAGACCATCGAGGCCGAGCCGATCTGGCCGATCCGGAAGCCGTGGTCACGCGCGCGTTCGGACACGTCATGGGTGAGGCGGTAGACGAGGTGGGTGCCGACCACCGCGACCGTGCCGGCGATGAACGGGGACAGCGTGGCGGGCACGATCACCTTGGAGACCAGCCCCTGCCACTTGACGGCGGAGGCGCCCGCCGCCGCCATCGTGGCCCCGACCACGCCGCCGATGAGCGCGTGCGAGGAACTGGACGGGATGCCGAAGTACCAGGTGGCCAGGTTCCACAGGATGCTGCCGACCAGGCCCGCGAACACCACGACCAGGGTCACGTCGCCGCTCTGCACCAGGCCACTGGCGATGGTCGCGGCGACCGCGGTCGACAGGAACGCGCCGACCAGGTTCAGCACCGCCGAGAGCGCGACCGCGACACGCGGGCGCAGCGCCTCCGTGACGATCGAGGTCGCCATGGCGTTGCCGGTGTCATGGAATCCGTTGGTGAAGTCGAATCCCAGTGCGGTGGCGACCACCAACACCAGAACCGCGTCGTTGCCGGTCACGGGCCCGAACCTAACCTGTCGCCCGTACCGCTCCGCTCCCCCGAGGGCTCGGCGCGCCGGGGTGCCGGGGGCGGCCATCCGATCGGACCAACGGCACCGCGCGGACGCTCCACCGCACGTGACGGCGCGATCCGCGCCGGTTCTGCGGCCCGCCGCGCCGCGCGCAGGGACGAATCCCTGGGCCCCTCCCCCGCGGCGTCGCCGTCCGGGTCGGGCGGTGGCCCCGGCCGCACCGCCACGTCCGCCCCGGACCGGACCCGGACCGGATCCCTGACCCCCGACCCCCGACCCCTGCCGGGCCACACCGCCCCGGGCTCCTCGCGCGGTTCACGGCACCCGGCGCGATCCGGGCGGCGGGCGCTTCCCGTGCCCCAGTTCGTCGCCTGGCAACGCGTTCGAGTGCGGGACCTGTCCGGCGGACCGGGACCGACGGGACTCCCGCACGGAAGGACCGCCGTTCCGGCCGGTGGCCAGGCGTAACTCCGTTGTCCTGTCACGCATCTGACGAGACTTCACCACCCAGCAGACCGGAACGCCTGACGGCTCGTCAAAGTTCCTGGTTCTCCTGCGAACTTGTGTGAAACCCCCTTAAGCTCCCGTTAAAAACAGCGGCTTCCCGCCACACGCGAACTCCCTCGCGAGGCCGGGGCGGAGGCCCGACCGCACGATGAGAGCAGGGATGACCACGACACATGAACAGAGGCCCGGAGCCGTACGCGGCCCGGAGCGGCGACGGCCGGGCGTGCTCGGCCGCCGCACGGTGGGCGGCGCCGCGGCGCTGGCCGTCGGAATCGGCGCGGGCTCGCTGGTGGCGGCGCCCGCGGCCTTCCCCCAGGCGGGCGACGGGACGGTAACGGTCCGCGTGGTGCGGGCCGTGGACACGAGCGGGGTCTGGACGCCCGCTCTGGAGCCGGGTCTGGCCGGCGTGAAGGTGACCCTCACGGACGACGCGGGAGGCGGCATCGAGGGCACCACCGCGGCGGACGGCACGGTGACGCTGGCGCCGGCCGCGACCAAGCTCACCGGCGGCAAGTACCGTGTCCAGGTGGTGAATCCGAAGCCGGGCAAGCTGTTCCCGGCCTTCGCCTCGCGCCAGGGCCTGGCCGGCGGACCCACCCAGCTGAGCAGCAACGAGGAGTTCGTCGACCTCTCCGGCGGCAAGAACGTGGCGTACACCACCGGGCTGTGGAGCCCCGGTGACTACTGTCAGAAGAACGCGCCGCTGGTCACGACCTGCCAGCCGACCACGCGGGAGGGCGGGACGCAGCGCACGCTGGTGTCCTTCCCGTACAGCGCCCGCGGCACGGACGGCGTGGACGTGAACGTCACCAACGTCGCCACCAACGCCGAGACCGGTGCGCTGTACGGCATCGCGTGGAACCGGGCGGACCGGCGGGTGTTCTCCTCGGCCGTCGCCAAGCGGACCACGGACTACGGCCCCGGCGGCGCCGGCGCGGTCTACGTGACCGACCTCGCGCAGAAGCGGACCTCGCTGTTCACCACCGTCCCGGACGCCGGTTCGACCGTCCACGGCGGCGGCACCGACGACGCGTTCCTGGCGGTGCCGGGCAAGGAGAGCCTCGGCGGCATCAAGATCAGCGACGACGGCAAGGACCTCTTCGTCGTCAACCTCAACGACCGCAAGCTCTACCGCTACGACGCCACCGGGCCCACGGCGGCCGCACCGAAGGCCGCCTACCCGATCCCCGACCCGGGCTGCCCCGCGGCCGGGGACTGGCGGCCGTTCGGCCTCGGCCTCCAGGACGGCACCGGCTACCTCGGCGGCGTCTGCTCGGGCGAGTCGACCGGCAAGGCCTCCGACCTGCGCGCGGTGGTGCTGCCGTTCGACCTGGCCACCGGCGCCTTCGCACCGGCGGTGCTGAACCAGCCGCTCGACTACCCGCGCGGCTCCACGGTCGGCGGCGGCACCTGCGACGGGGCGGGCTGGTTCCCGTGGACCGGCACCTATCCGACCTCGCAGAACGGCCAGGCCTGCGGGGCCTACCTGGCTCAGCCGGAACCGGAGTTGGGCGAGATCACGTTCGAGACGGACGGCTCGATGCTGCTGGCGTTCCGCGACCGCTTCGGCGACCGCGCGCCGGCCGCGCCCACGCCGACCTCCGTCGCGAACGTGCTGTCCGGCGGCGACCTGAACAAGGCCTGCCCGGCGAACGGCACGTACGTGCTCGACACCAACAACGGCTGCGGGCTCTCGCCCCGCGGCACCCGGTTCTTCGACAACAGCCGGATGGGGTCGCACCACAACGCGGCCTTCGCCGGCATGGCACTGTCGAAGGTCGAGAACACCATCGCGACCTCCGGCTTCGACCCCAACTCCACCGCCTACGGCTACGGCACCGCGTTCGTCCAGCGCGACGGCAAGCAGGACCCGCTCTTCGGCCTGCGGCTCAACCCGCCGGGGACCATCGCCCCGTTCGGCAAGGGCGCCTCGATGGGCGACCTGGAGGTGCTCTGCGACCAGGCCCCGCTCCAGATCGGCAACCGGGTCTGGTACGACCCCGAGCGCAGCGGCGTCCAGCGCCCGGGCCAGCGCCCGGTGCCCGCGGCGACCGTCAACCTGTACGACGAGTCGGGGAAGCTCGTCGGCACCGCGAAGACCACGGCGCGCGGCGAGTACTACTTCGACGACTCCAACGTCACCGGTGGCCTCAAGCCGCGCACGAAGTACACCGTCCGGCTCGACAACCCGGCCGACTACGCCAAGGGCGGCCCGCTGTACCAGTGGGTGCCGACCGACGCCGACGTCGGCGACAACCGGTTCGTCGACTCCAAGGGCGTCGTCCCGGCGGGCGGGCAGTACGCCGAACGAGCGCTCACCACGGGCGGACCGGGCGAGAACGACCACACCTTCGACTTCGGCTTCCGGCAGCAGGAGGGCGCGCTGCGCCTGGTCAAGCACGACCAGGACGGCAAGCCGCTGGCGGGCGCGAAGTTCCGGCTGTGGAAGGAGACCAACGGCACCGACGGGCTGCAGGGTTCCGGTGAGAAGCCCGACACGGCGGCCGGAGACCCCTGCACGACCGGGGCCGACGGCATCTGCAAGGGCAGCGGTGTGCCGGGAACCTACTACTGGCAGGAGCTGGCGCCGCCGGAGGGCTACGCCCCACCGGAGGTGACGGTGTTCGGGCCGTTGGTGCTGAACGCCGAGAACCTCGGCGTCGGGGTCGAGGTGACGGCCGTCAACCGGCTGATCCCCACCCCGACCCCGACGCCGACGCCGAGCGCGACGCCCACGCCCACTCCCACGCCGACGCCGACGCCGACCGGGGCGACGCCGACGCAGACGCAGGCTCCGACGCAGCCGAGCCCGGCCACGAAGCCGCCCGCCCCGCCGGCCCCCGTCCCCGCCCCCGGGTCGCACCTGCCCAGCACCGGTGCGAGCGAGGGGATCCCGGTGATGGTGGCCGGCGCGGGTGCGCTGACCGTCCTCGGCGCGGCGCTCGTGCTGCTGGCCCGCCGACGCAGGGCCCGGCAGCAGTAGCACGCCCCGCACGGCGGTCCTGAGGGACCGGCACCGGTCGGGGGGGGGGGCGGGCGGCCGGCCGCGGGCCCCCCCGCCCCCCCCGAGGC
>NZ_JBHXDN010000045.1:0-40847 GCF_042726075.1 Kitasatospora sp. NPDC127035 | reverse complement strand
GATCAGCACCTGGAGCTCTTCGAGGCAGACTCCGGTCCGCGGACCCGCCCGACCGTCGTGACCGACCGACGAGAGAAGGCGATCGCATGGCCCGGAACGCAGGGGCCCGGACGACAGGGGCCCGAAGGGCGGAAGCCGCGAAGGCGGGCGCCGGGGCGGGCAGCGGGAAGCCCGGGAGCGCCCCCCGCGCGACACGTCGTCGGACCCTCCGGTTCAGGACCCTGGTCGCGCTCGTGGTGTGCGCCACCGCCGCGGGCGGCGTCGTCGCCTACCGGACCGTCGCAGGCGGGACCGGGGAGCGCGCGGTGACCGTCGACGAGGCCTCCCGGCTGGCCCTGTCGCGCCTGAACCTCTACCAGGCCGGCCCGGTCACCGTGACGCTCACCGCCGCCGAGGGCGGGGGCGTCGACGTCCGGGTCGAGGGTGTCGTGGACTACCGCACCCGCCGGGGCGTGGGCCGCTACCGGGTCACGGGGGCGAGCGGCCCGCTCGACCACGGACTGGTCGTCTGGGACGCCGGCGGGCTCGGGCTCGCCCCCGAGCCCGCCGGTACCGACGGACCGGCCTGGCAGCAGGCCGAGCGCGTCCCCCGGCAGGGCTGGTCCCCGCGCACCTACACGGCGGACCCGCTGGACGCCGGGCTCCAACTGCTGGTCCAGCTGGGCGCCGACCGGCCGGACAACCCGCTGCTGCTCGCCCAGTCCGGGGCGCGCTGGCTCGGCACCGACCGCCTGGACGGCCGGATCCACGACCGGTTCGCCGGCCCGCGCGCCCAGGGCGCCGCGCCCGACGGCGGCCGGTCGCCCCTGACCTACTGGGTCGACGCCGACGCCACGCTGAGGCGGGTGACGATGCGGATGCCGGGCCTGGGCACCCCGACCACCGTGGAGTTCGCCGGACACGACGACGTCGCCAAGCTCCCCGAGGCGCCCTGGCTGACCGGCTGACCGGCCGGCCCCCGACCTGCCTCCCGCCCCTTCGCCCGCCCGTCAGCGCGCGGGCTGCGCCGGGAGCACGCCGGCATCCGTCGGAAGCGGGTACGCCCCCGGGTCCACCGCGCCCGGCAGACCGGTCGCCGGGCGGCCCGGCGCCGTCGGGTCGGGCAGCGACGGCTGCGCGGGCGGCGCGGGCACCCGGCTGAACGGGACGCCGGGCGGCGCCAGGACCGTCGCCGTCCGGCCCGCCGGCAGTGGCCCGTGCACCGGGCTTCCGCAGCCCGCCGCGGCCTCCAGACCCTCCGGGCTCTGCGTGGCGGGCCGGTTGCCGCTGAAGCAGTTGCCGGGGTCCGCCGAGGCGAGCACCAGGTCGGCGCCGTTGCCGTCCACCTGGTTGCCCTCGACCCGGTTGCCGGTCGCCGGGTGGCCCGGCGGATCGGTGACGATCACCCCGGCCGCGCGGTTGCCCCGGACGAGGTTGCGCTCCACCCGGTTCGCGGTGCCGCCGCCGATCCCGATGCCGATCCCGAAGCCGCCGTCGGCCTGCTCGGGCGTGTCGGCGGCGTTGTTGTCGACGACCACGTTGCCCGCGATCACCGCGCCGTGCTGCGGGGCCAGCGCCTCCAGGTCGTTGGAGTTGACCGTGACGCCCACCCGGTTGCCGGCCACGCGGTTGCCCACGATCGACAGGCCGTCGGAGGCGTTGGTCAGCTCGACCCCCACCGCGTTGCGCTCCACGGTGTTGCCGCGCACGACGGTGTCGCAGGGCTTGCACTGGCCGACGTAGATGCCGGAGTCGGCGTGCCCGGAGGCGTAGGAGTCCTCGATCACGCCGGAGCGCGCGTCGAAGGCGTAGATGCCGTACAGGCCGTTGTTGTACGACGTCACCCTGGTCGCACGGAAGCCCTCCACGGGCGGGAAGCGGGCGGTGTCCAGCGGGTCGTACGCCGAGCCGCCCGCGCCGCGCTGCTGCAGCTTCTCGTCCGTGACGCCGGTGAACAGGACGCCGTTGGCCAGGTATCCGTGGACGGTGAGGTTCTCCACCACGGAGCCGGGCCCGGTGACGGTGATGCCGTTGGCCAGCTTGAGCCCGCCGTCCAGCACCACGGCGGAGCGGTCCGTCCCGCGCACCACGACGTTCCGCTTGGGGACGCGCACGCTCTCGCGGTAGGTCCCCGGGCCGATCAGCACCGTGTCGCCCTCGCGCGCAACGTCCACGGCCTTCTGGACGGTGGGAAAGTCCTCCGGCACGCGGACCACGGTCCCGGCCGGGTGTGCTGCGTCGTCCGAGGCCGGACCCGCGGAGGAGCACCCCGCGGACAGGGCGGCCGCGAGGACGAGGGTGGTCGCCGCCGCTCCGGCCCGGAGAGCTGACAGACGATCAGGAAACGTGATTTGCATGGCACGTGTTCTATCGTCTCCAATAGGGCGCATGCCCACCGAACCGGGAAACGCGTCGCCGTCGAACCCGATCGCCGCGCCCGGCCTCGGGCGGCGGCGGGCGCTGCTGGCGGCCGGTGCGGTGCTCGCCGCCGGCGTCGGAGCCGCGGCGGGCGAACTGACGGACGGCGACCGGACATCGGGCCGCGCCACCGGAGCCGACGGCCCGCCGCCCGGGGCGCCGACCCCCTTCCACGGCGCCCGGCAGTCCGGTGTGACGTCCCCTCAGCTCGCGGCGACGAAACTGATCGCCTTCGACCTCCCGCCGAGCTCCACCGCCGCGGACCGGGAGGCCCTGCGCACCCTCCTCGCCGCCTGGACCCGCACCCTGGCCTCGGCGACGGCCGGAACCGGCCCGTCACCCGACCCGCGGCTACGGGCCGGCGGCACCACCCGGCTCACCTCGCTGGTCGGCCTCGGCCCCGCCCTCGCCGCCCGGCTCGGCCTCGCCGTCCCCGCCGGGCTGGCCGAGCTGCCGGCGTTCCCCGGCGACCGCCTCGACCCGGCGCGCAGCGGCGGCGACCTGCTGCTCCAGCTCGGCGCCGCCGACCACTGGACGCTCGCCGTCGTCGGCGAACTCACCGCCACCGCCGCCCGGGCCGCCGGGGCCACGCCCCGCTGGTCGCAGTCCGGCTTCCTGCCGGGCACGGAGCCCGGCGCCACGCCCCGCAACCTGTTCGGCTTCAAGGACGGCAGCGCCAACCCGGACGAGGACGCGGCCCGACAGTGGGTCTGGGGCCCACCGGGGCCGCACGAGAACGCCACCGTCCTGGTCTACCGACGGATCCGGATGGACACCGCCGCCTTCGCCGCCCTCCCCGAGGAGCATCAGAACCTCGCGATGGGCCGCCGCGCCGGTGACGGCGCCCCGCTGACCGGCACGGCCGAACACGACGAGCCCGACCTCTACGCCAAGCACCCGAACGGTGCCTACGTCATCCCCGCCACCGCCCACGTCCGCCTCACCGGCCCCCGGCTGGACGGCGGGGCCCGCATGCTCCGCCGGGGCTACAGCTACGACGACGCCCCCGGCGACCGCGGCCTGCTCTTCTGCGCCTTCATGCGCGACCCCGGCCAGTTCACCCGCGTCCAGGAGCGCCTCGCCACCCGTGACGCCCTCAATCCGTTCCTCGAACACACGGCGTCCGCCGTCGCCCACGTGCTCCCCGGCGCCCCGGAGGGCACCGCCCTGGGCGACCACCTGTGGTCCTGACGCTCCCGGGCCCGCACGCCCCGGAGCCGGCTGCGCCCCGCGCGCGGTAGCGGGGGTCGGGGCGGGATCGCTGCGCCCCACCCGGGGCGCGAAGGACCCCCCGCCCGCCCGTCCGGGCCGGTCGGCGTCCGCGTCGGCGTCGGCGTCGGCGCTAGATGCTGAGCAGGCCGACGACGTGGCCGTCGTGGTCCACCACCGGCCAGCTGGTCAGGTCGCGGGAGCGCATGGCGGCAGCAGCCGTGGTGGCCGACATGTCGGCGGTGGCGAACGGGCCGCGGTCCAGGACGATGTTGCGCACCGGGGTGCGCTCGGTGTACCAGGAGCGGGCCTGGAAGGGCGCCAGGTGCAGGTGGGTCAGCAGCCCGGCGCAGCGACCGTCCTCGTCGCGGACCAGGAGGTGGTCCGCGCCGGAGCTCCGCAGGATGTCCATCGCCGTGTCGACCATGACGTCGTCGCTGATCTGCAGCTCCGGGTGTCGCATGAGGTCGCCGACCGTGGTGGTCGTGGGGTGTTCGAGGGTCGTGGTCATGGGCGGGCTCCTTCTCGTGTCGTTCGCCGAGGCAGCCGGTTGATCAGCGCACGCGGAAGCCGCGAGGCATCGGGCCGGGCGTGTGACGGGCGGGGCGTGGACGGTGGAACCGTGCGGCACGTCGCCTGCGGTCGGTGCTCACCGCAGGGGGCGGGAGCGAAGAACCGCGAACCGTGAACTGTCACGGGAGGAGGCCGGTCCGGACGCGGCGCCGTACGTCTCGCGTGGGGACGGCCGCCGGTGGCGGGACCGAGGGCCCGAACGGCCCGGGATGCGTCGTGACGCAATGCCGAAGGGCCCGCACCGGGCATCAAGTACTCGGTGCGGGCCCCTCGCTGCTGGGCGGGTGCCGTGGCAGAAGAACTACAGCGGGCGAATGTTCTCGGCCTGCGGGCCCTTCTGGCCCTGCGTGACGTCGAACTCGACCTTCTGGCCCTCAAGCAGCTCACGGAAGCCGTTGGCGTTGATGTTCGAGTAGTGGGCGAAGACGTCCGGGCCGCCACCCTCCTGCTCGATGAAGCCGAAGCCCTTTTCCGCGTTGAACCACTTCACGGTGCCATTAGCCATAAAAAAAATCTCCTTCAAGGGCAGTCCGAAACACGTACAGCACGTGCTTCGAGTCGCCGCGATGAGCACCCACCCGGAAATATCCGGGAAACAAAAATGCGCCTGCGATACATCAGCAGGCGCACACAAAGTTCATGGGAACCACTACTGCAACTAAAACGACTCTAGCAGGCCCCGGCCCGCTGCGGGCGGATATTTCGCCCCGGGTTTTTCGACACCTCGCCCCGGGGTCGCCGGCACCGGGGCGCCGGGACGGCCAACGCACTCCGGGGGTAGGCCTGTTGGTGCGGTCAGCCGCACCGTCCGAGCCCGCGGCCCTCCGGGGCGGGCGCGACTCGCCCGGGTGCGGCGCGCCCGGCGTCGCCGCGACAGCCCCCCAGGGCGCGCCCCGGGCCCGCCCGGGCCCGTCCGGCCCACCCCGGCCGGCGCCCCGCCCCGTTCCGGGGAGTTCCGTCGGCACACGCGGCGTTACAGCCCGCGCAACCCGAATGCTTCGGGAAAGTCCCACCCCCGCGATATCCGGCGCATACTGGAAGGGATGAGGAAATCTGCAGCAGTCCACCGCCACCTGCCCACCAGCCCCTTCAAGGCCCGGGTCGAAGCGCCGCGCAAACACTTCGCCGTCGGTGACCGCGTCAGCCACGACACGTTCGGCCTCGGCCGGGCCATCGGGGTCGAGGGCGACAGCGACATCGCGGTTCTCGTCGACTTCGGATCCCGACAGGAACGCATCACCCAGCCCTACACCTCGATGCACAAGCTCTGACCCGGCGCCTCACCTCGCCGTTCACCCCGTCCCTCCGGCTCCGGCCGACGCACCGGCGGTCGTCGACGCCGGGCGTCCGGCCGATCGGCCGGCGGCACGCCCACGGGTCGCGCCGTGGGAACGCCGCGCCGTGGCAGCGCCGTGGAGACCACCCCGGGCAAGGCTAGGCGGCCCCGGCACGGTGTCCTAGGCTGGGAGTCATGTCGAACCCCGACGGGCTGCTCGTCGACATCGCCGCGATGGTCGAATCCGAGCACAGCAACCAGATGTCCTTGACCGTGGTGGTCCCAGGCGCGGTCATCACCGGCAGGCTCGCGCCGGTGACCCTGTGGTGGGAGCGGGTGGCGGAGGTCCTCCAGGCGTCCGATCACCTGAAGCCGTTCGCCGCCCTCTTCGCCCAGCCCGCAGACGGCCCGCCCGCACGCCCCACCCACCTCCACCTCCACCGGGCGAAGATCCTCCAGGGCGACTTCGCGCTGCCCCACACCGGGGGCATGTACCGCATCGCCATCGAGGACGTCAACGCCTGGACGGTCGGAGACCTCAGCTACTCCGACACCTGACAGCCGCGGTCGCCCCGCCCTTCCCCTGCGATTCCCCTGCGAAGCACACACCCCTGCGGGTGATCCGGGCCCTCGGCGGCCTCGGATCACCCGCAGGGGTGGTTTCGGTCGGTGATCGGCTCCGGCGCGCAACGGCGCACCGGAGCCCCCGGAATCAGCGGGACATCAGCGGGACATCAACGGCCCTGGAGGGACTTGACGTTGTCGCCGAAGCTCCAGCCCTTGGAACCGTCCCAGTTGATCGACCACGTCATGAGCCCCTTCAGCGAACCGCTGAACGCGTTCCACGACTGGCTGACCAGGCCCGGCGCCATGTAGCCGCCGCCGGCGCCGGGTTGGGCCGGCAGGCCGGGCACCTGCTTGTCGTACGGCACCTTGATCGTGGTGCCCTGGATGACCAGGCCGTTGTTCAGGCAGGTGGTCTGCGCGGTGAAGCCCTGGACGGTGCCGGCCTGGTAGGAGTCACCGGAGCAGCCGTACATGCTGCCGTTGTAGTACTGCATGTTCAGCCACCACAGCCGACCGTTGTCGACGTACTTCTTGATGATCGGGAGGTAGGAGCCCCAGATCGACCCGTAGGTGACGCTGCCGCCGGTGACGTACGCGGTCTCGGGGGCCATCGTCAGACCGAAGCCCGCGGGCATCTGGGCGAGGACGCCGTCGATGATGCGGATCAGGTTGGACTGGGAGGCGGACAGGGTGTTGATGTTGCCGCTCCCGGACAGGCCGGTCTCGATGTCGATGTCGATCCCGTCGAAGTTGTACTTCTTGAGGATCGGGACGACGGTCGCCACGAACTTGTCGGCGACGGTGCTGGAGCTGAGGTCGATGCCGGCGGCGGCACCACCGATCGACATCAGGAGCGTGGCGCCGGCGGCCTTGGCCCGGCACATCTCGGCCGGGGTCGAGACCTTGACGCCGGCGTCCATGCCGTCCTGCCACAGGACGGTGCCGTCCGAGAGGATCACCGGGAAGGCGGCGTTGATGACGTTGTAGCCGTGCGCGGCGATCCGGCTGTCCGTGATGGGGACCCAGCCCATGCCGGGGTGCACGCCGTTCGCGGCACCGTCCCAGTTCTCCCAGTAGCCCTGCAGCACCTTGCCCGACGGCTTGGGCTTCGTCGGGCAGGTGTCACCCGGCGGCGTGGTCGGAGGCGTCGTGGGCGGTGTCGTGGGCGGCGTGGTGGGCGGCGTGGTGGGGGGTGTCGTGGGAGGGGTGGTCGGAGGCGTCGTGGGCGGCGTGGTGGGCGGCGTCGTCGGAGTGGTCGGCGACGGGCTGTTGCCGCCGGGGCCGGCGAGCGACACGTCGTCCACGTGGTACGCGGGCTGCCCGTACCAGCCGTGCAGGAAGACGGTCACCGAGGTGGTGTTCGCCCCGGTGGCGAAGGCCACGCTGAGCTGGCTGTAGGACGAGCTGCTCGGCGTCCAGGTGGAGGTGGTGCCCGTGAGGCCGGTGCCGGTGGCGCCCAGGTAGATGTAGCTGCCCTGGACGTACGCGCTCAGCGTGTACTGGGAGTTGGGCTGCACGCTGATGGTCTGGGTGCACTGGGCGTTGTCCAGGCCGGTCGGCGTCGCCTTGAGCGCGGAGGTGCCGGAGCGGACCGGGCTGCCGACGGCCGCGCCGGATCCGCCGGAACAGGTCCAGTCGGCGAGTCCGTTCTCGAATCCGGAGTTGGCCACCAGGTTGGGGGTGACGGCCCCGGCCGTGACGGTGCCGGCCACCGCGAGGCCGGCGCCGATGACGGCCGCGGCGCTCATCCCGGCGAGGGAGCGCCGCAGGACGGCCGGTCCGGGCCGGGTGCGGCCGGTCCGGTTCACGTGCGATGCGCGCTCCACGGCCGCCCGCTGCGGGCGGGGGGTTCGGGACGACTCGCTCCCGGCCCGGTCGCCTTCGAGGCGGCCGGGGTTCGCACCAGGGCGGGAATCGCCCGACAGACGCGGAGTACGGGACCTCCGACGGAACATGTTGTGCTCCCTTCCCGCCGAGCGCCATGGACATGACCGACGCGTGGGGGCGTGACGCCCGGCTCTGGGTGAGGTGGGGACATGTGGGGCTGTGCCGGACCGGATCGTAGAAGGGGTGGCGAGGCCCGTCAATAGGTCTGGACCAATCCCGGGAGGCGCGGCCCGGTCGAGCGAGGGCGGCCCGCCGAGGGTCCGCGCACGGAAGGGCCGACAAGTACACTGGAGGTGAAGGCAGTTGTACCGATCACCCGGTCCGCGGCCCGGTGGTGGCCACGCCCACCGCCGCCTCCCTCGACCGGCCGACCGCAGGCGAGTTCCGGCCGCCGGCCGTCACGGGCGTGGCCCGGTGGCCGGATTCCCCCCACCGGGGGCGGCGGGCGCCGGAGGACCGCGTGGCGGCCGGGCCCGGCGGGACCGGCAGGTGATTGACCCGTCCCGGTGAACGTCGGCCGTTCTCAACGACGTTCGGCCACCGGGCTCCTAGGTTGGGACCTGGTTTCGCACCCCCTACCGAACGGGAGACCCGCATGGCCGAACAGGCCGACCTCATCCTCCACGGCGGCGAGATCGTCACCGTCGCCGAGCACAGCGACGCGTCGCCCGAAGCGGTGGCCGTCAAGGACGGCACGATCGTCTTCGTCGGCACCCGGAAGGAGGCGGAACACTGGAGCGGCCCGCGGACCGTCGTACGGGACCTCGAAGGCCGCGCCCTCCTGCCCGGGTTCATCGATGCCCACGGACACCTCGGCGGCATCGGCCTGCAGACCGTCATCGCCAACCTGCTGGCCGCGCCGGACGGCGACGTCACCGACATCGGCTCGCTGAAGGACAAGCTGCGCGCCTGGGCCGACGGCCCGACGGGGACTGACTCCGCGTGGATCATCGGGTTCGGGTACGACGACGCGATGCTCGACGAGGGCCGGCACCCCACCCGCGACGACCTCGACGAAGTGTCCACGGAGCGCCCGGTGCTGGCCATCCACCAGTCGTTCCACCTCGGCGCGGTGAACAGTCTCGGCCTGCGGCTGCTCGGCTTCTCCGCCGCCACGCGCGACCCCGAGGGCGGGGTGATCCGGCGGCGGGAACTCGCCGTCCCGCCCTCGTACGGCGAGCCCGACGGCGTCCTGGAGGAGAAGGCGTTCACCCCGGCCTCGGAATCGGCACTCGCGGGGCTGCCGGAACGCGAACTGCGGGCGCTGTTCGTCACGGGCGCGGCCACCGCGGCGGCCTTCGGCTTCACCACGGTGCAGGAGGGCGGCACCAACCTCGCCAACCTCAAGGCCCTGCGGGACACGGCAGCCGCCGTGCTGCTCCCGGTCGACGTGGTCGCGTACGTGAAGGCCGAGGATGCCCTCGCCTCCGCGCTGGACGACCCGATCGGCGTGAGCGACACGTACGTCGACCGCGTCCGGGCGGCCGGGGTGAAGCTGGTCCTCGACGGCTCGCCGCAGGGGCGCACCGCGTGGCTGACCAAGCCGTACCTGACGCCGCCGGCCGGGCAGCCGGACGGCTACAGCGGGTACCCGACGGTGCCGGACGACGCGGTGGTCGCCAAGCAGGTCGGCACGGCGGTCGAGCGGGGCTGGCAGGTCCTGGCGCACGTCAACGGCGACGCGGCGATCGACCAGTTCCTCCGGGCGGTCGAGGCCGCCGGGCCGGGGCGGCGGCCGACCGTGGCGATCCACGCGCAGACGGCCCGCGAGGAGCAGGTCGAGGCGTTCGCCCGGCTGGAGATCGTGCCCTCCTTCTTCTCGATGCACACCTACTACTGGGGCGACTGGTACCGCTCGGTGGTCCTCGGCGAGGAGCGGGCGGAGGCCATCTCCCCCGCCCGCTGGGCGCTCGACCGGGGCCTGCGCTACACCTCGCACCACGACGCGCCGGTCGCCCTGCCGAACTCGATCGCCGTGCTGTCCAGCCAGGTGACCCGGCGCACCCGCACCGGCGCCGTCCTCGGGCCCCAGCACCGGGTGTCGCCCCTGGACGCCGTCCGCGCGATCACGATCAACGCCGCCCACCAGTACGGCGAACAGGACCGCAAGGGCAGCATCGAGGTCGGCAAGCTCGCCGACCTGGTCGTCCTCAGCGCCAACCCGCTGACCGTCGATCCGGAGGAGATCCGCGACATCGAGGTCGTCGAGACCATCAAGGCCGGCGCCACCGTCCACCCGCCCGCACCGACCGGCCGGGCCTCCGAGCCCCCGGCGGCCGACCCGGCGACCGCGCCCACCCCGCACTGGGGCTGCTCCTGCTGAACCGGCGGCCCCGGCTCGCCCCCACCACGACCGGCGGCCACGGCCGCCGGTCGTTCCCGGCCCGGGCCGGGCGCACGGGCCGTCGGCGGCAATCCTGACGTCACCGGTATCGAGGCCGGTCCGCAGAACCCGGCGGACCGGGGTCGTGCACGAAAGGGCAGTCCGGCCGGCCCCGTCGTATGGATGCCGTCAGGAGTCGCGGGCCGGAGGATTCCGGGGTCTAGCATCCGTCTTTGTCGAGAAGAGAAATATCTCTCGGTCGAGAAGAAGGATGATGACGACGTGAAACCCCTGTCCCGCTTGAAACGCTCGCTGGCCCTCGCGGTCGCCGCATTCGCCGTGGTCTCCGGTCCGAGTGTGCGGGCCGAGGCCGCTCCGGCGGCGAACTTCCCCGTGGACAGGACCTGCGGAACCCCAGCCGTTCCGGGCGGCGGCAACTGCATGTCCTCGCTGATCAGCTCCACCTTCGACATGATCAAGCTCATGCACAACGCCGCCAACGTCAACAAGCTGGACAACGCGGAGTTCACCCAGAACACGGCGGCGAAGTTGAGCGCCAAGTTCCCGGGGTTCAACGTCATGGTGTTCAAGACCGTGGGCACCGACCTGTACGACACCGAGTGGTTCACGAACGAGCACAAGACCGACATGAAGGGGGTGCTGCTCGACACCACCTACAAACTCAACCATTTCCTGGACAAGGAGAAAAAGGAACCCTCCGGTTACGACAAATTCCGGATATGGGTCTTCCAGGGGGATTCGACCTTCCGCAACCGGGGGGACGGCGGCTACATGAACTGGGCGTTCGTCGGCAACGACGGCGACAGCGTCAAGAAGGAGCCGTGGACCTGCCGGGCGAACACCGCGCGGCCCTACAGGTGCGACGGCGACGTGCGCACCATCCACTTCCCCGCCCGGTCCGGCCACGCCACCAGGACCGGCAGCCTGACCCCCGACTCCAGCGGCCCCGGCTACCACGCCTGCCTGGACGTCAGCGGCAACGGCACCGCGAACGGCACCCCCGTCCAGATGTGGGAGTGCAACGGCGGTGACGCGCAGAGGTGGACCTACAACGGCTACAAGCTCCGGGCCGCCAACGGCAAGTGCCTGGACCTGGAGGCCAACAGGACCGCGAACGGGACCAGGCTCCAGGTCTGGGACTGCCTGGAGATCCCCGGTCAGCGCTGGCACATGTCGCCCAGCGGCAGTCTGCGGCACATGACGGACCAGGACGACCGGTCCAGGGACGTCTGCATCGACGACCTGAGCGGCCGGACCGCCAACGGCAGCACGGTGGCGGCCTGGGCCTGCGGCTCCGAGGACAACCGGACCGCGCCCAACCAGAACTGGGCCTGGGGCGGCACCCCGCCCACCACCGGCCCGACCCAGCCCGGCAACGGCGCCGAGATGTTCCTCAAGCTCGACGACGGGCTGGGCGCCGTCCCGGTCGGCGGTTCCGCCGGGGCGGCGGTCGTCGCCGGGCTCCGGGGCGGCAACGAGTCCAAGTGGAAGGTCGCCCCGGTGGGCGGCGGCCGCTACCGGATCACCAGCTCCCACGGACTGGAACTCACCGAGAGCAGCGGCTACCTGGCCGAGCTCCAGCCGTGGAGCAACTCCTCCCGGCAGAAGTGGGAACTCGTCGGAGTCGGCAACGGGAAGTACCAGATCCGGATCTCCGACGACGACTGCCTCGCCCACGACTCCGACTTCAAGCAACTCGGCGTGTGGACGTGCAAGCGGGGATGGCAGCAGGAATGGGTGCTCGAGTCCACGTCCGGCGGCGTGATCACACCGACCGACCCGACCGGCCCCACCGATCCGACGAACCCGAAGCCCCCGACCGGAGGCGGCTCCCGCGTCCCGACCGAGCGGCCGCTGTTCCTGAAGCTCTCCAACGGGCTGGGCGCGACGGCGCCCAACGAGACCGCGAGCTGGGGTGCGCCGATCCTGGGCGGGATCCTGGGGTACAAGGGGTCCACCTGGACGGTCAAGCCGCTGGGCGGGGACCGCTACCGGATCGTCAACGACCTCGGGTTCAACCTCACCGAGAACCCGGACACCTACGTCGCCGAACAGCAGGCGTGGGGCAACACCCCCAACCAGAAGTGGGAGTTCGTCAGCCTCGGCGACGGCAAGTACCGGATCCGGATCGACGACGACAACTGCCTCACCCACGACTCCGACCACAAGCAGCTCGGGGTGTGGACCTGCGAGGGCGGCTGGAAGCAGGAGTGGTCCTTCCAACTCCTCTGACCGGCGGTCCCTGACCGCACCCGCCCGCGCACGAGGCCGAGGCCGTCCGCCCCTCCCCCCGGACGGCCCGGACCTCCCTCGTCAACGAGGCGGGAGTGATCGCCGGGCACGCCACCCTGGTCGACGTGCCCGGCGCGCCGGCGATTCCGCGCGCGACGGTCTGGAAGCGCTGACGGCCGCGACCCGCGGTCACCCCGGCCCGGCAGGGGCGTGACCCGCGAGCGCGACCGCCCCGTTGCGGACTGCGGGATCAACGACCCGTCAGCAGTACTTGAAGGAACTGATCCTGTCGTTGATCCACGACGGCACGGAGGGCCAGTGCTCCCGGGGGCCGATCCTGAACTCCAGCCCTCCGTACCCGTTGTGCTCGTAGAAGCAGATACTGCTCCCCGTGTTGTTCAGTACCGACGACGCGGTGTCCTGCATCCCCGTCCACAGGGCTCCGTCCCGCTTCAGCTTCCCCATGTCCGCGACGTTCTGGTCCGACGCGATCGACCCGAACTTGGAGCCGCTGGTGGCGCCGACATAGTCGTTCTCGGACCACAGGCAGACGTGATTGCCGGGGCACGCTCCGGCGCCCTGCCCGATGCCGAGGATCGTGGTGGCGCTCGCGGACGGCGCCGCCGTCATGATCAGTCCGATGACGGCGGCGGCACACAGTCCGAGCCTGACCGAATTCTTGGGCAATTTCCTTACCGTCCGTTCAGGTCCGGGAAGCGTCAGCAGTACTTGAAGGAACTGATCCTGTCGTTGATCCACGACGGGACGGAGGGCCAGTGCTCCCCGGGGCCGATCTTGAACTCCAGGCCGGAGTACCCGTTGTTCTCGTAGAAGCAGATGCTGCTCCCCGTGTTGTTCAGCACCGACGACGTGACGTCCTGCATGCCCTTGTCCCCGGTGGAGCTCCGGGCGAGCTTTCCCATGTCACTGACGTTCTGGTTCGACGCGAAGGACCCGAACTTGTGGTCATAGACGAACTTCCCCTGAATGAAGTTGCCTTCCGACCACAGACAGACGTAGCCGCTGGGGCACGAGCCGGCCCCGTGGCCGATGTCGAAGACACTGGTGGCGCTCGCGGACGTCGCCGTGGCCACGAACAGCCCGGCCGCGGCAGCAGCACACACTCCGAGCCTCGTCATCGTGCTTTTCGAGAACATGGTCCCTCTCTTCCGGATTCGGCCCGACCGTGCCGATCCTGTGCTTCGGGTGGTTGACTCAGTGGGTTGGTGGATACCGGTTCGTTCGTCGTCCACAGGGCCGACGGGGCCGGATCAGCAGAACTTGAAGGAGCTGATCCTGTCGTTGATCCACGACGGGACGGAGGCCCACTTCTCCGAGGGACCGATCCTGAACTCCAGGCCGGAGTAACCGTTGTGCTCGTAGAAGCAGATGCTGCTCCCCGTGTTGTTCACGACCGAGGAGGCGGAATCCTGCATGCCCTTCCAGCGGAAGAGCTTGCTCTCGTAGGTGAACTTCCCCATGTCCGAGACGTTCTGGTCCGAACCCACGGCCCCGTAGTCGTACCCGCTCGCCGGATTCCCCCTGACGAAGTTGTTCTCGCTCCACAGGCACACCCAGTTGGCGGGGCATTTGCCGGATCCGGTCTGAATGTCGGTGAGGACGTAGGCGTTCGCACTCGTCGTCGTGGCGGTGACCGCCCCGACCAGCGCGGCAGCGCCCACCGCCACCCGCATCACCGTTCGCCTCAGGTTCCTCATGATCTCCTCCGCCTTCTCCGTCGGCCCTGACCGGCGCGTCCGCGCCGGCTGCCAGGGGTGTCGCTCCGGCGTGTCCGCCCCCGGAGCAACTCCACTGTGCCGTCGGGGCCGCACGGGCGGCATCAGTCATTTGACTGCTCTCGAACGACTGCTCTCGAAGCCGAGGCCGACACCGACGCCACACACGGCGGTTCCACGTGCACGGCCCCGCCTCCCGGTCGGGAGGCGGGGCCGTGAACACCGTGCGGGCAACGGCTATCCGAAGCCGCGGGCGTCCTGCTTCAGCGCCGTGTCCACGGTCAGCGCGGTCGCCACGACGAGGCTGAGCAGCGGGTCGGCGAGCGGGCGGTGGATCTGGAGCACGTAGTTGTCGGCCGTGGTGAACATCGTCTTCGCCAGGCCCTCCCAGGTCTTGGTGATCCGGGCGATCTCGGTGTCCGTCCCGTCGACGATGGAGAAGTTCCAGGCCCGCCAGTTCTCCGCCTTGACGGCGCCGACCTTCTGCCCGCCGACCTCCAGCGCGAAATTGATCTTCCCGATGGCGTTCTGCTGAACGATCTGGCCGACCTCCTGGCCGTCCGGACGCTGCACGACCACCCGCGACTTGATGAACTTCGCAGGGCGGGTGAGCAGCAGCACCGGAGTGCCCTGCGCGTCGCGGATCTCCAGTTTGTGGGTCAGGTACTGGTCGAGGGAGGTGAGCAGCCGTATCGCCTTGCGCAGTCCGCTCTGGCCGACCTGGACCACCGAGCCCAGGGTGGCGCCCTGCTGGTCGAAGACCGAGTACTCGTTGGTCAGCTCGATCAGCTTGGCCTTCTGGTTCACCACCAGGACCGGCTCGGAGAAGAGGGTGCCGCCACCACCGTGGACCGGTCCGACGCCCGCCTGCTGCTGCACCTGGCGCTGGACCTTGGCGAAATCGCCGACCGGAGCGGCCGGCTGCCCGGGGATACCGGGCGTGTTCGTGTTCTGGGACATGGCGGGCAGGTTAGGCTCAATCCTCCTCCGGTAGCCAGAATCGTTTCGAACGGCCCGGGTTCGTCCGAGACCCCGAACAGGGCCTGCGGCCTGCGCGTTCGGGTGTTGCGAGCGACAGCCGGCCGGTGTTCGAAGCCGCGGGTGTGACCGATGTCACGTCAGGAGCCCGCCCGCCTGCGAACGATCCGGCCGCTCGAACCCTTCGGCGACCGCGCCACGGGTGCGCCGGTCGGGGCCCGGGGGTCAGCGGGCGGCGGCGGTGACGAGGGCTTCGATCTCGGGGACGACGGCGGCGGGCGTGGGGAGGGCGTCGTTCTCGGCGCGGAGCCGGAGCGCGCCGGCTCGGAGTTCCGGGTCCGCGACGAGGCGGGCGAGCAGGGCGGCGTCCACGTCGCCCGACGCGGAGCGCAGGCCCGCGCCGGTGGCGGCGAGGGCGTCGGCGACGGCGAAGCTGTCGGCGCCCTGCGGGAGGATGAGCTGCGGCACGCCGGCCTGCATGCCGGTGAG
Source organism: Kitasatospora sp. NPDC127035 (assembly GCF_042726075.1). Taxonomy (NCBI): domain Bacteria; kingdom Bacillati; phylum Actinomycetota; class Actinomycetes; order Kitasatosporales; family Streptomycetaceae; genus Kitasatospora; species Kitasatospora sp. NPDC127035. The sequence goes on along the minus strand of NZ_JBHXDN010000045.1, from coordinate 25,159 downwards.
CGTGCTGCCGGACCCACCGTGGTGGATCACCGCGTCGCAGACCCTCAGCAACTCCGCCAGCGGGGTCCACGGCAGCGGGCGGACGTTGTCCGGAAGGGTTCCGAGGTCACTGAGGTCGGCGCCGCCGACGGCGAGCAGGAACTCCGCGTCGACCGAGGCGGCGGCCTCGATCAGGCGGGCGATCGCGTGGACGCCGTCCACCTCCGTGACCACGGTGCCCAGGGTGACCGCGACCCTCGGCCGGACGCTCCGGCGCAGCAGGCCGGCCGGAACCACGCCGCCGCCGTTGAAGGGGAGGTAGCGCATCCGCAGCCCGCCCGGGTCGCCGCCGAGCGAGGCCGGGACGACGTTCAGCGCGGTGGACTCGGCCGGGGCGGCCACCCCGTACGCCTCGTAGACGTCGGTGAAGTGACCTGCCAGCCGCGCGGCCAGCGAGAGGCCGGAGATGACGCCGAAGTTCTGGAGCGCGGTCGGGATCCCGAGCTTGGCGCCGACCAGTTGGGCGGAGGCCAGGCAGGAGTCGTGGACCAGGAGGTCCGCGCCCCAGCCGTCGGCGGTGGCCAGCAGGTCGTCCACGGTGGAGCGCGAGGCGTGGGCGAAGGCCGCCGCGGCCCGTTCGAGGATCTCGTCCTGGGTCATCTCCGGCCGGGCGAAGCGCATGGTCTCGCCCTCGAAGGCCTCGAAGGAGTCCTTGAGGGACCGGCCGTCGCCGATCTCCACGATCGGAAAGCCGGCCCCCCGGATCGGCTCCAACGGCTTCGGGACGGCGAACAGGATCTCGTGCCCGGCGGCCCGCAGGGCCTGCGCGGTCGGCACCATCGGGAACTGGTGGGTGGGCGCGCCCGGGCCGGTGAAGAGTATGCGCACGACAGTCTCCAGGTCGTTCATCGAATGATCGCCAATTCGGAAGGGCGCGGGCGGGGCCCGCACGCGCCATCATCTGATGAACCGTCATTGCTGCTCCCGGTACGATCGATAACCGGACATTCTCGTACCGGGCGAGGCGGCAGGGGCCCGCCCGGCGCGGTCCGCGCGCTCCCCGGCGTTGTCGGAGGCCGCGTTCGCCCGCCCCTGCGCGGGAGCGGACAACGACGCGGCCGCCGGCCGCCCTCGGGTGGAGGGCGGCCGGCGGCCGGAGGTGCCACCGGGTTCAGGAGGTCGGGTTCCCGACGAGCTGGACCGGGCCGTTCAGGGTGTTCGGGGTGCAGCCCGGAGCGGCCAGGGTGAGGTGGTCACGGGTGTTCACCACGCTCAGCGGGCCGGTCAGGACGGTGCCGCAGAGCTGCACCGTGCCCGCGCCCACCGCCTGGACCGGGCCGGTGATGTCCGATCCCTTGACCACCAGGCTCGCTCCCGCGCGGACCACGACGGGCCCGGTCTGCCGGGCGCCGGTCAGGCAGGTGGTGCCGCGCGAGACGACCAGCGGCCCGGTGTGTCGGCCGGTCACGGTCTCGGTGCAGGCCGGACCGGTCGGGACCTTGGCACGGAAGTCCAGGGCGTAGGCGAGCTTGCCGGGCTTGGCCTCGGTGATCGGGGCGCTCAGCTTGCCGAACTCGCCGCCGGTGGGCTTCTTGCCCGCGTTCCACGGGTTCAGCCGGCCCAGCTCGTCCGCCGTGCGGCCTTCGGTGATCACCGTGTCCCCCGGCACGGCCGACATGGCCTGGGAGGCCGTCCGGACCGCGGCCAGGTACGAGGTGCGGTCGGTCGTACTGTACGAGCCGGGCAGGCCGATGCCCTGGCCGCGGAGCCAGTCGCCCCAGAGGAACTCCAGGTACTCGGCCGCGCCGTCCGGCACCGAGTAGCCGATGTCCCGGGTGAAGTAGACCAGGCTGCGGTACGGGTCGTCGTGGAAGTACGCCAGGCCCAGGTGCTGCGGCAGCTGCTCGACGGTGATCGGCCGGTTCTGCTCGTCTATCAGGCGGACCCAGTTGCGGGCCCGCATCTCCTGCCAGAAGGCGGCCGGGGACAGGTCGCTGAGGTTGGCCTGGACGATGAGGCGCAGGTGCAGCTCCGGACCGCCGTCCGGGGCCTCCAGGAAGGAGGTCAGCGTGTGGTGGCCGTCGGTCAGGTAGAGCGCGCCGCCCGGGCCCACCACGACGGTCTTCATCTCCGCGCGACTCGCCTCGGTCTCCTGGCCCAGCGGGACGGTGCAGGTGAACGTCGCCGGGTCGGCGAGCCGCGCGCCCGGCAGCACCGTGGCGGCCACGCCCTGGCCGTTGGTCTCGCACCAGTCGTCGAAGCGCTTGTTGGCGGCGCCGTTCAGCTCGTCCTTGGGAGAGGTGTAGCGGCCGAGCTTGTAGTACACCTCGTCGTAGCCGACCGAGGGCTGGGTGGGGCGCACCTGGTCCAGGGTCACGTCCAGCAGGTCGCCCGGCCGGGCCCCCGACGCCCCTCCCGGCGCCGACGCCCCTCCCGGCGCCGTCGCGCCGGCCGGGCCCGCCGGGGCGGTGGCCACGCCGGCGGCAGCCGCTCCGGCCGGGGTGGCGAGACCCGCCAGCCCGCCCAGCGCGAGCATGCCGGCCGCCGCGGCGGCGAGCGCGCTGCGGCCCGGGCTGCGGCGCGGGGGGACGGGCGCGGGGACGGGGCCGGTGCTCATGGTTCTCCTGCGGCTCGACGGCTGAAAGCGATCACTGCTGGCGCACATCCATCCATCACTCCCGTCTCGACGGGTGGCCGCAGGGCGTCCCCGGAGTTGCGGGTGCGTGAACCCTGGTCGTCGCCGTTCGCGGGGCCGGGGCCGGGGCCGGGGCCGGCCTCGCGGTCGTAGCGGCGCGCGGTGACGCCCTGCCACGGCGACGACCGCGTGCCGCCCGAGCCGGGGGGTGCCGCCCCGTCCCACCTGCCGAAGCCTGCGCCCGCACCCCCGGATGTTATGGGCCGCTGACATTGGCGCGGCCGGTGCCGCCGCTCACATACTCCTGTGAACGGCAGGTTGATGGGCCACCGACAACCCGAATCGGGTGTCCGGCCCTCCCCCTCCGCTCCCCCGACACCCCTCACCCGAAGGAACCCCCATGCGCCTTTCCCGACCCCTGTCCGCCGCGGGAATCGCCCTCGGCCTGGTCATCACCGCACCGGCGTTCATCGGCACCGCCGCGGCCGCCCCAACCCCCATCGTCGGCGGCGAACAGGCCACCTCCACCTACTCGTTCATGGGATCCATCCAGGTCAACGGCGGCCACTACTGCGGCGCCTCGCTCATCTCGCCCGAGTGGATGGTCACTGCCCTGCACTGCACCTACGGCCGCAGCGGCCCGCTCCAGCCCTCCGCCCTGCGCATCCGGATCGGCTCCAACGACCACCTCGGCGGCGGCACCCTGACCGGGGTCTCGCGGATCGTCCGCCCCTCCGACGACCAGAGCATGGCAGGCCAGGACATAGCCCTCCTGCGCCTCAGCAGCAGGGTCACCAACACGCCCGTGCCGATCACCTCCACCACCCCGCCCGACGGCTCCGCCACCCGGCTGCTCGGCTGGGGGCAGACCTGCCCGCAGAGCGGCTGCTCCACCTCCGCGCCCCGCTACCTCAAGCAGCTCGACACCAAGGTGCTGCCCGACAGCTCCTGCAGTGACATGGTGAACAGCCGCGAGCTGTGCATCGCGGGCACCACCTCCGCCACCGCCTGTTACGGCGACTCCGGAGGCCCGGCCCTGATCACCCGTAACGGCCGGCGCGAACTGGCCGGCGCCACGAGCCGCAGTGGCACCGACAGCGACACCTGCGGAGTCGGCGGCGCCATCTACACGGACCTGGCGTCCTGGCGACCCTGGATCCAGGAGTACACCGGCGCCCTCTGAGCCGTCGCTCCTGCGGCGCGACCCCCGCACGAGGGGTCGGGCCGCCGGACCGCGGCCGGCCCGGGTCGCACGACCCCGCTCCGGCCGCGGTCCGCCGGTCGGGAGATGACGGACCGTCAGGTACGGACCAACGCCCCACACTTCACGCCCCACGTCTCACGTCCCGCGTTTCACGCCAGAACCGTGGACATGACATGGGGGCGTGAACTAGCCTCGCTCAGCCATGGAACTGGAACTGCGGCACCTCCGCATCCTGCTGGCGATCGCCGACGCGGGCAGTCTGAGCAGGGCAGCTGCCACCCTGATGCTCTCCCAGCCGGCGATGACCACCCAACTGCGCAGAATAGAAGCCTCGTTCGGCCAGCCCCTCTTCGAGCGTTCGGCTCGCGGGGTCACTCCCACACGGGCCGGTGAGCTCGTGATTCTGCATGCCCGTGACGCGGTGGCCAGCGCCGACCGGATTCGCGGCTGCCGTCTCCGGTCGGCGGTCGGCCTGGAGCCGGTGACGGTGGGCGGCAGCTCCGGCCCGTTCCTGGGTCATCTGGCGATCCACCTGCCGGCCGTCCTGAGCAACCCCGTGAGCTTCGTGCAGTGCGCGACCACGGGGGAGGCCATGAGCCGGGTCGCGGACCGGTCCATCGCCGCAGGGTGCCTGGTCGACCTAGAGGGCTTCGGCGCGGCGCCGCCCGACGGAGTCGTCGTCGACGTCATCGGACTCGAACCCGTGGTGGTCGTCCTCCCTGCCGGGCACCCCCTCGCCCGACAGAAGCGGGTCGACCTCGCGGGCCTCGCAGCCGAGACCTGGCTCCTCCCGCCCCACGATCCCGGCTGCGACGACTACGGGGCGCTGGTCGCGGCCTGCGGATCCGCCGGATTCGCGCCGTGCGTCTCACCGCTCCGCATCGGACAGGTGGGCATCCTGTGCGACCTGGTCACCCAGGGCGTCGGCCTCACCCTGCTGCAGGGATCGGCCAGAGCCCGGGAGGGCGTGGTCATGCGAAGACTCGCGGGCGACCCGCTCCTCGGAAGACACGTGCTGGCCCTGCACCGCGAGTCACCCCTCATCGGCGCCCGGTCGCTGCTGCTGGCCCTCGTCCGGGACGCCTTCGACGCCCGGTGCGTCAAGCCGGACTGACGCCCCGGAGGGAGAGCGGCTCGCCCACCACCCACGGGCTTCGAGTCCGTCTGCGGCAACCGCGACCGGGCGCCGTTGCCGGGAACGGGCGTAACACCCGCGTGCCGGCCGTCGATTTACTTGACAGTTCACCGCCAAATCCGGGGCGCCCGCCCCTTCGCGGAGGTGGCGATGCCCACCGCCCGCGCCATCCCCTCCCCTTCGTCCCGGGGAGACCGACCCCACGTAAGGACCGTCATGTCCCACTCGAAGTGGTTCACAGCCATCGGCACCGCCGCGGCCATCACCGTGATCATGGCGCCTGCGGCGCAGGCCGTGTCCACACCCGACGCCGCACGGACCGGCGCCGCCGCCGTGACCACCCTCTACTACGACGCCACCCGGGCCGCCGGCTGGGAGGCCGCCGTCTCGGCCGGCGTCGCCTCCTGGAACGCGAACACCAAGAACGTCAAGCTGGTGGCGGCCCGGCCCGGCACCCGCGCCGAGATCCAGATCGTCGCCACCACCGGCTGGCCGCAGGCCACGCTGGGACCGGTCCGTCCGGGCGGCCAGGCCCGGGTGGAACTCGGGAGCCAGGCGGTCACCGAGGGCCACGACAAGACCCGCATCGCCGCCCACGAGATCGGCCACAACCTCGGCCTGCCGGACACCAAGCCCGGACCGTGCTCCCAGTTGATGTCGGGCTCCAGCGCCGGCACCACCTGCAAGAACGCCGTCCCCAACGCGGCCGAGCGGTCCCGGGTCGAGTCCGCCTACGCCGGCCGCACCGCCGCGCACGACCCGGCGGAAGGCCACCTGCTGGTCGACGCGTCCTGACCGTGCGGCGGCGAGGGCAGCGCCCACTGTCCTCGCCGCCCCGGACCGGGTGCGGGGCCGGTGCGCCGCGATGCCCGGCACACCGGCCGACGCCGATCGGCCCCCCTCGTGATCCTCCACGTGCCCGACAGTCACACGGCTCCGCGGAAAGGCGACTGACGCACCACCCGCCCGGCCCGCCCCTTCGCGCCGAGGCCACCTGGCTACGCTCGACCGCACGGGCGTACGCCGCAGGCCACGTCGTCCGGACCACCCCGCACGAGGCACGACAGTCGAAACGGCACAGGGACGAGCATGAGCAACCCACTGCAGGACCCCGGCTTCCTCCGGAACCCGTACCCCGTCTTCGCGGCACTCCGAGGCACCTCACCGGTCCTGAGGATGCCCGGCGGAGGAGGGAGGCCGAGCTACCTCGTCACCGGCTACGCCGAAGCCAGGGAGGCGTTCACCGACCCGCGGCTGTCCAAGGACACAGCGACCTTCTTCGCCGGCAAGGGCACCGGACGCACCCTGCACCCCGCCGTGTCCCGGAGCATGCTGGCCACCGATCCACCCCGGCACACACGACTGCGGAGCCTGGTGACGAAGGCGTTCACGCCGGGCGCCGTCGCGCGGCTCCGCCCGTACATCGCCCGCGTGACGGACGAGTTGCTCGACGCGTGGGTGCCCGGCGAAGTGTCCGACGCCGTCGAGAGCCTCGCCGTCCCGCTGCCGGTCACCGTCATCTGCCGACTGCTGGGGGTTCCCGACGCCGACCGCGCGGCGGTGCGCACCTGGTCCGAGGAGCTCTTCGCGGCCGGACAGCCCCAACGGATCGACGCCGCCTCGCACGCCGTCGCCGGCTACATGGCCGACCTCGTCGAAGCCAAGCGCCGCACCCCCGACGACAGCCTGCTCCACGACCTGATCCGTGCCCGCGACGGCGAGGACCGGCTCGGCGAGGACGAGCTCGTCTCCCTCGCGGTGCTCCTTCTCGTGGCCGGGCACGAGACCACCGCCAACCTGATCGGCAACGGACTCCTCGCCCTGTTGCAGGCCCCGAATGCGTTGCACCGCCTGCGAGATGAGCCGGCACTGGCGAGCAGCGCCGTGGACGAGCTCCTCCGGCTCGACTCCCCCGTGAGCACGGCCACCTTCCGGTTCACCACCGAGGACGTCCGCCTCGGCGGCACCGAGATCCCCGCAGGATCCCCGGTGCTCATCGCGCCCGGCGCCGCCAACCACGACCCCGCGCGCTTCCCCGCCCCGGACCGGTTCGACCTCGACCGGGACACCAAGGGGCATCTCGCCTTCGGGCACGGCATCCACCGGTGCCTCGGAGCACCCCTCGCCCGCGCCGAGGGTGAGATCGTGTTCCGGGCCCTCGCCACGCGCTTCCCCCTGCTCCGTCTCGCCGTGCCCGCCGGGGAGTTGGAGTGGCGGAACACGAGGCTGGTGCGGGGCCCGGTCTCCCTGCCGGTGCTGCCGTGACCGTGCCTCACGCGCCGGCTCCGCCCGCTGCCTGCTCATCGCCCACCGCCCACGCCCACGCCCCGGGCCATCCGGCTACTGGTGTTGACCCGGGCGGGTGAAGGTCCCCTCCGCCAGGCATCGGAGCCGGTCAGCGAAGGTACGAGGTCCTGCTGTTCGTGTCGCCTCCCGACAGCGAGGTTCCCGTGTCACCTGTCCGACAACGGCGGCTGCGTCCGCCGCACGTCCTGTCCGCGTTGCTGGCGGTGGCGCTCGGTACGGGCGCCGCCTCGCTGGCCGTCACCTCCCCGGCCGCCTCCGCGGGGATCCCGAGGGCCGGAGCCGTCCGGGCGGACTCGAAGCCGGTGCCCGAAGCGGCCGAGCCGAAGCCCCGGGGGGCCGGGACGCAGCGCCCGATCGGCCCCGACCCGGTGGTCGACCTGCTGGCGCACGGCAACCTGACGATGGCCTCCAACTCGGTTCTGACCTGCGACGACAGCGACGGCTCGGTCTGCAACGACACCGAGGGCACCAACAACGGCCGCACCAAGTTCGTGAAGACCGACCCGAACGCGCCCGGTGACAACGCGTCCTCCGCGCAGCTGGTGATCCCGGCCGGGGCGGAGGTCCTGTCGGCCCGCCTGTACTGGCAGTTCAACCCGACCAACACCAGTACCGCGGGCGGCACCTCCGGAGACATCAACGCCGGCAACCTGGTGTCCTGGAAGGTCCCGGGCGGCACCTCCTACGAGCAGCTCACCGCCGACACCTACGACTGGTTCGACCAGCAGGTGGGCGGTACCCCGCCGGAGCCGCTGCTCGCCGGTGCGGGCGTGAAGGACGTCACCTCCCAGGTGAAGGCCGCCGGCCCGGGCAGCTACACCGTCGCGGACATCCAGGCGTGCGCCGGACGCTCCTCCGCCCAGAACTCCGGTGGCAACAACGTGGGCTGCTGGGGCGGCTGGTCACTGGTGGTGGCCTACCAGAACCAGGCGGACCCGCTGCGCTACCTCCAGGTCTGGGACGGCTTCCAACTGCTGCGCTCCCCCGACAACCTGGCCACGCTCACCCTCGCCGGCATCCGCACGCCCGCGACCGCCCCGCCGGCCACCATGGGCGTCACCGTCGGCGACGGCGACGTACCGATCGCGGGAGACCAGCTGCTGGTGGGCGCCGCGGCCGACAGCCTCACCCTGCTGCCGATGCCCGGTCCCACCGTCGCCACCGACAACGCCTTCACCAGCCGGATCGACACGGTCAACGCCGACGGCACCGGTGCGAACCTCACCACCCGCGACCCCGCGCCGGTCAACAACTACGGCTACGACGCCCGGACGATCGACGTCACCGGCAAGATCCCCGCCAACAGCGCCCAGGCCGTGCTCCGGATCAACGGCGCGGGCGACGCACTGCACCCGCAGGCGGTCTGGCTCGCCGTCGACGCCCTCGAACCGGACCTGCAGATCACCAAGGCCAACACCCCGCCCGGCAACCCGAACGACAACCCGCCCGGCCTGGTCGGCCCCGGCGAGACCATCACCTACACCTTCGCGGTCGCGAACCGCCACCAGGACGGCACCACCGCCGACCTCGACACCGCGACCGGCGTCACCGTGACCGACCCGATCCCGGCCGGCACCACCTTCGTCCCCGGCTCCAACCCCGCCTGCCAGGCGAGCGGACAGACCGTCACCTGCACGGTCCCCGACCTGGCCCCGGGCGCCGAGGCCAACGTCACCTTCCAGGTCACCGTCGACGCGGCGACCGCCGTCGGCACCCACCTCGACGACACGGCCACCCTCCGCTTCCAGGGCAACCAGACCCAGCGCGTCCAGGAGCGCACCAGCAACACCGTGCGCAACACCGTCGCCGCCGTGCCCGGCTACACCGTCGTCAAGTCCTCCGACCCCGCCACCGCCAAGCCCGGCGACACCGTCCGCTACCGGATCCGGGCGACCAACACCAGCCGGAGCGACGCCCCCGGCGTCACCCTGACCGACGACCTGTCCGGCGTACTGAACTCCGCCGCCTACAACAACGACGCCGCTGCGGATTCCGGCCGGGTGCAGTTCGCCGGCACCGCCCTGACCTGGACCGGGGACCTGCCCGTCGGGGCCACCGTGACCATCGACTACTCCGTCACCGTACGCTCCCCGCTGGCCGCCGACGTGGTGCTGCGCAACACCGTCGCCTCCGACAGCTACCCGAACAACTGCCGTCCCGGCTCCACCGACGCGCGCTGCCGCGCCGAGGTCCCGGTGACCGGCCCGAGTCCCAGCCCGAGCCCGAGCCCGAGCCCCAGCCCGACGTCCTCACCGAGCCCGACGTCCTCACCCAGCCCCAGCGCCGGCGCCAGCCCGACCGCTTCGCCGAGCCCCGGCCCGACCACGAGCCCCGGCCCGGTGCCCGGCAAGAGCCCGACCCACGTCCCCCCGCCCCGCCCCGACCACGGCGGCCACCTGCCTCAGACCGGCAGCAACGCGGCCAGGGTCCTGCCCCTCGTCGGCCTCGCCGCGCTCGGCACCGTCGCGGTGGGAGCGCTCCTGTTGCTGAGGAGCCGGCGCACCCGCTGACTCACGCACCCGCTGACTCCCGCACCTGCGCAATGCCACGGCCGCGCCCACGCCTCCCGCGTGGGCGCGGCCCCGTGCTGCCGGACGGGCCGCGGGGCCGGGACCAGCAGCCGGCCGGGGTCAGCAGCCGGCCGGGGTCACGGTCGGGGCCGGGTCCCGGCCCGGGTCGGTGCGGTGGGGGCGGTGCGAGGGAGCCGGACGGCTGCGGCGAGGCCGATGAGGGCGGCGAGGGCGAGCGTGGCCATGGCGGCGGCGTAGGCGTTCTGGGTGAGGTTGGCGACGAGGATGGTGCCTGCGACGGCGGTGCCGAAGGAGGAGCCGAGGTTGGAGATGCTCCGGGACAGGCCGGAGATCTCGCCCTGCTGGTCCTCGGGGAAGGCGGACTGGACCATGTTCACGGAGGGGGTGAGCATGACGCCGAGGCCGAGGCCGATCAGCAGCAGCCCGGGGGCGAACGCCCAGGCGCCGGGTCGGCCGGCGACCAGGGCCAGCAGGAGGGCGATGCCGAACACGGCGAGGGCGAACCCGCTGATGATCAGGGTCCGTTGGAGGAAGCGCCTGGCGAGGCGTTCCGCGGCGAGGGAGGAGGCGAGCACGCCGAGGGTGGCGGCGGTGAAGATGACGCCGGTCTCGATGGCGTCTTAGCCGCGGACGACCTGCAGGTAGGTGGCGACGGTGAACGAGGTACCCATGAGGAGCAGCCACTGGGCGTTCTGGGTCACCAGGCCGAGGTTGGCTGTGCGGTTGCGGAAGAGGCTGGTGGACAGCAGTGGTTCCACCCCGGCGCGCTCCTCGCCGCGGATCCAGTGCAGGAACCAGCCCAGGACGAGGGCGCCGGCGGTGATCAGGCCGAGAGTCAGCCACAGGTTGTCGTCGGCGGCGAGGATGCCCGTGACGATCAGGACCAGCCCGCCCGCGGACAGGACGGCGCCGCGCACGTCGAAGTGGCGATCGGGGTCGGCGGGGAGCGGGTCGGCGATGTTTCGGCTCAGTGCGATGATCACCGCGACCACCAGGGCCTGGAAGACGAACGCGGCGCGCCAGCTGATCGCGGAGGTGATCAGGCCGCCGATCAGCGGGCCCGCGGCCGCACCGACGCCGCCGGCCGCCATGATGACCCCGAACGCGCGGGCGCGGGAGGTCAGGTCGGGGTACAGCAGCGTGGTGAGGATGTAGACGGGGGGAATGAGCAGGGCGGTGCCGACGCCTTCGAGGAGCGAGTTGCCGAGGATCAGCACGCCGAGTCCGGGGGCTACCGCACTGAGGAGCGCGCCGACGCCGTAGACCGTGAGGCCCGCGAGGAAGCAGCGCTTGCGGCCGAACCGGTCGGTCGCCTTGCCGCCCGGGATCATCAACGCGGCCATGACGAGCAGGAACACGGTGATCGCGACCTGCACGCCCTGCACGGTGGTGTCCAGGTCGTGGCTGATGTCGTTGATCATCACGTTCATGTTGGAGCCCGCGAAGCTGCAGATGAACTGCGCCAGCGCGAGTGGTGCCAGCATGCGTGAGCCGGCGCCCGACCGGGCAGGACGGGCGTGTTCGCCGGCGGCGGGATCCTCGGTCACGGGAGCTGGCCTCTTTTCACGGCGGAAGGATCAGGCGCCCGACAGCGTCTCTCCATGGCACCGCCAAACTCGGCCCGCCGCATCCGGAACGGCAGACCGCACCTGCGGGCCGTCGCCGCGGCGGGTGATCCGCCGGGCGCTCCCTACTCCCCCGGGCCGTCGGGCGTCGGGCCGTCGCGGGATCCGTGGAGCGGCTGCGCGCCGCCTGCGACCGCAACGCCGGACCCGCGGTCGGATTCGGCCCGTGGGCGGCGACCGGCACCGCGGTGGTCCGGGCCGGAGCTGCCTTCGAGATCTACCGACACCTCGTGCCCGGCTCCGTCGGCCGCGCCGCCCGGCTCCTCGGCCTCCGCCTCGCCGCCCGACCACGCGGAGGCCCTGCCCCTGGGCCGGGTCCGCGCGGGTCGGACGGTCAGCCGGGCCCGAGGTTCGCCCGTGCGAAGCTCACTTCCTGTCAATCACATGTCAGTACACTGTCGTTGCCCACCATCGGGTGGGTACTCCATGGCGCCGTGGGTCGGTGTGACGACGAAGGGAGAGTCCGGTGAGCAGTCTCAACAAGGGTCTGGAGCGGATCGAAGTAGGCCTGTTGTGGGATCCGAGCCCAGCCGGCTCGGCACGTCACGATCTGGACCTCGTCGCCGCGACGTACACCGCCGACGCCCCGTCCGTCGCCCCCTCCTACCTGGTCCACTTCGACAGCCGCGCTCCCGACGGCACCATCACACTCACCAGGGACAGCCGCGACGGCAAGGGCCTCGGCGTCGACGAGCGTCTGGTCCTGGAGCTCGACCGTCTGGCGGACCGCTACCGCCGGGTTGTCGTGGGCGTCGCCATCCAGCAGAACGCCGGCCGGCTGACGTTCGGGGACATAGCGAACCCCGTGCTGAAGATCCGGAACGGGCGCGACGAGTTCGCGGTCGTGGACTTCTCCGGCACCGGTGAGGCCACGGCGGCGAGGGTCGCGGAGTTCGTCCGGGACAGCTCAGGGGTCTGGGGATTCCGGCCCGGGGTCCACGGATTCGACGCCGATCCGGCGACCTTCGCGAGGATCATGGGCACCTGAAGCCTGCCGCAGCAGGCTGGGGCGGGTAGGCCGGGATTCTGTCCGAGCCGTACGAGTCGGTACCGCCCGCCGGCCGGCGCCCCATCAGGGTCTCAGCCGTACCGCTCGACGAGCGCGCTGCCGATCGAGGCCAGGCGGTCCCGCACACCCGGAGGGCCGGTCACGTCGAGCCATTCGACCAGTCCGGCGAGCTCGCCGGCGAGCGCGTACTCGTTGTAGCCGCGGATCACGACCTCGACGCGGCCGTCGGTCGTGGAACCTCCCACGACGAGCCGAGGGCCGAGCATCATTCGGAGCAGGCCCATCCCGTCGGGCGCGCACACCGCCTGGATCTCCAGGGGCGTCCGCCTGCGGTCGACCTCGTCGGCGATCTCGCGCCAGCTCGCGGCGAGGTCGAAGTCCGCGGGTCGCCGCGCGGGATCGCCGGTCGGGTCGACGGAGGACACGCGGTCGACCCGGAAGGTCCGCCGACCGGCCCCGGTGTCGGCGACGAGGTACCACGACGGACCTTTGGCCACGATTCCCAGCGGGTGGACGGTCCTCGCGGTTTCGGCGCCCTTGCCGTCGACGTAGCCGAGCCGCACCTGGACGCCTCGGATCACCGCGTCCTGGAGCTCGTCGAGGAAGCGGGCCGGCCGGTGCTCGACCGGGCTCGACCCCCATCGTTGCGGGTCCATGACCAGCGACGACGCCGCGGCCTCGGCCTGCACCCGGAAGGGCTCCGGCAGGGCGTGGACGAGCTTGCGCAGAGCCGCTCTCACGGCCGGCGTCGCGGCCGAGGCCTGGCCCGCGACCAGGAACAGCGCACGGGCCTCACCCGCGGTCAACCCGGACAGGTCGGTGCGGGCGCCGCCCACGAGGCGCCAGCCGCCGCCCCGGCCCTGCACGGAGTACACGGGCACCCCGGCCGTGGCCAGGGCGTCGAGGTCGCGGCGGGCGGTGCGCTCGGACACCTCCAGCTCTCGGGCGACCTCCGCCGCTGTCACCTGCTCGCGCCGTTGCAGCAGGAGGAGGACGGCCACCAGCCGGTCGGTTCGCACGCCGGCAACACTTCCACACAAAACCGGTCATGGGGTGACCGGGTTCGTCGGCAGGATGGCGACATGGCCTCAGGGGCGAGTCGCACCACCCGCGACCGTGTCGGCCCCCGGCCTGCCGGGGCTGCACCGGCGCCGTCGTCGGGAACCTTCGCCGCCTGATCGTCCCGAATCCCGAAAAGATGAGGAAGAAATTCAGTGTTCAATCCATCCGATTTCCCCGAGCCCACCGTTGTTCCGGTCAACGGCGTGGAGCTCGAAGTTTTCGAAGCAGGTCGACAGAATGCCGGAAAGCCCATCGTGCTCTGCCACGGCTGGCCGGAGCACGCCTTTTCCTGGCGCCACCAGGTGCCCGCCCTCGTCGCAGAGGGATACCACGTCATCGTCCCGAACCAGCGAGGTTACGGCAATTCGTCCCGCCCGGCCGACGTCACGGACTACGACCTTGCACACCTGTCGGGTGATCTCGTCGGACTTCTCGATCACTACGGGTACGAGGACGCCACCTTTGTCGGTCATGACTGGGGTGCCATGGTCGTCTGGGGACTGGCCCTGCTGCATCCGGACCGTGTGAACAAGGTGATCAACCTGAGCCTGCCCTACCAGGAGCGCGGAGAAAGGCCCTGGATCGAGTCCATGGAGGAGGTACTCGGCGGCGACTTCTATTTCGTCCACTTCAATCGGCAGCCGGGCGTCGCGGACGCCGTGTTCGAAGAGAACACCTTCCAGTTCCTTCGCAACATCTACCGGAAGAACGAGCCCCCCAGGGAGCCTCGGCCGGGTATGGCACTGATCGATCTCGCCAGGGCGGAGAAGCCGCTCGGTGAGCCCGTGATGAGCGACGGCGAACTGGCTGTTTTCGTCTCCGCCTTCGAATCGGCGGGGTTCACGGGCAGTGTGAACTGGTACCGGAACCTCGACCGCAACTGGCGCTTGCTGGCGGACGTGGACCCGATCGTCCGGCAGCCCACACTCATGATCTACGGCGACCGGGACACGGTGCGCAGGTCCGAGAACCTGGCCGAGTTCGTGCCCCAGGTGGACGTGGTCAGCCTGGACTGCGGCCACTGGATCCAGCAGGAGAAGCCGGTCGAGACGAACCGGGCGATCTCGGAATGGCTGAGGCGGCACGAGAGGGCCTGAGGATCCGTCCGGTCGATCATGTGATTCTCCGGGCCGGTCCTTCTCCTGAGCGGCTCGTCGAACCAAAGGCCGGAATCGTCGGGACGAACGGAAGAGTTCGCCGACGGACCGACGCGGCCGGGTCGGGGGCAGGCGCGCCTGTCCTTGACCTTGCCGCAACGTCATGGTTTTCACTGGGTTCATGAGAATCGGCGAAGTCGCGGCGCTGGTCGGGGTCACCCCGCGGGCCGTACGGCACTACCACCATCTGGGGCTGCTGCCCGAACCCCTGAGACGCAGCAACGGGTACCGCGAGTACGGCATACGGGACGCCGTCCTGCTCGCCCGGATCCGTCGGCTGACCGAGCTCGGAGTCGGACTCGACGAGGTCAGGGACGTCCTGGCGGACGCCGAAGGCCATGACCTGAGAGAGGTCCTGGAGGAGCTGGACGCCGACCTGGCACGGCAGGAGGCCCTCCTGCGGGAGCGACGGTCGCGGCTGGCCGCGCTGCTGGTTCAGGCGCAGGAGGGGTCCCTGCTCCCCGGGGGACCGGTCTCGCCGGAGCTCGCCGGTCTGCTGGCCTCGCTCGGCGGCGCCGATGACTCGCCCGCGGCCGTGAAGGACCGCGAGCACCTGGCGTTCCTCGACGCCGCGACCCCGGAGGAACGGCGGGTGTCCCTGATGGCGGCGCTGCAGGAGATGTCCGAGCACGCGGGACAGGTCTACGGCCTGCTGGACGACCTCGTCGGTCAGGCGCCGGACAGTCCGCAGGTGGCACGGGCGGCCGAAGCGTTGGCGGCCCTTCTGCCCGACAGTCTGGCGGCGCACGTTCCCGGCGCAGGCGCGTGGGGCCCGGCCGGGGCCCTCTACGAGGACCTGGCCCCGGCCCAGGCCGCGGCCGTGCGCCGCGCGCTCGGACTCCTCAAGCGACGACAGGGAGAGTCCGCATGACCTCCACGCCCCCGGCGCCCCGGCCGCAGCCCGCCGGCACCGCGCCACCGAAGCGCCCACGGCTCGTTCCGGTACCCGTGCTGCGCGTCCTCGCACACGAGCGACGTGTCATGGAGAGCCTGGTCCGGTGGGTCACCCGCCGGCCGCACGGCACCGACGGAGCCGACGCGGTCTTCACCCACGGCCGGGACCAGGCCACGACCATGTACGCCCTCACCTTCGCCTGTGTGGTCGAGACCGGCGCCCTGTCCCTCCTCCTCGCCGGCCTACCCGTCCTCCACGCCGTCCTCCTGGTGGTCGACGTCTACACCGTGTTGTTCGTCCTCGGGCTGCACGCCGCCTCCCGCACCCGGCCGCACGTCCTCGCCGGCCGCACCCTGCGGATCCGGCAGGCGGCCGGCGTCGACATCCGCCTCCCCCTCGACCGGATCGCCTCCGTCCGCCGCGACACCCGCTTCACCCACGAGAAGAAGGACGGCGAACTCAACCTCCCCATCGCCTCACAGACCTCCGTCACACTCGAACTCACCGAACCGGTCGACGCACCGACCTTCCTCGGCGCACCCCGCCTCGTGACGGTGATCAGGCTGCACGCGGACGACCCACAGGCCCTCCACGACGCCGTCACGCGAGTACGGTTCACGCCCGGACCGGGCCCGGAGGCAGCCTCGCAGACCTGACCCGGGTCCGGGTCCGGGTACGGGTCCGGTCCGGCAGGACCGCCGCCCTGCCCGCGGGCCCCGATGGCCCCTTGGTCCCCTCAAGTCTGTTGTCCTGTAAGGGAATCAGCCATTCTGCGTGTCCGCACCACACGCGAGCATCGGAGCCGTCAGTCTGGTGAGAGGTTGAGGGGGCCGGCGCCAGGGCCCTGTCCGCCCGTTCCTCCCTGCCCTCCCGTTCCTCCCTGCCCTCCCTGTCCTCCCGTTCCGCCCTGTCCGCCCTGTCCGCCTCTGCCGGAAGTGTTCTTCATGAGTTCACCGCCGTCGTTCTACTCACAGGCCGGAAACTTCGGGAGTGCGGTCGCGGGGGGTGTGGATCCGCGGACCGGACTGTTCAACGTGCGGATCTCGTTGGGGAATCTGGTCGGCAACCGCAATCTCGGGCCGTCGCTGCCGCTGGTACTGGGCTACTCACCGCTCAACGGCACCGATGCGGGCCTGGGGCGGGGCGTCTCGCTGGGGTTGACCGCCTACGACCGGGACAACCGGCTGCTGGTCCTGGCCTCCGGAGAGCAGTACAAGGTCCAGGAGACCGACAGCACGGTCGTCCTGAGGCAGAAGAAGCTGGACACGGTGCGCGTCACCAAGGACCGGGACGCGTACCGCCTGGTGCACAAGTCCGGCGACGTGGAGATCCTCACCGGGCCGCGGAACGCGTTCGGCCTCAAGGTGCCCACCACGCTGCTGACGCCCGCCGGGCACGCCCTCGGCCTGACCTGGGACTTCGGCCACGGCTCGGTGCCGCGTCTCAAGGCGGTGAACGACGAGAACGACACCCTGCTGACCGTGGACTACACCGGGAGCGCCAAGGCCACCCTGACGGTGCTGCCGGGGCACTCCGAGGGGTATCGCGTGGAACTGCGCTTCCAGGACAGCCTGTTGTCGAGCGTGCACCACTTCGGGCTCGGCGCGGACGCGCCGCTGGTCTGGAGCTTCAGCTCCGAACCGGTGGGACGGCAGGGGGCGTGGGGCTCCTGGATCACCCGGGTCGGCATGCCCGGCGGAATGTCCGAGACCGTCTCCTACTCCCAGGGCGGGACGGGTCACCGGTTCCCGGACTCCGCCGGACTGCCGGCCCTGCCCTACGTGACGCGGTACGTCCGCAGACCGGGCGGCGACCAGCCGCAGACCGAGGTGGACTACAGCTACACCGACAACAACTTCCTCGGCGGCCGCTCCGGTGCTGCCTGGAATTCCGACCTCGACAGTCTCTACGGGGTCCTGACCGGCTACACCTACGGTTCCACCGAGTCGGTCACCACCGGGGGCCGCACCACGAGGACCACCCGCACCTTCAACACCTACCACCTGCAGACGGACGAGACGACAAGCCGCAACGGCTGTTCCCGGCAGGTTCGCACCGACTACCACGCGGTCGTCGGCCGGCGGTTCGAGCAGCAGGACGACCGCTTCCAGCTCCCGAAGACCCGCACCGTCACCTGGACCGAGCCGGACGGCCGATCACGCGCCGAGGTCACACAGACCGACTTCGACGACGCCGGCAACCCGCGCAGCCGCACCGATCCCGACGGGACCCGGACCGACTGGGAGTTCTACCCCACGGGCGGCAGCGGATCGGACTGCCCGCCCGATCCCCACGGATTCACCCGGTGGCTCAGGGCCGTCACGCACACGCCGCCGGGCACCGGGTTCGACGCACCCGCCGTCAGGACGTCCTACTCCTACACCTCGTACGCGACACCGGACGCGCGGGTGCCCACCGCGGTGGTGAAGTCCTCGGAACGGCACTACGCCGACGGCCGGCTCCTGCGGAGGGAGGACCTCGCCTACGGCACCTCGGGCGCGGAGTTCGGCCGCATCACCGCGCTGGCCGAGGTCGAGTTCCCGGACGGCGAGGGCGGCGACTCCTACACCGCGTCCCACGCCTTCACCTTCCGGACGGACGGTGAGGCGCTGGTCCAGACGCACCGTCTGACGACCCACGACCGGTTGACGACGATGCGCTCGCAGCGACGCTCGCGGTTCACCGGGCGCCTGTGGTCGGCCACCGATCCGCAGGGCAACACCGTGACCACGAGCTACGACGGCCTGGGCCGTACGCTGGCCCGCACCACCCACCCGGGCACCCCGTACGAGGCGACCGAGACCCACACCTACGAGGTGGGGACCTCCGCCCCGTTCGTCACGACATCCACGGACCCGCTGGGCAACCAGCGGCGCGTCAGCTTCGACGGCGCCGGGCGGCCGGTCGTCGGCGAGCGCCGGCACACCGGCGGCGACGGCACCTGGCAGGTCGTCCAGCGCGTGAGCTACGACGAACTGGGCCGCGCGGCATCGGAGTCGGTGACGGACCACCTGCCCGACGGCGGCGGCAGAGCGGCCGAGCTGACCCGGACCCTGTCCTACGACGACTGGGGCCGGCTGTCGGCAATCGCCTGCGACGACGGCACCGGCCGGCTCACCCGGATCGACCCGGTCTCGCTGACGGCCACGGTCCAGCAACTGGGCGGCGGAAGCCCGGTGTCCGGAACGGGGGTGACCACCTTCAACACGCGGGGCGAGCCGGTGGCGACGGAGCGGTTCGACCTCAAGGGCGCCCCCTCCGGACGGCGCACACTGGAGCACGACGGCCGGGGCCGGCTGCGCCGCGAGACCGACGAGCTGGGGAACACCACGCAGTACGACTACGACATGCGCGGCCGGCTCACCCGCACCACCCTGCCCGACGGCACGGCCGTCACCCGCGCCTACGCACCGTTCTCCTCCGGCGGCCTCGCCACGACGCTCACCGTGGCCGGAATCCCCTACGGCGCGCAGACCTTCGACGGCCTGGGCCGACTGACCGGCACCAGCTCCGGCGGACGCACCTGGTCCTACCGGTACGCCCACGACAGCGGCCCCCTCCCCACCCAGGTCACCACCCCCGACCAGCGGCAGATCACCTACGCCTTCGTCCCCCAACTCGGCAACGCCGTCTCCCGGGTCCAGGCCGACTCCCTCACCCAGAGCCTCGGGCACGACCCCGTCTCCGGCTTCCTGACGAGCGCGCAGGAGGCCGACGTCACGGTGACGCGCGACTACACCCCCGCCGGCCTGCCCCGCACCGAGACCACCACCCGATCCGGCGGTCCCGGCGTCACCGCGCGATGGACCTTCACGCCCGGCGGCCTGGAAACCGGCTACACCGGAGTGGACGGCACCGCCCGGCAGACCCTGCGGGACGCCTTCGGCCGGATCACCGCCATCACCGACCCGGCGATGGGCGTGTCGCTGGGCTACGGCTCCGACGGCCGCCCGACCTCGTGGACCGTCAGGGACCCGCAGTCCGGGTACACCCTGACCACCACGCTCACGCTGGACGACTTCGGCCGCGAGGTGACGCGCTCGACCCGGGACAGCCGGGGCCGCACCTGGTCGCTCACCCAGCAGTGGCTGGACAACGACCTCCTCGCCCGCAGGACGTCCACCTCCGGCACGACGCTGCTGCGCGACGAGACCTTCGGCTACGACGGCCGCAACCGGCTCACCGCCTACACCTGCGCCGGACCGACGCCCCCGACCGACGCCCAGGGCAACGGGATCACCGCGCAGACCTTCGACCACGACGCCTTCGGCAACGTCACCCGGTGCCGGTCGCAGTACGCCGACGGCTCCGACACCGCGATCTACCTGTACGAGAACCCGTCCGACCCGTGCCAGCTCACCGGCATCACCCACACCGGCGGCACCCACCCGCCCCGGATCACCCTGGCCTACGACGCGGCCGGGCGCCTGATCACGGACCGGGCCGGGCGCACGCTCGCCTACGACCCGCTCGGCCGCCTGCGCTCGACGGGCCCGGCGAACGAGTACGGCTACGACCCGCTCAACCGGCTGCTCACCCAGCGGACCGACGGCCACACCACCGTCCTCCACTACCGAGGCGAATCCCTCGCCGCCGTCACCGAGGACGGCCGGCCCGCCCGCCTCCTGCAGCTCGGCAACGGCGCCTACGTGGCCCAGTCGCGCGACGGACGCACCCGGCTGCTCACGACGGACGGCGCCGGCACCGTCCACCTGGCGGCCGGCGCCGAGGGCCGGGAACCGTACGCCCGCACCCCTTACGGCGAACGGCCGGTCGGCGGCGCCGACAGCCTGCTGGGCTTCACCGGCCAGCGGAGCGACCCGATGACCGGCTGGTACCACCTCGGCAACGGGGCCCGCGCCTACGATCCCGTCCTCCTGCGGTTCACCACCCCCGACACCCTGAGCCCCTTCGGTGCGGGCGGCGTCAACCCCTACGCGTACTGCGCGGGCGACCCCGTCAACCGGGTCGACCCGTCGGGCCACCTGAGCTGGCAGGCCTGGCTCGGCATCGGCCTGGGCATCGCGGGCCTCGCCCTGGCCGCCGTCACCGGCGGCATGGCCATCGTCGCCGCCGGAGGGGTGATGGCCGCGATCAGCGCCGCCTCCGCCACCACCCTGGTCGTCGGCACGCTCGGCGTCGCCTCCGACGTCACCGCCATCGCGAGCGGTGCCCTCGAAACCGCCTCCCCCAAGGCCTCGGCCGTCCTCGGCTGGGTCTCGCTCGGCACCGGGGCGGCCGGGCTGGCCGAAGGCGGCGCGCGCCTGGCCCGCCTCGGGGCCGAGCGCGCCCCGGGCTTCGCCGAGGAGGCCGCACGCGGCTTCGGAGGGCCGGCGAAGAGGAAGGCCACGCTCGGTCTGAAGCTCGCGAAGACCGATCCCGAGCTCCACGGCCTGCCGGTCGTCCTACCGGACAAGACCCCCTGGGACATGTTCGTCATCGAGAACCGCAACGGTGCGAGGGTCTGGGTCAGCGAAGGCGAGGTCGACGGAGTCATGGTCAGGAGGGCTGCCCTGAACGCGGCGGCGCGCGGCAAAAAGGTCGACATTCTCAGCGGAACACACGGCGCCGAGCTCGGGGAGCGCACCGGCGCGGAAGCGAAAGCGGAGTTCTACCACCAGGACGTCGGCGGCAGGCCGCACGCGGCCACGGGGCAGGAGAGCCTCTGGTCGCCGAACGTGTACGTGCACAACACGCCCCGCCTGTCGTTCGACCGGATCGGGGAGATCCTGCGGGGCGACTCCAGTCACGAAATCATCGTGGGCTTCTGCTGCAGCCGCAACGACGACGCCGTCCGGGAGTTCCTCGGCCTGGACGCCGGCTACTCGTACTCGCCACGTTTCGCCGGATTCCACACGGCGCTCTGAGACCCTGCCGCACGCCGCCGCACCATCTCGGACGAACGAAGGAGACCACGCATGTCGACATGGACCAGCGTGTCGAAGCTCTCGATCATCCTCGTGAGCGGAGACGAGACGTGCGACATCTACGCGAACGGGCGGAACAGGATCGGCGTGATGATCAGTATCGCGCCGACCGACGGCGACGGGGATCCCGTCGAGGTCGACTCCGCCCACCTGCTCGACCGCCTGTGGCTGATCGACTACGTCACCGAGTCGACACTCAACTGGAACGGCACCTCGGGCTGGTGCTACACGGACACCACCAACGCCTTCACCGCCACCCCCGGCCTGTCCGGTGAGCGCGCCGAAGCCTCGTTCGACGACGACGGAACCCAGCTGGTCACGTTCTACGTGTACTGCGCCCCCGGAGCGAGCCCGAAGTCGATCGGCGTCCAGGTCAAGACCGACAGCGACCACATCATCAAGAGCTCCTTGAACGGAACGCACCGGGCGAAGGTCAGGCTCAATCCGCGGAAGGCCCTGACGTACACGCTGGCGGACGTCGCCTGGGACTACTCGCGAACGTCGACCAAGTACGGCGAAGACACGAAGTACGTGACGACGAACGCCTGGAACTACTACCTGTCCCTGCGATCCCCGGACAACTACTTCGTCACCTTCTCGGTGAGCAACTACTTCAGCGGATCCGGCTACGACGGGTTCTTCGCCTGCAACATCACCCCCGACAACCACCACAAGAACTTCTACGGCGGCTACGTCTGGTACCACGAGCCGCACGGTTCCGCGTACTACTTCGACAGCGACGGGCGCAGCGAAGCGCAGGTCGTCAACTTCCCCGACGGCAACAAGTGGTGGGACTACGCGAAGATCTACAACCGGGACAACCCCGATCAGTACCTGTGCTTCACCTGGGTGCACTCCACCACCGGCGGCAACGGATGGCACCTTCCGAACGGGCCGCTGGACACGTGGAGGGAGTGGTTCGCCCCGGAGATCCACGCGTACGACAGGTACGGCAACTGGGGCGCCTTCTGGGTGGACGGAGGGGACATCGTCGGCGGCCTCAACCTCTACGATCTCAACCAGTAGGAAACGAGGTTCGAAGACCGCCGTCCGCATCCATCCCGCCCGCGGCGGAAGGAGGCGTCGATCTCCGCGATCTCCGCGATCTCCTCATCGAGGGCCGTCACCCCCTTCGCGAGGCGGGCCACCACGGAGGCGGCCAGTTCCGCCCCCGGCAGGGCTGTGTGCCGGGTTTCGGCCGCCTCGCCGCCGCCGGCTCGTCCCGTAGGGCCCGATGATGAGCACCGACGCCACGCCCAACCGCTCCTCTCTCGCCGGTTGACTCACGGACGCCGCCCAGGCCGTCGCCGAAGTCCTCACCGCCGAGCACCCCGTCCCGGCCTCCCCTTCCTACCTGCATCCGGTCCTCGGCCCGTTCGCCGCCGGGCCCCGCTTGGCCGGCGAACTGAACGCCCGGCTCGACGGAGAAATCGCAGGCGCCGCCAAGGGGCGTCTCGTACCCTCGTCCTCACCGGTTCGCCGAACAGCCACTGAGGATTGTGTGAAGCACTTCGATCTCCATGCCAGGATTCCGTTGCTCGTGAAGACCATGGCCGCTGCCGACCACAGCCCGGATGCTCAGCTGGTACAGACACGCCACCGCGCTTCACTCGTGGCGAGCTGGGACATCGAGCCCGGATCCACCGTCCTCGAACTGGGGTGCGGGCAGGGCGACATGACCGCCGTCCTCGCGGAAGCCGTCGGTCCCCAGGGACGCGTGGTGGCCGTCGATGTCGCCGATCCGACCTACGGGGCGCCGGTCACGCTCGGGGAATCGGCGGCCCGGCTCGCGGCGAGCCCGCTCGGGCCGCGCATCGACTTCCGCTTCAGCACGGACGTCCGCGACCTGTCCGTCGACTTCCCCTCCGACGCCTTCGACCACGTCGTGCTCGCCCACTGCTCCTGGTACTTCGCCTCGCTCGGGCACCTGCGCGACACGCTGGCCCGGGTGCGGCCCTGGGCGCGCCGGCTGTGGTTCACCGAATGGGACCTGACGCCCACCCGCGGCGACCAGCTGGCGCACCTGCTCGCCGTACTGATCCAGGGCCAGATCGAGGCCGCGGGCTCACACGGCGAGGGCAACATCCGCACGTCCTTCTCCCGCGAGGCGCTGCTGCGGCTCCTGCCCGAGACGGGCTGGACAACGGACGGCGACGGGCCGGTCGACACCGACGCACTCCAGGACGCGGACTGGGAGATCACCGCCTGTCTCGACCTGACCACCGGAGGAGAACGATTGGCCGCGCTTTCCGAACCGGTACGGCAACTCGTCCTCAGCCAGAGCGACGTCCTGCGGACCGTCGCCGCACCGCACGGGAACCGCCCGCTCGCAGCGTACTGGGTCACCGCACGCTGAAGTGCCACCCCGGCCAGACCGTCGAACTTCGACGAGACCGGCCACGCTTCAGTCTGCGGCCGGGTCGGGGCGGTCGCCGGGCTCGGCGGCGCCCACCGTCCACGGCCGCCCTGCGCTGCGGACCTTGCGCTCCAGCGCCGCCATGTCGCGGCGGCCTCTGCTCGGCTCCAACGCCGTTCTCCCTCTTCGGGCTCCTGTACGGCAGCACGCCTAGCCCTCCTTCAGCACCTCGCACAGCTGGGGCACTCCCTCCAGTTCGCCCATGGCAGAGCGGACGGCGATGAGGATGGCCTCCGACGCTCCGAGCGGTGGCACGGGTTGGGGGCGAGTATCGATGCGGGCCACGGCCGATAAGCCCACAGGGCCGCCCTCCACCACGGTGGAGGGCGGCCTCACCTCGTGTGACCTCCTGGAACTCAGGGGCCGGTCGGTGGATATGCCTGGACAAATCTCAGCAGTCGCACCTGTAGCGCCTGTCAGTGGTGGGTCATAGCCTGAGCGATCAAGCGAACGGACGAGGCGCACCGTTGCGTCTCGACACTCGGCCAGGAAAGCTGAGTCCGGCCACGGACAAAAGCTGGAGTGCCGGCGACGGCGTCGACGCCCTCGACGTGGAGATCGAGGCCGTCGACCAGGCCGAAGGCGGCATGGACGACCGGCGGGCGTTCACGCCGTCATGCTGCTGATCCGCACCGCCCGAGAACAACGCTGCTCGCGCCGCGTCGGCTCACTCTCGGGGCTGGTTCTGGCTTCTCAGCACCAAACTGGCATTTCACCCTGGCGGTTCCGGGGCGGCACAACGCGCTCAACGCCGCTGCGGTGTTCGCCGTCGGCCTGATACTCGGGGCCGAGCCCGCCGATTTCCAGGCCAATCCGTCACCGCCGATCAGTCAGAAACGTCAGCAGAAGGTCAGCATCGGTACGAGCAGACCTTGCAAATCGCGCGTAGACCTGAGAATCAACGGCCCCGCACCTACCCCCCCCGAGGGGGCAGGTGCGGGAGACGGAACTCGCTCTGCCAATGACCTTGAGATGCCCGAAAAGTCCAGTCGGTAGCGACAGGGCACAGATGCTTTCCTCGAAGCATCTCCCCAGGTCAGCGCACCCTACCGCGGGGCTTGAGGGGTAGGGCCGGGAGTTCGGGGGCGTGGAGGCGGGGGCCGTCGTAGCCGTGGACTTCGCCGAAGCGGGTGCCGGTTTCCCAGTCGTTGCGGGCTTGGGTGATTTCTTCGCCGGATCGGCCGATGAAGTTCCACCACATGACGAGTTTCTCCTCGAAGGGGTGGCCGCCGAGGAGGAGGAGGGTGGCGTCGGTGTGGGCGTGGAGGGGGAGGTGG
>NZ_JBHXDN010000044.1:0-79167 GCF_042726075.1 Kitasatospora sp. NPDC127035 | reverse complement strand
GGTTTTTTTTTTTTTTGGGGGGGGGGGGGGGGGGGGGGGGGGGGGGGGGGGGGGGGGGGGGGGGGGCGGGGGCCGGGGGGGGGGCCCCCCCCCCCCCCCCCCGGCTACTTGAGCCAGCCCAGCTGTTGGGCCCGGACCCCGGCCCGGAAGCGGTTGTCCGCGCCGAGCTTCTCCATCAGGTCGTTCATCAGACGGCGCAGTGTCCGGGTGGAAACGCCGAGTTCGCGGGCTATCGCCTCGTCCTTGAAGCCGGCGTTCATCAGCCGCAGGATGCCCGCCTGCTGGCCGGTGAGCGGGGTGTCGACGGGGGTCTGGGGCGGCGGGGTGTCGGTGCCGAGCTCGACCGCCGACTGCCAGCAGTGCTCGAAGACCCGTCTGAGCAGGCGGGTGATCACCGGGCCGCGGGTGACCATGGCGGTGGGCTGCGCCTCCGTGCCGAAGGCCGGCGTGAAGGCCATCACGTCGTCGATGACGATCAGGCGGAACGGGATGGTGGGAGCCAGCCGGATCTGGACCCCGGAGCGCTGCATCTCCTCCAGCAGGGCGAGGCCCTGCGGCAGCCGCGCGGTGGAGGCGAGGTGGATGGTGCGCATCCCCACGCTGCGGTTGACGACCTTCTGGTTGCGTTCCAGACGGGCCTTGGAGCGGCTCTCGACGACCGGGCCGGGGTGCATGCTCAGCACCTCGTCCTGGGCGAGCTCGGTGCAGTCCTCCAGCACTTCGGAGATGTGGTCGAGGCCGACGATCAGTTCGGCGGGCGCGAGGCTCTCCTGCTGCTGGTACTGGTCGGCGAGTTCGGTGGTGAGGAGCCGCATCGCCTTGCGGACCCGGATGGTCTCCTCCAGCCAGCGTACGGCGGTCTGCTCGGCCTGCTGCGCGAGGCGGTTGAGCGCGACCTCGGTGGAGGTGACGGTGGGCCGCCCGCTGCCGCGGCCGGACCCGGTCAGTAACCCGAGCTCGGTGAGCAGCGCCGTGGCCTCGTGGAGGGAGGCCGGATCCAGGCCCGACCGGGCGCAGATCTCGGGTGTGCTCAGGTTCGGCTCGTTCCGCAACTGCCGGTAGAGGTCCGTCAGGACCTTCCGGTCGCGCTCAAGATCCATTGCTAACTCCGTGGTGGTGGTTCTGCTGCTCTGTGGTGCCCCCGTGGATAACCTGGCCGTCACCAGTCACGGCACCTATGGGACAGCTGTGATCCCTGGACTTGCCGAAGTGCGGTCGGCAGGATCGAAGGAACTTCGCTTGGGAAACAGAGTACGGCGGAGCTGAGACAAAGATCGATTAATTCGCTGGGGGGATGAGTAACATGGTGGCCATTCGGCAATCATTTCAGTCGGCTTGGGTGGGTTTCGGATTCCCGGGCGGGCGTGACGGGGACCTTGAGTGGGGCTGAGCCGTCCGGCTCGCTCCGCAGCTGACGGAGGGGGATGGGCCCGGTGGAGTTGACGCTCCCGTCGATGGCGGCGCTGCTGCTGTTCGTGCCGACGGTGGTCGCGGTGGTCGCGGTGCCCGGGCCGAACATGCTGCTCATCCTCAGTCGTGGCATCGGCCAGGGCCGGCGGGCGGCGTTCGCCTCGGCGCTCGGGGTGGAACTCGGCACGCTGGTCCACGTCCTGGGCACCGTGGTCGGGGTGTCGGCGCTGATCGCCGCCTCCGCCACGGCGTTCGACGTGGTGAAGTACGCCGGCGCCGCCTACCTGGTGTACCTGGGCATCCGCACCCTGCTGTCCAAGGGGGGCGCGCTGGGCGAGGGCCCGGCGGGCTCGGACAGCCCCCGGTCGGTCGGGACGCTGCTGCGCCAGGGGGCTCTGGTGAACGTGCTCAACCCCAAGGTCGCCCTCTTCTTCCTGGCGCTGCTGCCGCAGTACGTCGACCCGGAGCGGGGCTCCGGGGCGAGTCAGACCCTGGTGCTGGGGCTGGTGTTCTTCACGATCGCCCTGGCCATGGATCTGGTGTACGCGGTGGCCTCGGTCGGGGTGGGCGCATGGCTCGCCCGTAGTGTGCGGTTCGCCCGTGCCCAGAAGTACATCACCGGCTGTACGTATCTTCTGCTGGGTATCTCCGCGGCGTTCGCGCAGCCTTCGGGGCGGCGCGCGGGCTGATCGGGCCGTCCCGGTTCCGGATTGCGGGATTCCACCTTCGGTATTCCGTCACGCGGAACTCCTCCGCGCCGACCGGGCGGTTTATCGGTCAACTTCTTCAGGTGTATTCATCTATTTACCCATGGACGAGTGCGGCCGCCCACGCGTGCTGCCGCCCGCCACCTGGCGATTCATCCTGCGCACATTTTCGGCGGCAGCCGTAATCGGCTTTCGGCTGCCCGCGCAGAACCGCTCAGACAGTCCGCAGACCACTCAGACCCACTCAGATACTCCCAGGACGTGAGACGGAGGACCGTTCGATGCCGTGGAGATCCCTCCCTGGCCGGATCGCCGAAGAGGCGAGAGTCCGCCCGCAGGCGCCGGCACTGCTCTGGCACGCGGACGAGGTGAGCTACGCCGAACTGCACCGCATGGCCGGTGCCGCCGCCGCGCGGCTGGCCGGGCTGGGCCTGGGCCCCGCAGAACCGGTGGCCATGGTGGCGAAGAAGTCGCCGCAGGCCGTCGCCGTGGTGCTGGCCTGCCTGATGCTCCGCCGGCCGGTGCTGTTGCCCTCGGCGGAGCTCGGCGCCGAGACCCTGGCCGCCCTGGTGGACCGCTGTGGCGCCCGACGCCTGCCCGACCCGATCCAACTGACCGAAGGACACGAGGAGTTCACCTTCGAGGGTGACCATGACCCGGAGGACGTGGCGCTGCTCCTGACCACGTCGGGCTCGACCGGGCTGCCCAAGGTCGTGCCGCTGACCGGTGGCGCGGTGACGCGGTTCGCCGACTGGGCCGCCGAGCAGTTCGGCATCGGCCCGGAGAGCACGGTGCTCAACTACGCACCGCTCAACTTCGACCTGTGCCTGCTCGACATCTGGACCACGCTCAGCCGCGGCGGGTGTGTCTCCCTGGTGGACCAGGACCTCGCCGCCAACCCGGCCCACCTGCTGGCGCAGTACCGCGCCCGGCCGGTCCAGGTCGTGCAGGGCGTCCCGATGCTCTACCAACTGCTCACCCAGGCCGCCGCGGGCGACCCGGCGCTGGTGCTGGACGGTGTGGAACACGCGCTGCTCACCGGCGACGCCGTCAGCGCCCGCGGCTTCGAACCGCTGCCGGCACTCCTGCCCAAGGCGGTCTTCCACAACGTCTACGGCTGCACCGAGACCAACGACAGCTTCCTCCACACGATCGACCCGGCGGACCCGATGCCGTACGGTACGGTGCCGATCGGCCGGCCGATCGACGGGGTCGACGCGCTGGTCCTGGACGAGGACGGCGTCGAGCTCACCGGGCCGGGCCGCGGTGAACTCGTGGTCTCCACACCGTTCCAGACCGCCGGGTACCTGGACGCCGAGCTCGACCGGGGCGTCTTCTCCGAGCGGGCCGGAACCCGCTACTACCGCACCGGGGACCTGGTGCGCCGTCACGACGACGGGGTGCTGACCCTGGAGGGCCGGCGGGACTTCGTGGTGAAGGTCCGCGGTGTGCGGATCAACACGGCCGAGGTCGAGACCGCCCTGCGCAGCCACCCGGCCGTCACCGAGGCGGCGGTGATCGCCGTCCCCGACGAGCTCGCCGGCACGCGACTGCACGCCGTCGTGCAGCGCGCCGAGGGCGGGAAGCTCAACTCCCTGACCATCCGCCAGCACGCCGCCGGGCTGCTGCCCCGGGTGGCCATCCCCGCCACCGTCGAGCTGGTGGACACCCCGCTGCCCCGCACCGGCACCGGGAAGCTCGACCGCAAGGCCGTCCAGCGCCGCCTCCTGCAGGCGCGGACCGACCGACCCGACACCACTGCCTCCGGAGGCTGACATGGCGCGCACCGACGACATCAAGCGGTACCTGATCGATCAGTTCCTGCTGGAGGTCACGGTCGAGGAGATCGACGACGACTTCGACCTGCTGGCGAACGGCGTGATCGACAGCCTCGGCCTGCTGACCCTGGTCGGCTGGCTGGAGAACACCTACAAGCTGGACATCGACGCGCTCGACATCGTGCCGGACAACTTCCGTTCGGTCGCCTCGATCGACGCCTTCCTCGGTCAGGCCGACCCGGTGGCGAGCGGAGCCAACTGACCGTGGCCGATCTGCTGCAGAGCCTGGTCCGGGGCGCCGAACCGGTGGAACGCCCGGTCTGGGCCGACTTCTGGGAGCGGCTGCACGAGCGCCGGCTGAAGAACGGCGAGGCCCTCGCGGTGCTCGCCTCGCTCTCCACCCGCACCCCCGTGACGCCGACCCTGGAGTCCTTCCTCGGCTCGCTGACCGACCGTGCCGCGCCGCTGCCGGCCCGCTGGCCCGGCGTCGTCAACCTGGTCGGCACCGGGGGCGGCCCCGCCACCTTCAACCTGACCACCGCCGCCGTCCTGGTGGCCGCGGCGACCGGGGTGCCGATCGTCAAGACCGGGTCGCGCGGCTACAGCAGCCGGTACGGCTCGATCGACATCCTGGACCGGCTGGGGCTGCCGACCGCGCGCTCGTACGCCGAGTGCGAGGACCTGCTCGGCCGCTTCGGCCTGGCCTTCGCCTCCGGGTTCGTCTACCCGGTCGAGCTGACCGAACTGGCGCGCGCCGTGCTGCCGTACGGCATGCAGCAGATCGGCCGGTTCGTCAACCTGCTCGGCCCGTTCCTGGCCGCGGTGCCCGTCGAGGTCCAGCTGACCGGTGTATCGTCGCCTGAACTCTGGGACGGATTCGCCGAGTTGGCGGCCGACCGGCGAGTCTGGCTGATCCGCAACGACCTCGGTGTGGACGAGCTGCTCAGCTTCACCGGGAACACCGTGCGGGCGAACGGCACGGAGCTGGCCGTCGGCCCCGGCACGGTGGGCGCGGCGGGCGGCACCCTCGCCGACCTCCGCCCGGCCGCGGAGGGCACCGACGCGGCCGAGCACCTGCTGGACCTGCTCCGGGGCCACGGCCCGGCGGCGGCGGTGGAGAGCATCTGCCTCAACGCGGCGGCCGCGGCCATCGCCGCCGGCCGGACCACCGACTGGGCGGAGGCGTTCGCCACCGCCCGGGCGGCGGTGGCGGACGGCGCGGCGGTCGGGCTCGTGGAGCGGCTGCGCCGGGAGGTGCGGGCCGGTGTCTGACCCCACCGAGCGCGACGGCCGGCCGGCGGGCGGGTTCTTCGCCGGCCGCAGCTCCGCCGACCCGGGTCTGGCGCTGTTCCTCAACGCCGGTGACCCGGGCCTGGACCGGCTCGCGGACCTCGTCCGGCTGCTGGACGAGGAGCGGGTGGACTGCCTCGAACTGGCGGTGCCGTTCCCCGACTCGGTGACCGACGGCCCGGTCATCCGGCGCTCCGCACGGCGGGCGCTGGAGCAGGGCGTCGACCTGGACGCGGTGCTCGGCTTCGTCGAGCGCGTCCGGCCGGAGCTGAGGCACACCCGGATCGCGCTGCTGGCCGACTGGGGCCACTCGGTGAAGCCGGTGGGCCTGGAGGAGTTCCTGCGCAAGGCCCGGGACGCGGGAGCGGACGCGACCCTGCTGCACGGCCTGCCGCCGCTGGCCAGGCGGCGGTACCTGGAGGCCGCGGAGCGGATCGGACAGCCGGTGGTCACCACCTGCTACCCGAACTCGCCCCGCGAAGTCCTGGCCGAGAGTGCCGAGTTCGCCTCGGCGTACCTGTACCTGGTGGCCCACTTCGGCCGCTCGGGCACGGCCCCGGCCCCGGACCGCTCGGCGCTCGCGCCGGTGGTCGCCACCCTCAAGGGGCTCACCCCGGCCCCGGTGGCCGTGGGATTCGGGGTCCGCACCGCCGAGGACGTCTCGGCCATGGGGGACCTGGGCGCGGACGCGGCGATCGTCGGAAGCGCCCTGGTGGCGGAGGTCGAACGGGTCCTGGAGACCGGTGGTGACCTGCTCGCCGAACTCGCGGGATTCATCGGTGGCCTGCGTCACCGACCCGTGCACGAAGAACAACTGTCCAATCACTGAACGGAGTTCGTCATGATCATTCGCAAGCTGGAGGACGTCAGAACGGTCGAGTGGGGCAACGGCGTCAGCCGCCGCTTCCTCCTGGAGTCGGACCGGATGGGCTACTCGGTCACCGACACGGTCGTGGCGGCCGGCACCAAGTCGCTGCTGGAGTACAAGCGGCACCTGGAGGCCTGCTACTGCATCTCCGGCCGCGGCGAGGTCGTCGACATGGCGGGCAACAGCCACGTCATCGAGCCCGGCACGCTCTACGCGCTGGACCAGCACGACGCGCACTGGCTGATCGCCTGGCCGGAGGAGGACCTGCGCCTGGTGTGCGTCTTCACCCCGGCGCTGCGCGGCGACGAGGTCCACGACCTCACCGGCGCCTCGTCCTCCCACTACTGATCCCGCCCGCGCCACCGACCACCGACCGGGGAATGAAGCGATGATCGAATGGTCCGCCGATCGGCGCGAGTTGCGCGACGGCCTGACACCGTGGTTCGAGAAGTTCGGCGACGACTACCTGGCCCACGACAAGGCCGCGCGGTTCCCGCGCGGACCCTGGCAGGCCGTGGTCGACTCGGGCCTGCTCGGGCTGCCGTTCGAGCCCGAGTACGGAGGGCTCGGCCAGGACCTGCTGACCACCATGTACGTCCTGGAGGGACTCGGCCACGGCTGCCGCAACGGCGGGCTCAACTTCTCCGTCACCACCAGCATGGTGAGCGTCGGAGTCCCGCTGCAGCGCTTCGGCACGGCCGCCCAGAAGGAGCGGTACCTGACCGGGGTGGCTGGGGGCAGCCTCATCGGAGCCCACGCGATCAGTGAACCCGGCGGTGGCTCGGACGCGCTGGCGATGCGTACCAGTGCCGTGGCCGACGGCGACGCGTACGTGCTGAACGGGAGCAAGACCTTCGTCAGCAACGGACCGGTGGCGGATGTGATCGCGGTCTACGCCAAGACCGATCCGACCGCCGGTCCGCTCGGGGTGACCACCTTCCTGGTGGAGCGTGACGCCCCCGGGCTGACCGTCGGCAACCCGATCGAGAAGATGGGCCTCAAGGCGTCCCCGATGTCGGAGCTGTTCTTCGACGACTGCCGGGTGCCGAGGGCCAACGTGATCGGCCGGCCGGGCACCGGCTTCCTGGTGCTCGACCACGTGATGAAGTGGGAGATCCTCTGCTCCTTCGCCGTCACCGTCGGCGAGATGCAGCGCCGGCTGGAGCAGTGCATCGCCTACGCCAAGGAGCGGACCGCGTTCGGGCAGCCGATCGGGTCGTTCCAGCTGGTGGCCGGCCGGATCGTGGAGATGCGGATCGGCGTCGAGACCTCGCGGCGGTGGCTCTACGACACCGCCGAGGCCCTCCTCGCCGGCCGGGACATCACCGTCGACCTGGCCTCCGCCAAGCTGGTGGTCAGCGAGGCGAACGTGGCGTCCGCCCTGAACGCCGTGCAGATCTTCGGGGGCAACGGCTACATGGCCGAGTACGGCGTCGAGCAGGAACTGCGCAACGCCGTCGCCGGGACGATCTACTCCGGCACCTCCGAGGTCCAGCGGGTCCGGATCGCCACCATGCTCGGCCTGTGAGCGCCCCCTTCCCAGAGTACGGAGTCCTCCCCATGTCGAGTGACGTGTCCGCCACCCTGGCGGCGACCGACTTCATCGACCACACCGCGCCGGAGGTGAGCGCCTTCGTCGCCGAGGTGCTGCCGGACGGCGGTACGGACGACCGCGACCGCGCGGTGCGGCTGTACTACGCCGTGCGGGACCGGATCAACTACGAGATCTACGGTGCGGAGTTCACCCGCGAGGCACTGACCGCCAGCGGGACCCTGCGGGCGAAGCGCGGCATGTGCATCCACAAGTCGCTGGTGTACCTGGCGGCGCTCCGCTCGGTCGGCGTCCCCGGCCGCCTGGTGCTCACCGACGTGCGCAACCACCTGGCGTCCGAGCGGATCAAGGAGTACGTCGGAGGCGACGTCTTCTACTACCACGCGCTCACCTCCGTCCAGCTGGACGGGCGCTGGGTGCGGGCCACCCCGGTCTTCAACAAGCTGCTCTGCCGTCTCTACGGGATGAAGCCGCTGGAGTTCGACGGGACGGCCGACAGCGTGCACCACCCCTTCGACGAGCACGGCGCCCGGCAGATGGAATTCCTGCACGAGCACGGCGAGTTCGACGACCTGCCGTACGACCTGGTGCTGACCGGGATGCGCCGTGAGCACCCCGGTCTGTTCGCCGGGCCGGAATCCCGGCGGTTCACCGCCGGTTCGCTGGTGGCCGACGCGGCCGCCCGCCGCACCACCTGACACCTCTTCCCCGCGACCCACCACCAGGCCCGGAGGCCGACACCGTGGACACCATCAAGTACCAGCTGGCCGATTCGCAGATCCCGACGTCCTGGTACAACCTGGCCGCCGACCTGCCCGTGCTCTCGCCCCCGCTGCACCCGGGCACGGGGCAGCCCGCGACGGTCGAGGACCTGGTCGGGATCATGCCGAAGGAGCTGGCCGAGCAGGAGCTCACCCTGGAGCGGGACATCGAGATCCCGTCCGTGGTCCGGCAGATCTACGCCCAGTGGCGGCCGGCGCCGCTGTTCCGGGCCCGCCGCCTGGAGAAGCTGCTCGACACCCCCGCGCGGATCTACTACAAGTACGAGGGCGGCAGCCCGGCCGGCAGCCACAAGCCCAACACCGGTATCGCGCAGGCCTTCTACAACAAGGAGGCCGGCATCCGCCGGCTCGCCACCGAGACCGGGGCCGGGCAGTGGGGCTCCTCGCTCTCCCTCGCCGGGGCCTTCTTCGGTCTGGAGGTCAAGGTCTTCATGGTGAAGGTCAGCTACCACCAGAAGCCCTACCGCCGCGCCCTGATGCACGCGTACGGCGCGACCTGCGTGCCCAGCCCGTCGACCGAGACCGCCGCCGGGCGCGGCATCCTGGCGGACGACCCGGACTGCCCGGGAAGCCTCGGCATCGCGACGTCCGAGGCGATCGAGGTCGCGATGAACGACCCGTTCACCAACTACGCGGGCGGCAGCGTGCTCAACCACGTCGCGCTGCACCAGACGGTGATCGGCAAGGAGGCGCTGCTCCAGCTGGAGATGGCCGACGACTACCCGGACATCATCATCGGGGCGGCCGGCGGCGGCAGCAACCTGGCCGGCCTGGCCTTCCCGTTCCTCGGCGAGCAGCTGCGCGGCGGGCGCCGGGTGCGGGTGATCGCCGCGGAGCCGTCCGCCTGCCCGAGCCTCACCCAGGGCCGTGTCGCCTACGACTTCGGCGACACCACCGGACTGACCCCGCTGCTGAAGATGCACACCCTCGGCCACTCCTTCGTGCCGCCCGCGATCCACGCCGGCGGCCTGCGCTACCACGGCATCGCGCCGCTGGTCAGCCAGGCGCTGGAGGACGGCCTGCTGGAGGCGCGCGCCGTCCCGCAGACCAGCTGCTTCGAGGCCGGCGTGACCTTCGCCCGGACCGAGGGCATCGTGCCCGCGCCCGAGTCCACCCACGCCATCCGGGTGGCCATCGACGAGGCGCTGCGGCTCAAGGAGGAGGGCCGCTCCGAGGCCATCCTGTTCGGACTCTCCGGCCACGGCCACTTCGACCTCTCCGCCTACGAGAAGTACCTGGGCGGCGAGCTCGTCGACGAGGGCTTCGACCAGGAGCTCGTCGCGCGCTCGCTGGCCCGGCTGCCGGAGCAGTTCGGGTCGGGCTCCACCGGTACCCAGGCCACGGGGAGCTGAACGAACCGTGCGGCTGAAGGTGTGCGGGGTCACCGGTGAGGACCAGCTGCGGCTGCTCGCCGGAGCCCCGGTCGATCTGGTCGGGCTCTGGTACGGCGTGCCGGACGGGCCCGCGGACCTCGACCTGCCGGAGCTGGTCCGACTGGCCGAGTGCGCGCGCTCGGCCGGCGGGCCGGCCCCGGTCCTGGTGACCCTGCTCGCCGACCCGGCGGCACTGCGCGAAGCGGTCACCGCCTCGGGGGTGTCGCGGGTGCAGTTGCACGGCTACGCGACACCCGCCCAGGTGGCGGCGATCCGCGCGGAGCTGCCCGGCGTCGAGCTGCTGAAGGTGCTCCACGTCCGGGACGGCCGGGTGCTGGAGAAGCCGCTGATCGGGGCCTACGAGCAGGCGGGCGTGGACGTCTTCCTGTTCGACTCGGTGGGCGCCGACGGCCGGATCGGCAGCACCGGTGTGCCGCTGGACGCGGACGCCGTCGAGGCGGTGCTCGGGCGGCTGACCAAGCCGTTCATGCTGGCCGGCGGGATCAGCGCGGTCAACTCCGCCGCGTACCGGACCGTCCGGAGCCGCCCCGGCTTCGACGGCATCGACGTGGACAGCGCCGCGCGCGGTCCGGGCGGCGCCTTCGACACGCAGCGGGTCGAGCGGATCAGGTCGGCCTGGCAGCCCGCCGCCGGGGCGTTCCCGGCGGCGCTGCTGGCCGCCCGGCTGCCGGTCGTCATGGAGCTCAAGGCCCGCAGCGCCCACGGCGAGGACCTGTTCCGCGGCCGGCCGGTGCGGGAGATCGTGGACCGGTACACCCGGCTGGGCGCGCCCGCGCTCTCGGTGGTCACCGGCTCCTGGTTCGGCGGCACCCCGGCGCTGCTGGACGAGGTCGTCGCCGCCACCGAACTGCCGGTCCTGGTCAAGGACTTCTTCACCAAGGACCGGCAGCTCGCGGCGGCCCGCGCGGCCGGTGCGGCGGCCGTCCTGCTCACCGCCACGGTGCTGCCGCGCGGGGTGCTGCCCGGGCTGATCGAGTCCGCCCTGGCCCACGGGCTGACCCCGTTCGTCGAGGTCACGGACGAACGCGAGCTGGCGACGGTGGTGCACGGCGAGTCCTGCGTGGTGGCCGTCAACAACAAGGACATCCGGCAGAAGGAACAGGACGCGCCCGACCTCGGCCGCAGCCTGCGCCTGCTGCCCGACGTCCTGGCCACCGGGACCAGGGTGCCCGTCAGCGCCAGCGGCATCGAGACGCCGCAGGACGCCAGGGGGCTGCTGGCCGCCGGGTACCGGGGCCTGCTGATCGGCACCGGCCTGCTGCGCCACCCCGACCTGGACGGCTGGTTCGGCGAGCTGGGCGAAGGAGCCGTGGCGACGTGGTGACCATCTACCCCCACCCCGCGGCGGAGACCGTGACCGCCGGGCTCTCGCTGCGGGCCGCGCTGGCCGGGCTGCCGGTGCTCGGCCGGGACGAGCCGATCGCCCGCGAGGCGGTCGCCGCCGACTTCGCCGAGCGGTACTCCGGCGTGCCGGCGGTCGGCCTGGCCCGGCCCGAACCGGCGGTGCTGTACACCGGGGTGCTGCCCGACGCGGCCGGCCCGGCCGACGCGACGGACCCGCCCGCCCGTCCGGTCCCGCCGGTGCCGTCCGGCCGCGCGGTCCCGCCGGTGCTGCTCGGGCTGTACGGCGACGAGGACCGGGTGCGCGGCTGGCTGCCCGGTCTGCCCCGGCACACCACGCCGCGGAGCGCCGCCGCCCTGGTGGCGGCCGGCCTCCCGCCGGTGCGGACGGACACCGCGCCCTGCCAGCAGGTGGTGGCGGGGGAGGTGGACCTGCGGGAGCTGCCGGTGCTCACCGCCACCCCCCGGGACGCCGGGCCGTACCTGACCGCCGCGCTCGTGCACGCGGGCGACGCCGCCACCGGGGGCAGCGCGCTCTCCGCGCACCGGATGCTGGTGATCGGCCGGGACCGGCTGACCGTCTGGATGGTGCCCGGCCGGCGGCTCGGGCAGCTCCACCAGGAGGCGGTGGCGCGCGGCGAACGCCTCCCGGTCACCGTCAACATCGGGGTGCCGCCCGCCGCGATGATCGCTTCGGCGATCAACTCCCGCTTCCTGCCGACAGGTTCGGACAAGCTGACGGTGGCCGGCGGCCTGGCCGGGGCGCCGGTCGGGCTCGTCCCCGCACTCACCCAGCCCGGTGCGACCGCGCTCGCGGAGAGCGAGATCGTGCTGGAGGGGTTCCTGGACGGCACGCTGGCCGACGAAGCCCTGCCGGGCTCCCCGCCGGACGGCTCGCTCCCGGAGTTCCTCGGCTACGACGGGCGGGCCAGGAGCGGGCTGCCGGTGCTCACCGTCACCGGTGTCACCACCCGGCGCGACCCGCTCTACCAGGCCGTGATCGGACCCGGCCGCGAGCAGTCGCACATCCTGGGCGCCGCCGGTGCGCTCTCGGTGGCCCTGTCGCTGCCGTCCGCGCCCGCGCTGCACGTGCACGACCTGCACTTCTCACCCGCGGGGGGCGGCATGCTCCTGCTCGCCGTCGCCGTCCGCAAGGAGTCCGCCGAGGGGGACCGGGCACTGGCCGCACTGGCCGAGGAGGTCGTGCGCCGGCACCCGTTCGTCAAGACGGTGCTCTTCACCGACGACGACGTCCGGATCCGCAGCGCCGAGGAACTGCTGTGGGCCCTCACCACCCGGGCCAACCTCGGCGCGGACTGCGTCGAACTGCCCGGGCACCCACCGGTCCCGATGGACCCGTCGCAGACCGCCGAATGGGCGGGGGAGCGCGGCGGTCCGCCGGAGGCGCCGGCCCGCACCTTCGTCGACGCCACCACCCCCTACCGGCTCCGCACCCGCACCGAACGCAGCTTCCGGTCCGCACAGAGCTGACCACCGGGGCCGGCGCACCCCGCACCGCGAGCGCCACCGCTCAACGACGCGTCACCGAGCACGATGCCACCTCCGAGGGGAAGACATGACTGGGCAGCACACGGCCGGGCGCCGGATCGCCCCAGCCGACTGGAACGACACCGCGCAGGAGCTGCCCGGCACGTCGGCGACCCTGACCGGGCTGCTCGCCGACCAGGCGGCCCGTACGCCGGACCGCACCGCGCTGATCTTCGAGGACACCGAGCTCAGTTACGCCGAACTCGACACCAGAGCCGAGCGGCTGGCCGCCCGTCTGCGGCTGCACGGGGCCGGCCCGGACCGGCTGGTGGCGCTCACCGTGCCGCGCTCGGTGGAGCTGGTGGTCGCCCTGCTGGCGGTGCTCAGGACCGGCGCCGCCTACCTGCCGGTCGACCCCGACTACCCGGCCGACCGGATCGCCTACCTGCTCGACGACGCGGCGCCGGTGCTGCTGCTCAGCCACAGCACCGTGGGCCACCCGGCCGGGGCGGGCGTCCCGACCCTCGTCCTGGACGAGCTCCCGGAGACCGACGGGACTCCCGACGGGGCGTCCACCGGAACACCGGTCGGGGCGCACGGCGGCCCGGGCGCCCCGAGCCCGGCCGACGCCGCGTACGTCATCTACACCTCCGGCTCCACCGGCCGCCCCAAGGGCGTCGTCGTCCCGCACGAGGGCATCGTCAACCGGCTCCACTGGATGCAGGCCGCGTACGGCCTGACCGAGGACGACCGGGTGCTCCAGAAGACCCCGTCCGGCTTCGACGTGTCGGTCTGGGAGTTCTTCTGGCCGCTGATCACCGGCGCCGTGCTGGT
This sequence comes from Kitasatospora sp. NPDC127035, assembly GCF_042726075.1. NCBI lineage: Bacteria > Bacillati > Actinomycetota > Actinomycetes > Kitasatosporales > Streptomycetaceae > Kitasatospora > Kitasatospora sp. NPDC127035. The sequence continues at coordinate 65,723 of NZ_JBHXDN010000044.1, read as the reverse complement.
GGTCGCCCGCCCGGACGGACACCGCGACCCGGCCTACCTGGCCGAGCTGATCCGCGAACGCCGGATCACCACCGTGCACTTCGTCCCGTCGATGCTCCAGGCCTTCGTCGACGAGCCCGCCGCCGCCGGCTGCGCCGGGCTGCGCCGCGTGATCGCCAGCGGCGAGGCGCTGCCGGTCGAACTCGCGGCCCGCTTCCGGACCCTGCTGCCCGGCGTACCGCTGCACAACCTCTACGGGCCGACCGAGGCGTCCGTCGACGTCACCTTCTGGGAGTGCGTCCCCGAGCCGGGCGAGCTCTCCGTGCCGATCGGCCGGCCGGTCTGGAACACCCGGGTGCACGTGCTCGACGCCGAGCTGCGGCCGGCCGCGATCGGCGAGACCGGCGAGCTCTACCTCTCCGGCGTCCAGCTGGCCCGCGGCTACCTCGGCCGCCCCGGACTGACCGCCGAGCGCTTCGTCGCCGACCCCTACGGGCCGCCCGGCACCCGGATGTACCGCACCGGCGACCTCGCCCGCTGGCGCGAGGACGGCGCGGTGGTGTACGCGGGCCGCGCCGACCACCAGGTGAAGATCCGCGGCCTGCGGATCGAACTGGGCGAGATCGAGGCGGTGCTGGACGCCCGGCCCGGCGTCGGCGCGTGCGCCGTGCTGGCCCGGGAGGACCGGCCCGGCAGCAAGCGGCTGGTGGCCTACCTGGTGCCGGAGCCCGACGGCGTCGTCGACGTCGCCGCGGTGCGCGAGGCCGCCGCCGCAGCCCTGCCCGAGTACATGGTGCCGAGCGCGTTCGTGCTGCTCGACGCCTTCCCGCTGACGCCGAACGGCAAGCTGGACCGCAAGGCCCTGCCGGCGCCCGCCGCCGCGCCGGACACCGTCCGGGCCGCTCCGCGCACGCCCACCGAGCTGATCCTGCACGACCTGGCCGCCGAACTGCTCGGCCTGCCGGAACTCTCGGTCGAGGAGAACTTCTTCGACCTCGGCGGCGACTCGATCCGCGCCATCCAGCTGGTCAGCCGGGCCCGCCGGGCCGGGTTCGCGCTCACCCAGCACGACGTGTTCACCCACCGCACCGTCGCGGCCCTCGCCGCCCTCGCCGGGGAGCCGGCCGAGGAGGCCGCCCTCGCGCTGCCCGCCCTGCCCGAGCCGCCCGCCGCCCAGGTGGCCCGGCTGCGCGCCGTCCAGCCCGACGCCGTCGAGTTCTGGCCGCTCTCCCCCCTCCAGCAGGGCCTGCTGTTCCACGCCGAGTACTCCAAGGGCGCCCTGGACGTCTACGCGGTCCAGCTGGTCTTCGAGCTGGACGCCGAGCCCGAGGCGCTGCGGACCGCGGTCGGCCGGCTGCTGGACCGCCACCCCAACCTCCGGGCCGGCTTCGCCCACGACGACCTGGAGCCGCCCGTCCAGTTCGTCCCGGCCGGCGCCGATCCGGAGTTCACCGTCGTCGAGTACGTCGGCCCGAACGCGCCGCGCAAGGCCGCCGAGCTGTTCGACGCCGAGCGCCGGCGCGGATTCGACCTCTCCACGCCGCCGCTGGTGCGGATCGCCGTCGCCGAGCTCGGCCCGCGCGGCCGCCGCGCCGCCCTGACCTTCCACCACATCCTGGTCGACGGCTGGTCGCTGCCGGTACTGCTGGACGAGCTGTCCGCGCTGCTCGCCGGCGCCGAGCCGGGCCCGGTCACCCCCTACCGCGACTACCTGGCCCTGCTCGCCGGGCGCGACCAGGAAGCGTCCCGGGAGGCCTGGCGCACCCTGCTCGACGGGCTGGAGGAGCCCGTCCTGCTCGCCCCGGGCGCCGCCGGCGCCCGCATCGCCGACGAACTGCCCTGCGACCACTGGGTGGAGCTGTCCGCCGCGCTCACCGACCGGCTCGACGGCGTGCTGCGCGCCCGCGGGCTGACCCTCAACACCGCGGTCCAGGGCGCCTGGGCGCTGCTGCTGGCCCGGCTCACCGGCCGCGACGACGTGGTGTTCGGCGCCACCGTGTCGGGCCGGGCGCCCGAACTGCCCGGCATCGAGGGCATGGTGGGCCTGTTCATCAACACCGTGCCGGTCCGCGTCCGGATCGCCCCCGAACAGACCCTGTCCGCGCTGCTGGCCGGGCTCCAGGAGCAGCAGGCCGCGATGGCCGCCCACCAGTACACCGGGCTGGCCGAGATCCAGCAACTGGTCGGCCACGGCGAGCTGTTCGACACCCTGACGGTCTTCGAGAGCTTCCCCGGGGACCGCACCGGCGCCGCCGTGGACAGCCGCTACGCCGTGCACTACCCGCTGGCCCTGCTCGTCCACCCCGGCGAGCGGCTGCGGCTGCGGCTGAGCCACCAGACCCACAGCTTCAGCCCCGCCGAGGCCGTCCGGCTCGGCGAGCGGCTGGTCCGGCTGCTGACCGCGCTGGCCGACGACCCGGAGCAGCGGACCACCGAGGTCTCGGTGCTCTCCGCGACCGAGCGCCACCGGGTGCTGGAGACCTGGAACGACACCGACGCGCCGGTGGTCCACCGGACGCTGCCCGCGCTGTTCCGGGCCCAGGCGGCCGAGACGCCCGACCACCTCGCCGTCCTGGCGGGCGACCGCCGGCTCACCTACGCCGAGCTCGACGCCCGGGCCAACCGGCTCGCCCACGAGCTGATCGACCGCGGCGTCGGGCCCGAGCAGTTCGTGGCCCTCGCCCTGCCCCGGGACGAGCGCGCGGTGGTCGCCCTGCTGGCCGTCCTCAAGGCCGGCGCCGGCTACCTGCCGGTCGACCCCACGTACCCGGTCGAGCGCATCGACTACCTGCTCCGGGACGCCCGGCCCGCCCTCGTGCTGACCGTCGGGGGAGTCGACCTGCCCGACACGGGGGTGCCCGCGCTGCTCCTCGACGAGCCCGGCCTCGCCGCCGCCCGCCCCGACACCGACCCGCAGGTGCCGCTGCGGCCCGAGCACCCGGCGTACGCCATCTACACCTCGGGCTCCACCGGCCGCCCCAAGGGCGTGGTGGTCCAGCACGCCTCGGTCGCCAACCTGGCGGCCTGGGCGCGCGAGGAGTTCGGACCGGAACGCCTCGCGCACGTGCTGCTCACCACCTCGCTCAACTTCGACGTCTCGGTGTTCGAGCTGTTCGGACCGCTGCTCTCCGGCGGCACCGTCGAGGTGCTGCCCGACCTCCTCGCGCTCGCCGACCGCGGCGGCCGCCCCGCCACGCTGATCAGCGGCGTGCCCTCCGCGCTCGCCCAGCTGGTCGCCCAGGGTGACCTGGACGCCAGGGCCGGCACCGTCGTCCTGGCGGGCGAGGGCCTGCCCGCCCAGGCTGCCACCGACATCGCGGCGGCCCTCGGGGCCGACCGGCTGGCCAACATCTACGGCCCCACCGAGGCCACCGTCTACGCCACCGCCTGGTACGGCACCGGCGCGGTGGACGCCGCCCCGCCGATCGGCCGGCCGCTGCGCCGCACCCGGGTCTACGTGCTGGACGCCGGGCTCCGCCCGGTGCCGGCCGGTGTCGCCGGCGAGCTGTACATCGCCGGTGACGGCGTGGCCCGCGGCTACCTGGGCCGCCCCGCGCTGACCGCCGAGCGGTTCGTCGCCGACCCGCACGGCGCCCCGGGCACCCGGATGTACCGCACCGGCGACCTCGCCCGCTGGACGGCCGACGGCCAGGTCGAGTACCTCGGCCGGCTCGACCACCAGGTGAAGATCCGCGGCTTCCGGATCGAACTCGGCGAGATCGAGGCCGAACTGGCCGGGGTCGACGGCGTCACCCAGGCCGTTGCCACGGTCCGCGAGGACCGCCCCGGCGACCGCCGCCTGGTCGGCTACGTGACCGGCACCGCCGGGCCCGACGAGGTGCGGCGCGTCCTCGCGCAGCGGCTGCCGGCCCACCTGGTGCCGTCCGCGGTCGTGGTGCTGGAGGCGTTCCCGCTCAACCCGAACGGCAAGCTGGACCGCAAGGCGCTGCCGGCGCCCGCCGCCGAGGCCGGGGCAGGCCCCGGCCGGGCCGCCCGGGGCCTGCCCGAGGAACTGCTCTGCGACCTGTTCGCCGAGGTGCTCGGTGTCGACCGGGTCGGCGTGCAGGACGACTTCTTCGCCCTCGGCGGCCACTCGCTGCTCGCCACCCGCCTGGTCAGCCGGATCCGTACCGCGTTCGGTGCCGAGCTCGGCGTCCGCGCGCTGTTCGACGCGCCCACGCCCGAGGCCCTGGCGCTGCAACTGGACGGCGCGGCCACCGCCCGGGCCCCGCTGGGCCGTCGCCCGCGGCCCGCGCACCCGCCGCTCTCCTACGGCCAGCAGCGGCTCTGGTTCCTCAGCCGGATGGACGAGAACCCGGCCGCCGGCCACATCCCGGTCGCCCTGCGCCTGGGCGGCCCGCTGGACCGGGCGGCACTCACCGCGGCGCTGGCCGACGTCACCGCCCGGCACGAGGCGCTGCGCACCCTCTTCCCGGCCCGGGACGGCGAGCCCTACCAGCTGGTGCTGCCCGAGGCCGCCCCCGGGCTGCCGGTCACGCCGGTCCCGGCCGCGGGCCTCGCGGCCGCCCTGACCGCCTCGGCGGCCCGCCCGTTCGACCTCGCCGCCGAACCCCCGCTGCGCGCCGAGCTGTTCGAGCTCGGTGAGCAGGAGCACGTCCTCCTGCTGGTGCTGCACCACATCGCCGCCGACGGCTGGTCGATCGCGCCGCTGCGCCACGACCTGGCCCGCGCCTACGCCGCGCGGACCGTCGGCGACGTCCCGCGCTGGGACGAACTTCCCGCGCAGTACGTCGACTTCGCGCTCTGGCAGCGCGAGGCGCTCGGCTCCGAGGACGAGGCGGACAGCCCGTACGCCCGCCAGCTCGACCACTGGCGCCAGGCGCTGGCCGCGCTGCCGGACCAGCTCGAACTGCCCACCGACCGGCCCCGGCCGGCCCGGGCGAGCTACCGCGGCGAGAGCGTCCCCTTCGAGCTGGACGCCGAGCTGCACCGCGGGCTGCTGGCACTCGCCCGCTCCGAGCAGGCCACCCTGTTCATGGTGCTGCAGGCCGCCCTCGCGACCCTGCTCGGCAAGCTCGGCGCCGGCACCGACATCCCGATCGGCAGCCCCGTCGCCGGCCGCACCGACGAGGCCCTGGACGGCCTGGTCGGCCTCTTCATCAACAACCTGGTGCTGCGCACCGACACCTCCGGCGACCCGGCCTTCACCGAGCTGCTGCGCCGCGTCCGCGACACCGACCTCGCCGCCTACGGCAACCAGGACGTGCCGTTCGAGCGGCTGGTGGAGGCGCTGAACCCGACCCGCTCGCTCGCCCGCCACGCGCTGTTCCAGGTCTTCCTGGCCCTGCAGAACACGCCCGACGCCGACCACGGACTGACCGGCCTCAGCACCGAGCCGGTCGAGGTCGCCCTCGACGCCGCCAAGTTCGACCTCTCGCTGTACTGCGAGGAGCGGCCCGGCGGCGGCATCACCGGCGTCGCCGAGTACAGCCTCGACCTCTACGACCGGTCGAGCGTCGAACTGCTGCTCACCAGGCTGCGCCGGCTGCTGGAGGCCGTCGTCGCCGACCCCGGCAGCCGCCTCGGCGGCCTCGACGTCCTCGGTGACGACGAGCGGGACCGGCTGCTGCACGACTGGAACGACACCGGCCGCGCCCTGCCCGCGCAGAGCCTGCCCGAGCAGTTCGAGGCCGTCGCCCGGGCCACCCCGGACGCGCTCGCGGTCGTCGCCGGCACCGAGCGGCTGACGTACCGGGAGCTCGACGAGCGCGCCAACCGGCTCGCCCACCTGCTGATCGCCGAGGGCGTGCGGCCCGAGCAGTTCGTCGCGCTGGCCCTGCCGCGGACCGCGGACCTGGTCACCGCGCTGCTCGCCGTCCTCAAGACCGGCGCCGGCTACCTGCCGCTGGACGTGGACTACCCGGCCGAGCGGATCACCTACATGCTCCGGGACGCGGCCCCCGCCCTGGTCGTCACCACCTCCGACACCCCCGTCGACGGCGTCGTGCCCCGGCTGCTCCTCGACCGCGAGGACCGGCTCGCCGACCTGCCCACGACGTCCCCGGGCATCACCGTGGACCCCGCCACCCCGGCGTACGTGATCTACACCTCCGGGTCCACCGGCCGCCCCAAGGGCGTCGTCGTGCCCCGTTCCGCGCTCGGCAACTTCCTGGCCGCGATGGGCGAGCAGTTCCCGATGACCGCCGACGACCGCCTGCTCGGCGTCACCACCGTCGCCTTCGACATCGCCGCACTGGAGATGTACCTGCCGCTGCTGGCCGGCGCGGGGCTGGTGGTCGCCGCCAAGGAGACCGTCCAGGACCCGGCCGCGCTCGCCGCACTGATCGCGACCGAGCGGGTCCGCGTGGCCCAGGCCACCCCCTCGCTCTGGCAGGCGCTGATCGCCACCCACCCGCAGGCACTCGCCGGGGTACGGGTCCTCGTCGGCGGCGAGGCCGTGCCGCCAGCCCTGGCCGCCCGGCTGCGCGAACTGTCCGCCGGCGTCAGCAACATGTACGGCCCCACCGAGACCACCGTCTGGTCCACCTCCGCGGCACTGGACGGGCGCCCCGGCGCACCCGTCATCGGCCGGCCCGTCCACAACACCCGCATCCGCCTCCTCGACGGCAACCTCGCCCTCACCGCCCCCGGCGTCCCCGGCGAGCTGTACATCGCCGGCGAGGGCCTGGCCCGCGGCTACCTCGGCCGCCCCGGACTGACCGCCGAGCGCTTCACCGCCGACCCGTACGGCCCGCCCGGCAGCCGGATGTACCGCACCGGCGACCTCGCCCGCTGGACCGCCGACGGCCACCTCGACTACCTCGGCCGGGTCGACCAGCAGGTCAAGCTGCGCGGCTTCCGGATCGAGCTCGGCGAGATCGAGTCCGTGCTCGCCGCCCACCCGCGCGTGGCGCAGGCCGCCGTCCTGGTCCGCGAGGACCAGCCCGGCGACAAGCGGCTCGTCGGGTACGTGGTGCCCGCCGCGGCCGACACCCCGGACGCCACCGGCCCCGACCCGGCCGAGCTGCGCCGGCACGCCGCGACCGAGCTGCCCGACTACATGGTGCCCGGCGCCGTCCTGCTGCTCGACCGGCTGCCGCTCACGCCCAACGGCAAGCTCGACCGCAAGGCCCTGCCCGCCCCCGCCTACGAGGACGAGCAGGGCGCCCGGGCCGGCCGCGCGGCGCGCACCGTCCAGGAGGAGCTGATCGCCGGCCTGTTCGCCGAGGTGCTCGGTCTGCCCTCGGTGCCGCTGGAGGAGAGCTTCTTCGCCCTCGGCGGCCACTCCCTGCTCGCCATCCGCCTGATCAGCCGGATCCGGGCCCTGTTCGACGCCGAGCTGAAGATCCGCCACCTGTTCGAGGCGCCGACCGTGGCCGGCCTCGCCGAACGGCTCGCCGGCGCCGCCGGCGCCCGCCCCGCACTGCGCCGCCACGAGCGACCCGAGCGGCTGCCGCTCTCCTACCAGCAGGGCCGCCTCTGGTTCCTCAACCGCTTCGAGGGCGGCTCGCCGCTGTACAACATCCCGATCGCGCTGCACCTCGACGGGCCGCTCGACCGGGCCGCGCTCGAAGCGGCGCTCGCCGACGTGACCGGCCGCCACCAGGCCCTGCGCACCCTCTTCCCGGAGTTCGACGGCGAGCCGTACCAGCGGGTCCTCGACCCGCAGGAGGCCCGCCCCCGGCTGCACGAGCGGGCGTCGACCCGCGAGACCCTCGCCGGCGACCTGCACGCCGCCTCCACCGGCGGCTTCGACCTCGCCACCGAGATCCCGCTGCGCGCCCACCTGCACGCCCTGGGCGAGCGGGAACACGTGCTGCTGCTGGTCCTGCACCACATCGCCGCCGACGGCCCGTCCACCACCCCGCTCACCCGCGACCTCTCCCGCGCCTACGCGGCCCGGACGGCGGGCTCCGCCCCGCAGTGGGACGAACTGCCCGTCCAGTACGGCGACTACACGCTCTGGCAGCGCGAGGTGCTCGGCTCCGAGGAGGACGAGCAGAGCCCGTTCTCCCAGCAGCTCGGCTTCTGGCGCACCGCGCTGGACGGCCTGCCCGACCAGCTCGACCTGCCCACCGACCGGCCGCGCCCGGCGGTCGCCGGCTACCGCGGCGGCACCGTCCCGCTGCGCATCGACGCCGGGCTCCACCGCCGGATCCAGGAGGTGGCCCGGGAGAACGGCGCCACCGTGTTCATGCTGCTCCAGACCGCGCTGGCCACCCTGCTCACCCGGCTCGGAGCCGGCGAGGACATCCCGATCGGCAGCCCGATCGCGGCCCGCACCGACGACGAACTCGACGAGCTGGTGGGCTTCTTCGTCAACACCCTGGTGCTGCGCACCGACACCTCCGGCGACCCGGCCTTCACCGAGCTGCTGGACCGCGTCCGCACCCACGACCTCGCCGCGTACGCCCACCCGGACCTGCCGTTCGAGCGGCTGGTCGAGCTGGTCAACCCGGCCCGGTCGCTGGCCCGCCACCCGCTGTTCCAGGTGATGCTGGCCTTCCAGGAGAGCCTCACCGCCGAACTCGACCTGCCGGGGCTGACCGGTCGCGCCGAGATCGTCCCGCTCGGACTGGCCAAGTTCGACCTCGCACTCGACCTGGTCGAGCGGCGCGGCACGGACGGCCTGCCGGCCGGGATCGAGGGCGTCGTCGAGTACAGCGCCGACCTGTTCGACCGCGGGACCGCCGAGCGGTTCGCCGGACACCTGCTGCGCCTGCTGGAGAGCGCGGTCGCCGACCCCGGCCGCCGCATCGGCGAGCTGGAGGTCCTCGGCACCGACGAGCGGCGGCTGCTGCTGCACGGCTGGAACGACACCGCCCGCGAGGTCCCGGCCGCGACCCTGCCGGAGCTGTTCGAGGCCCAGGCGGCCCGCACCCCCGACGGCGACGCCGTGGTCTTCGGCGACACCGTGGTCTCGTACCGCGAGCTCAACGAACGGGCCAACCGGCTCGCCCACCGCCTGATCGGCCTCGGCGTCGGCCCCGAGCAGTTCGTCGCGCTCGCCGTGCCCCGCTCGGTCGAGATGGTCGTGGGACTGCTCGGCGTGGCCAAGGCCGGCGCCGCCTACCTGCCGATCGACCCCGGCTACCCGGCCGACCGCATCGCGTACATGCTGGCCGACGGAGACCCGGCGCTGGTGCTCACCACCGGGGCCGTCGCTGACCGGCTGCCCGCCGCGGACCGCCCGGTGATCGTCCTCGACCACCCGGAGGAGGACCGGTCGCAGCCGGCCGTCGACCCGACCGACGCGGACCGCACCGCGCCGCTCACCCTCGACCGGCCCGGCTACGTCATCTACACCTCTGGCTCCACGGGCCGCCCCAAGGGCGTGGTGGTCACCCACCGCGGCATCGCCTCGGTGGCCGGCACCCACGTCGACCGGCTCGGGCTCGGCCCCGGAAGCCGCTTCCTGCTGGTCGTCTCGATCAGCTTCGACGTGTCGATGGCCGACATCGTGATGACGCTCTCCTCGGGCGCCGCCCTGGTGGTGCCCGGACCGGACCAGCAGGCCGCCGGCCAGGAGCTGTACGACCTGATCAGCCGGCACGGCGTCACCCACACCGACCTGGTCGCCCCGATGCTGGCCTCGCTGCCCGACGGCGACCTGCCCACCCTGCGCGGCTTCGTGGTCGGCGGGGAGGCCCTGCCCGCCGACATGGTCGAGCGCTGGTCCCCGGGCCGCACCGTGATGCAGGTCTACGGCCCCACCGAGACCACCGTCGTCGCCACCATGAGCGACCCGCTCAGCCCCGCCCCGCAGGCCCCGCCGATCGGCCGCCCGATCTGGAACACCCGCACCCACGTCCTGGACGCCGGCCTGCGGCCCGTCCCGGTCGGCGTGCCGGGCGAGCTCTACATCGCCGGATCCGGCCTGGCCCGCGGCTACTGGCAGCGGCCCGGCCTGACCGCCGAGCGCTTCGTCGCCGACCCGCACGGCCCGGCCGGCAGCCGGATGTACCGCACCGGCGACCTGGTGCGCCGACGCCTGGACGGCAACCTGGAGTTCCTCGGCCGGGTCGACCACCAGGTCAAGGTGCGCGGCTTCCGGATCGAGCTCGGCGAGATCGAGACCGCACTGGCCCGCCACCCCGGCGTCGCGGCGGGCGCCGTGGTCGTCAGCGAGGGCGCCGGCGGCGTCAAGCGGCTGGTCGGCTACGCCGTCCCCGCCACCGGCGCCGGCCTCGACCCGGCGGAGGTGCGCGCCTTCCTCGGCGGCGCCCTGCCCGACTACATGGTGCCGACCGTCGTCGTGGTCCTGGACGCGCTGCCGCTGACGCCCAGCGGCAAGACCGACCGCAAGGCCCTGCCCGAACCGGACTTCGGCACCGCCGTGTCCGGCCGGGAGCCCCGCACCCCGCAGGAGGAGGCGCTCTGCACCCTGTTCGCCGACCTGCTCGGCCTGCCCAGGGTCGGCATCGACGACAGCTTCTTCGACCTCGGCGGCCACTCCCTGCTCGCCACCCGGCTGGCCGGGCGCATCCGCACCGTCCTGGGCGTGGAGGTCGGCATCCGCACGCTCTTCGCGGCGCCGACCGTCGCCCGCCTGGCCGAGGAGCTCGGCGCCGCCGAACAGGCCCGCCCCGCGCTGACGGCCGGCCCGCGCCCGGAGGTCGTCCCGCTCTCCTTCGCCCAGCGCCGGCTCTGGTTCCTCAACCGGCTGGAGGGACCGAACGCCACCTACAACATCCCGCTCTCCTTCCGGCTGCGGGGTCCGCTGGACCGCGCGGCGCTGCGGGCCGCCCTGGCCGACCTGACGGACCGTCACGAGAGCCTGCGCACCGTCTTCCCCGACCACGACGGCACCGCGCGCCAGCACCTGCTGGCGCCCGCCGACGCCGCCCCGGACCTGGAGGTCCTCGGGACCGACGAGGACGGGCTCGCCGGCGCGGCCCGCGCCGCCGCCGCGCACGCCTTCGACCTGGCCACCGAGATCCCGCTGCGGGCCACCCTGTTCGCCCTCGGCGACCAGGACCACGTCCTGCTGCTCACCCTGCACCACATCGCCACCGACGGCTGGTCGATGGCCCCGCTGACCCGCGACCTCGCCACCGCCTACGCCGCGCGCAGCGCCGGCCGGACCCCCGGGTTCGCACCCCTGCCGGTCCAGTACGCCGACTACACCCTCTGGCAGCAGCGGGTGCTCGGCGCCGCCGACCGGCCGGGCAGCGTGCTCGCCGGCCAGCTCGACCACTGGCGGCGGGCGCTGGACGGCCTGCCGGAGGAGCTCGCGCTGCCCACCGACCGGCCCCGGCCGGCCGTGGCCGGCCACCGCGGCGAGGGCCTGGACTTCCGGGTCGACGCCCCGCTGCACGACGCCCTGGCCCGCCTGGCCAGGCAGCAGCAGGCGAGCCTCTTCATGGTCCTGCAGGCAGGTCTCGCCACCCTCTTCGGCGCCCTCGGCGCGGGATCGGACATCCCGTTCGGCACACCGATCGCCGGGCGCACCGACGAGGCGCTCGACGACCTGGTCGGCTTCTTCCTGAACACGCTGGTCCTGCGGACCGACACCTCGGGCGACCCGACGTTCCGCGAACTGGTCGACCGGGTCAAGGAGGCCGACCTGGCCGCCTACGCCCACCAGGACCTGCCGTTCGAGCACCTCGTCGAGGCCCTCAACCCCGTCCGCTCGCCCGCCCGGCACCCGCTGTTCCAGGTGCTGCTGACGGTGCACAACAACGCCGAGCCGGCCTTCGAGCTGCCCGGCCTGCGCACCGAGCTGTACGACACCGAGCAGAGCGGTGCCAAGTTCGACCTCGCCGCGCACTTCAGCGAGCGCTTCCACCCGGACGGCACGGCGGCCGGACTGGACGGCACCCTGCAGTTCGACGTCGACCTCTACGACCGCGCCACCGCCCGCGGGCTGGTCGACCGGCTGATCCGGCTGCTGACCCAGGCCGTCGCCGCGCCCGACCGGCCCGTCGGCAGGCTCGACGTGCTGGAACCGGTCGAGCACGAGCTGCTGCTCCACGACTGGAGCGGCGGCGAGCGGCCGGTGCCCGTCGTGCCCGTCCCCGAGCTGTTCGAGGCGCAGGCCGCCCGGACGCCCGACCGCCCCGCCCTGCGGGTCGCCGGGCAGACCCTCACCTACGCGGAGCTCAACGCCCGCGCCAACCGCCTCGCCCGGCTGCTGGTCGAGCGCGGCGCCGGCCCGGAGCGGCTGGTCGCCCTGGCCCTGCCGCGCTCGGCTGAGCTGGTGGTGGCGCTGCTCGCGGTCCTCAAGTCCGGTGCCGCGTACCTGCCCGTCGACCCCTCGCACCCCGAGGACCGGATCGCCTACACCCTGGAGGACGCGGCACCGACCCTGCTGCTCACCACCCTGGAGGTGGGCGCCGGACTGCCGGTCGTCGACGGCCCCGAGGTCTGGGAGCTGGACCGGCCCGACGTGACCGGCCTGCTGTCCGGCCAGCGGGACACCGACCTGACCGACGCCGACCGGCTCGGCCGGCTGACGCCCCGCCACCCCGCGTACGTCATCTACACCTCGGGCTCCACCGGCCGCCCCAAGGGCGTACTGGTCGAGCACCGCTCGGTGGCGGACTACCTGGGCTGGACGGCGGCCGACTACCCGAGCGCCGGCGGCGCGGCTCTGGTGCACTCGCCGGTCTCCTTCGACCTGACGGTGACCGCGCTGTGGACCCCGCTGGTGGTCGGCGGCTGCGTGCACCTGGCCGCCCTGGAGGAGGACCCGCTGACCTCGGCCGCGCTCGCCGAGCAGCCGGTGACCTTCCTCAAGGCGACCCCGAGCCACCTGCCGCTGCTGGCCGCGCTGCCCGACGCGTTCTCGCCCGCCGGGGAACTGCTGCTCGGCGGCGAGGCGCTGACCGGCGCGGTGGTCGCCGACTGGCGGCGCCGGCACCCGGACGCCACCGTGGTCAACGTGTACGGGCCGACGGAGGCGACGGTCAACTGCACCCAGTACCGGATCGCCCCCGGCGAGCCGCTGGCCGACGGCGCGGTGCCGATCGGCCGGCCGTTCGCCAACACCCGGGCGTACGTGCTCGACCCGCAGCTGCGGCTGGCCGCCCCCGGCGTCTCCGGCGAGCTGTACGTCGCCGGTGCCAGCCTGGCCCGCGGCTACCTCGGCCGCCCCGGGCTGACCGCCGAGCGCTTCACCGCCGACCCGTACGGCCCGCCCGGCAGCCGGATGTACCGCACCGGCGACCTCGCCCGCTGGACCGCGGACGGCCAGCTGGTCTACCTCGGCCGCGCCGACGACCAGGTGAAGCTGCGCGGCTTCCGGATCGAGCCCGGCGAGATCGCCGCCGCGCTGACCGGCCGTCCGGACATCGTCTCCGCCGCCGTGGTGGTGCGCGAGGACGTCCCCGGTGACCAGCGCCTGGTCGGCTACGTCGTCCCGGCGGCCGGCCCGCTGGACGGCTCCGCGATCCGGGCCGCGCTCGGCCGGACGCTGCCCGCCTACATGGTGCCGTCCGCGCTGGTCGAGCTGGAGCGCCTGCCGCTCACGCCCAACGGCAAGCTGGACCGCCGCGCCCTGCCCGTACCGGACGCGGCCCCGTCGCTGCCCGGGCGCGCACCGCGGACGGCGCTGGAGAAGGAGCTGTGCGCCGCCTTCGCGGAGGTGCTCGACGTCCCGGTGGTCGGGGTCGACGACGGCTTCTTCGACCTCGGCGGCCACTCCCTGCTCGCCGCCCGGCTGATCGCCCGGCTGCGCGGGACCACCGGGGCCGACCTGGGCATCCGCGCCCTGTTCGAGGCGCCCACCGTCGCCCGGCTGGCCGAGCGGGTCACCGCCGGCGCGGCGGGGACGCTCACGCGGTCGGACGACTTCGCCCCGCTGCTGCCGCTGCGCGCGGAGGGCACCCTGCCGCCGCTGTTCGCCGTCCACCCGGCGGCCGGCATCGCCTGGGTGTACTCCGGCCTGCTGCGCGAACTGGAGCCCCAGCGCCCGCTGTACGGCCTCCAGGCCCGCTCGCTGACCGGACCGGACGGCGCGCCGGCGACGCTCGCCGAGATGGCCGAGCAGTACCTCGCGCTGATCCGCGAGGTCCAGCCCGAGGGTCCGTACCACCTGCTGGGGTGGTCGTTCGGCGGCACGGTCGCGCACGAGATCGCCGTCCGGTTGTGCGAGCGGGGCGAGCAGGTCGCGCTGCTGGCCCTGCTCGACAGCTACCCGGCTCCGCGCCCCCAGGGCGGCCTGACGGATGATCAGCAGGCGCTGGCGGATCTTCTTGACTCGCTAGGTCACCCGGTGCAGACTGGCGCCGTTGAGGCGCTCACGCCAGAGCGGGCGCTGGACCTGCTCAGGGCGCGACAGAGCCCGCTCGCCGAGCTGACGCCCGGACAACTGGTGGACCTGGCCCGCGGGTTCGTCCGGAACCTGGACCTGGCGAGCCGGTTCACGCCCCGCCGGTTCGACGGCGACCTGCTGTTCTTCACCGCCACGGCGGACAAGTCGGCCGACGACCCGACCGCCCACGACTGGGCGGCGCACATCACCGGGACGGTCCACGACCACCCGGTGGACTGCGAGCACGGCGCGATGACCCGTCCGCAGCCGATCGGCCGGATCGGCTCGGTGCTCGCCGCCGAGCTGCGCCGGACCGCGACCGGCTGAACCCCGCAACCCGCCGGGCCGGTCACCCGCGGCCGGCCCGGCTCCGCCCCGCTCCACCGAGAGGAACGCCCGATGAGCACCAACCCGTTCGAGAACGCCGACGGCAGCTACCTGGTCCTGGTGAACGAGGAGGGGCAGCACTCCCTCTGGCCGGTCACCGTGGCGGTCCCGGCCGGCTGGGACACCGCCTTCGGCCCCGACAGCCGCCAGTCCGCCCTCGACCACATCGAGGCCAACTGGACGGACCTGCGCCCGCGCAGCCTGGCCGAGCACGCCTGACCGGCGGACGCCCGACCGGCGCACGCCCGGCCCGCACGAGGGGCCGGGCCACCGAGGAGAGAACGATGAGCGAGCGAAACGAGGCCGGCCGATGAGCGCCACCGACACCGACCCGGAGACCGGCCGACCCGGCGTGCCGGAGCGGCTGCGAAACCCGTGGGTGGCGATGTTCGCCATCTGCTTCACCCAGGCGGTGGTCCTGCTGGACACCACGGCGGTGAACGTGGCCGTGCCCTCGCTGGCCGAGGGCCTGGGCGCAGGCGTCGACCAGGTGCTCTGGATGATCAACGCCTACCTGCTCTCCTACGCGGTGCTGCTGGTCACCGGCGGCAGGCTGGGCGACCTGTACGGCCCGCGCAGGATGTTCCTGATCGGCCTGGCCGTGTTCGTCCTCTCCTCGGCGGCCTGCGGCATCGCGCAGACACCCGGCCAGGCGATCGCGGCCCGCGTCCTCCAGGGTGTCGGCGGCGCGCTCCAGACCCCGCAGGCGATGGCCGTCATCACCCGGATGTTCCCGGCCGACCGGCGCGGCGCCGCGATGGGCGTCTGGGGCTCCTTCGCGGGGATCGTCGCCGCCGCGGGACCCACCCTCGGTGGCTTCCTGGTCTCCTGGCTCGGCTGGCGGGGCATCTTCTACATCAACATCCCGGTCGGGGTGATCGGCGCGATCCTGGTGCTGACCTTCGTCCCGGCCCTGGAGCCGAACCGCAAGCACCGGATCGACGTCCTCGGCTCGGTCCTGCTCACCGTCGCCGTGTTCTGTGTGGTGTACGGCCTGATGGAGGGCGAGTCCCACCACTGGGGCCGGCTCTGGGGGCCGCTCACCGTGCCGATGCTGATGGTGATCGGCGTGGTGGTGCTCGGACTCTTCCTGGTGGTCGAACGGGGCCGGCAGGACCGCGACCCGCTGGTGCCGTTCGCGATCCTGCGGGACCGCAACTTCACCGTGATGGCCGTGGTGGTGGGCGCGCTGCCGTGCGGCCTCGGCGGCATGCTCCTGCTCACCCCGCTCTACCTCCAGGAGGTGCAGGAGTTCAGCGCCTTCCAGGCCGGTCTGCTGATCGCCGTCGCCCCGCTGGTCTCGATCTTCGCCGCGCCGTACTCCGGCCGGTTCTGCGACCGCTTCGGCGGCAAGTACGTGATGGTGGCGGGTCTCACCCTCTTCGCGGTCGGGATCGCGCTGCTGGCGGCCCTGATCCGCGCCGACTCCGGCTGGACGGCGCTGCTGCCCGGCCTGGTCTTCGTGGGCCTCGGCATGGGCGTGGCCTACGCCCCGGCCGGGGTGGTCGCCTTCGAGAAGATCGAGCCCGCCATGTCCGGCGCCGCGTCGGGCCTGTTCAACACCACCCGGCTCTGCGGCAGCCTGCTCGGCAGCGCCTCGGTGGGCGCGCTCCTGCAGGCCCGCCTCGTCGGCGGCGACACGACCGGCGCCGTCCGCGCCACCTACCTGCTGCCGGTCGGCTTCCTCGTGGCCGGTGCGCTGGTCACCCTGCTGGTCCGGCGCTCGCGGCCGGCGGCCGCGGACGCCGGCGACGGTCCCGCCGGCGCGGCGCCTGCGCGGGCCACCAGCGGGAGCGGCAAGTCCTGACCGTCCGGCACCGCCCAAGCACGACCGACTTCCACCGGAGCTCCAGGCTCCACCGGAGCTCCAGGCTCCGCCGGGCCACCGGCACCCGCCCGGGCCCGCATTCACCTTCGCCAGGGGGGCAAGGCAGTGCACTTCAGTCTCTTCTACTTCGCGGACGGCCAAGGTCGTGGACGGGAGCAGTACCGGCTGCTGCTGGAGGGCGCGCGGTTCGCCGACGCCCACGGCTTCAGCGCGGTCTGGACGCCGGAGCGGCATTTCCACGAGTTCGGCGGCCAGTACCCCAACCCGGCGGTCATCGGCGCGGCGCTGGCCTCCGTCACCGAGCGGATCGGCATCCGGGCCGGCAGTGTCGTGGGCCCGCTGCACCACCCGGTGCGGATCGCCGAGGAGTGGTCGGTGGTCGACAACCTCTCCGAGGGCCGGGTGGGCCTCTCCTTCGCCTCCGGCTGGCACGCCAACGACTTCGTCCTGCGCCCGGAGAACTACGCCGGCCGCAAGGAGGTGCTGATCGAGACCATCGACACGGTCCGGCGGCTGTGGCGCCAGGAGGAGGTCACGCTGCCGAACGGTGACGGCAACCCGGTGGCCGTGCGCAGCTACCCCGCGCCCGTCCAGTCCGAGCTGCCGGTGTGGCTCACCAGCGCGGGCAGCCCCGACACCTTCCGGCAGGCCGGTGAGCAGGGCCTCGGCCTGCTCACCCACCTCCTCGGCCAGGACCTGGAGGACCTGGCCAAGAAGATCGCCGCCTACCGCGCCGCCCTGCCCGGGGGCGCCGGGGGAGCGGCGGGCCAGGTGGCGCTGATGCTGCACACCTTCCTCGGCACCGACCGCGACGCCGTCCGGGAGACCGTCCGCCGGCCCTTCACCGACTACATCCGCAGCTCGATCGGCCTGATCATGAAGGCGGCCGGGGACATCCTGCCGGGCGTCAACCCGGACGAACTCGACGCGGACGACCTGGAGTTCCTGGTCGAGCGCTCCTTCGACCGGTACTTCGACACCGGCGGCCTGTTCGGCACCGTCGAGGACGGCCTGGCCACCCTGGAGCGCCTCGACGCGCTCGGCATCGACGAGGTGGCCTGCCTGATCGACTTCGGGGTGGACCCCGACCAGGTGCTGGCCGGACTGGAGCACCTGGACCGTCTCAAGGACGCCTGGGCCGCGCGCGGGGCGGGATCGTGAACCTCCTGCTGGTCACCGGCACCGTCGCCGGAACGTCCAGCTGCCACGCGCTCACCCGGCTGATCGGCGAGCGGGCCGAACTCACCGGACAGCTCACGGCCGGTGAGCTCGACCGGTCGCTGCTGGCGCTGCCCCCCCTCGACGCGGACCGCTACCGCAGCGGCGAACTGCTGCGGGAACCGGCGGTCGACCGGCTGTACAAGGAGGTGGCCGCCGCCGACGCCGTCGTGCTGGCCACGCCGGTCCAGCACGGCAGCCTCTCGGGGGTGCTCAAGAACCTCCTGGACCACCTGCCGGACGGCTCGCTCGCCGACCGGCCCGTCCTGGTCGCGGCCACCGCGACCAGCCTGCACAACGCCTCCGGCGCCTGCGACCACCTGCGGACGGTGGTCCGGGCCCTGGACGGCTGGGCGGTGCCCACCCACCTGGTGGCGCAGCGCAGCGACCTCGCCGACCCGGTGGCCCGTGCGGCGCTCACCGCCCGGATCGACGTGGCGGTGGCCGAACTGGCCCGGTTCGCCTCGGCCCTGGGGCCGGCGGTCCGCTGACCCCGGGGCCGTGCGCCCGTACCGCGTTCACCGGCCGGTGCCGGGGTCGAGAGGACCCCGGCACCGGCCGGATCGCCGTCCGTCCTTCGCCGTCCGTCCTTTGCCGCCCGCCGCCCGCTGCCCGCCCCGCTCTAGGACGGCCCCGGGCGGCGCAGGCTCAGCGGACGGAGATCGGTCCAGTGCGCCTCGACGTAGGACTCGCAGGCGTCCTCGGTGCCGGTGAAGCCGGCCGGGTGCCAGCCGGCGGGCACGGGGAGATCGGCGGGGAAGAACCCGTGCTGCAGCTCGTCGTTGACCAGCACGGTCCAGTGCGCGGCGGGGCGGTCGTCCACGGGTGCTCCAGGCGAAGTCGGGGAGTCGGGCGGGTCGGGGGGCCGGGAATCGGGGGCCGGGCGGGTCGTCAGCGGAAGCCGCCGTCGATGCGGAGGACCTCGCCGGTGATGTAGGCGGCCCGGTCGGACACGAGGAAGGCGATCAGCTCGGCGACCTCCTCGGGACGGCCGAGCCGGCGCAGCGAGACCTGTTCGAGGGCGCGTCCGACGGCCTCGTCCGGCAGCCGGGCCACCAGATCGGTGTCGATGTAGCCGGGGGCCACCACGTTCGCCCGGATGCCGAACCGGCCGACCTCCTGGGAGAGGGACTTGGTGAACCCGATGATGCCGGCCTTGGTCGCCGCGTAGTTGCTCTGCCCGGCGTTGCCGCAGATGCCGGCGACCGAGGAGAGGTTGACGACGGCGCCGGACCGGCGCAGCACCATGCCGTCGATCACCGCACGGCAGGCGTGGTAGACGCCGCTGAGGTTGACCTGGAGGACGTCCTGCCAGTCCTGGTCCTCCATCAGCAGCAGCGGTGCGTCCCGCAGGATCGCCGCCGAGGTCACCAGGGCGGTGATCGGGCCCAGCGCGTCCTCGGCGCCGTCGACCAGCGCGCCCACCGCGGCGGCGTCGGACACGTCGGCCCGGCGGACGTAGGTGTTGCGGCCGAGGTCCAGCAGCTCCTTCTCCAGGGCCCGGGCGGACTCCGCGTCCGCCCCGTAGCACAGGGCGACGTCGAAGCCGTCCCGGGCCAGCCGCAGTGCGGTGGCGCGGCCGATCCCACGTGTCCCACCGGTGATCAGAGCCACCGGCCCGGCCGTCCTGGTCATCGTGTTCCCCTCTCCTGTCGGGTGCGGTGCTCGGTCTGCCCGGCCGAGTCCGGGGCGGGGGGTGGCGGTGCCGTGCGCTGCCGGACCAGGCGCCTCAGCTCGGCGATCCCGAGCTCCGGCCGCTGCGCCAACAGTTCGAGCAGGAACGGCCACTGGCGCATCATCACGGCCATCGCCCGCGGCTCGATCCGCGCCGGGGAGTACAGCCACAGGCCGCGCAGGCCGCCGTCGGACTCGTGCATCATCAGGTACAGGTCGGCGTTGTGCGGCCGCATCTCGGTGATCAGCTCGGGGATCACCCCGTCGTCGCCGACGTTCAGGTTCAGCGGCGCCGACTTGAGGCCGTGCAGGTCCAGCGGCTCACCCGCGACGTTGAGCAGGTTGAACAGCAGCCGCAGCGGGTTGCGGTCCTCCCCGGCGTCCCGGCGGAGCCGCCGCAGCGGCACCTCCTGGTGCAGGTGGGCGTCCAGCACGCCCGCGCGGACCGCGGTGATCAGGTCCCGGACGGTCGCGTCCGGCGAGGGCCGAGGGCGCACCACCACCGGGTTGATGAAGAAGCCGATCATCTGCTCGGTCTCCGGGTGCTCCCGCCCGGCCAGCGGGAAGCCCACGGCGAGGTCGCCGTCCGCCACCCCGCCGTCCGCGCCGCCGCCGTCCGGGCCGCCGTCGGCGTAGGTCTGGAGCAGCAGGTGGAACGCCGAGAGCAGCACGATGAAGAGGGTGACGCCCTCCCGCTGCGCGGCGTCCCTCAGAGCCCCGGTGACGGCCGGCTCCAGGACGAAGCCGGTGGTGAACCCCTCCGCCGCGCCGGCCTTCTGGTGCTCCGGCGCCTCGAACCTCGGCAGCGGCGGCAGACCGTCCAACAACCGCTCCCAGTAGGCGACGTGCTCGTCCAGCGCGCCGTCGGCCAGCCGCCGCCGCTGCCACGCCGCCCAGTCCGGGTACTGGACCACCGGCTCGGGCAGCGTGGACTCCCGGCCCAGGACCCGCGCGGCGTACAGCTCGCGCAGTTCGCGCCCGAGCAGCGCGTAGGACCACAGGTCGACCACGATGTGGTGCAGCACCAGCACCAGCACCCACTCGTCCGGGGCGGTGGCGACCAGGGTGCCCCGGACCAGCGGCCCCCCGGCCAGGCTGAACGGGCGGCTCACCTCCGCCTCGACCAGCCCCCGCAGCTCCTCCTGCCGGGCCTGCTCCGTCCCGGCCCTCAGGTCCGCGGTGGCCAGCGGCCAGCCCCCGACCGGATCGACCAGCTGCCGCCACTCCCCGGCGCCGTCGTCGACGATCCTGGTCCGCAGCGCCTCGTGGCGCCGCACGATCTCGTCCAGGCCGTGCCGCAGCGCCTCCCGGTCGAGCTCTCCGCTCAGGACGGTCGCGGTGATGACGTTGTGGTGCGCCTCGTCCGGGTCCACGGGCTGGTACATGATGTCCAGCTGGGCGAAGGACAGCGGGACGCCCCCGCGCCGGTCGGCCGGCGGGACGGCGCCGCCCCGCCGGTCGCCCCGGCCGAGGTGCCGGTTCCGGCGCCGGTCCGTCGGAGCGGGCCGGGCGGCCGGCGGACCGCCCGCCCCGGGCAGGGCGGCGCAGGCGGCGACCGCCCGCAGGGCGGCGAACCAGGTCCCGGCCAGCTCGCGCACGTCCCGCTCGTCCAGCAGGTCGTCCGCCCAGGTCCAGCCGGCCGCCAGCTGCGGGCCCCCGGGGCCGTCGTAGGTGACCGCGTTCAGCTCCAGCGGGTGCGCGAGCAGGGTGACCTCCGCCTCGTCCCCGCCCGGGGCGGCTCCGGCGTCGGCCGTGACCGGTGCCCAGGGCGCGCCCTGCCCGGTGCCGGTGAAGCGCCCGAGGTAGTTGAAGGCGACCTCGGGGACGGGGAGCGCGGCCAGCGCGGCGGCGGTGTCCGGATTGAGGTGCCGCAGCAGGCCGAACCCCAGACCGTCGCCGGGCAGGGCGGCCAGCTGCTCCCTGATCCGGACCACGGCAGCGGCCAGCTCCGTCCCGGACTCCTCCACCTGGGCCCAGCCCAGCGGGCCGGAGGCGAGCCGGACCGGCTGGACGCCGGTGAACCAGCCCACGGTGCGGGACAGGTCGACCCCGGGCGCGAGGTCCTCGTGCCGGCCGTGGCCCTCCACGTCGACCAGCACCCCGCCGTCCGGTGCGCCGGGGCCGGGCCCGCCCCGGCGGTGGCGCCACTCCTCCAGGGCGATCCCGAAGGCGGCCAGGAGCACGTCCTGGACTCCGGTGTGGAAGGCCCCGGGGACCCGCCCCAACAGGGGCGCGGTGTCGTCCGGCGGCAGGGTCAGGACCAGCCGCCCGATGCCGGTCCCGGCCCGGGCGACTGGTCGGTTCCCGGCGGGTCGGTTCCCGGCGGGTCGGTTCCCGGCGGGTCCGTTCCCGGCGGGTCCGACGGCGGCCGGTCCGCTCCCGGGCAGCGCGTTCTCCGGCCGGCGAGCCAGGAGCGGCGGGGCGCCGGCCAGCAGCCTCGTCCACTCCGGGAGCTCGGCGACGCGGTCCGGGGCGACCGCGTCGGCGGCCAGCAGACCGGCCCAGCGGCGCACCGAGGTCCCCACGGGAGCCAGCACCACCGGCCGCCCCGCGAGCACCGCCTCACCGGCGACCCGCAGGTCCGGCAGCAGGATCCGCCAGGACACCCCGTCCACCACCAGGTGGTGGAGCACCAGCAGCAGCCGCCCCGGTTCGCGCGGCCCGGCGTCGAACCAGACCGCCCGGAGCACCACCCCGGCGACGGGGTCCAGCAGCCCGCGGGCCACGGCCGCGTGTCCGGCGACCCGCGCCCGCAGCCCTGCCTCGTCCGGTACGGTCCCGCCCGGCCCGGTGACGTCCACCCGGTGCAGCCGGTCCTCGACCCGCACCGAGCCGTGCGGCCCGGCCAGGAGCGACCAGCTGCCGTCCGGCCGGACGGTCAGCCGGGAGCGGAGCACGTCGTGGTGGTCGACCAGCGCCTGCAGCACCGCGGTCAGCTGCCCCCGGCCGGTGCCCGGGGGGACCGCGACCACCGCCTCCTGGCTGAACCCGTCGATCGGGGTGTCCAGCCCGCGCAGCCACTCGACGATCGGGGTGGGGGCGATCTCGCCGGTCCCGATGTCCTCGGGACCCTCCGCCGCCTCCGCGTCGGTGGCCACCGTGGCCAGGCCGGCGACGGACTGGTGGGCGAACACGTCCCGCACGGTCACCGTCAGCCCGGCGGTCCGGGCCTGGGAGACGACCTGGATCGCCTGGATGCTGTCGCCGCCCAGGTCGAAGAACCTGTCCCCGGTCCCGACCTCGGGAAGCCCCAGCACCTGCGCGTAGATCCCGCACAGGGTCTCCTCGACCGGCGTGCGGGGCCGCCCGGAACCGGGCGCCGCCGGGAAGTCGGGAGCCGGCAGCCGCTCCCGGTCCACCTTGCCGTTGGCGGTGAGCGGCAGGTCGTCGAGGACCACCACCGCGGCCGGGACCAGGTACGGCGGCAGCCGGCGGGCGAGCGCGGCCCGTACGGCCGCGGGATCCGGCCGCGCCGCCGGGCGCGGGACCACGTAGCCGACCAGGATCCGGGTGCCGGGCCGGTCCTCACGGACCGTCACCACGGCCCGGGCGATCCCCGGCAGGGCGGCCAGGGCGGTCTCGATCTCGCCCGGCTCGATCCGGAAGCCGCGCACCTTCACCTGGTGGTCGGTCCGGCCGAGGAAGTCCAGCTGCCCGTCCGCCCGCCACCGCACCAGGTCCCCGGTGCGGTACATCCGCGCCCCGGGCGGCCCGTACGGGTCCGGGAGGAAGCGGCGTGCGGTCAGGCCGGGCCGGCCCAGGTAGCCCCGGGCCAGCCCGGAGCCGGCGACGTACAGCTCGCCCGGGACACCGACCGGCACCGGCCGCAGCCCCTCGTCCAGGACGCGCACCCGGGTGTTGGCGATCGGCCGGCCCACGGGCGGGACGCCGCCGCCCGACAGCGGCCCGGTCATGGTGGCGCACACGGTGACCTCGGTCGGGCCGTACGCGTTGACCATCCGGCGCCCGGCCGACCAGCGGGCGGCCAGCCCGGCCGGGCAGGCCTCGCCGGCGACCACCAGGGACAGCCCGGCGGGCAGTCCCCCCTCCGGTACGGCCGCCAGCACGCTGGGCGGCAGGGTCACGTCCGTGACGCCGTACGCGGCGCAGGTCCGGGCCAGCGGCTCGCCCGGGAGCAGCTCCTCCTTCGGGAGCACGATCAGCGCGGCGCCGGACAGCAGCGCGTCGCACCGCTCCGCCACCGAGGCGTCGAAGCTCGGCGAGGCGAACTGCAGCAGCCGGCTGCGCCCGTCCAGCCCGAAGCCCTCGGTCTGGGCCGCGACCAGCGCGGGGATCCCGGTGTGGGTGACCACCACGCCCTTGGGCGTCCCCGTCGAGCCGGAGGTGTAGATGACGTACGCGGCGTGCGCCGGGGTCAGGGGTTCCGCGCGGTCGGCGTCCCCGGGCGCGGTGGCGGGGCGGGCGTCGAGCTCCCGGAGCACCTCCGGCCGGTCCAGGAGCAGGAGCGGGACGCCGGTGTCCGGGAGCACGCCGCTCAGCTCCCCGGTGGTGAGCAGCAGGACCGGGCCGGCGTCCCGGAGCAGGAGGGCGATCCGCTCCGGCGGGTAGTCCGGGTCGACGGGCAGATAGGCGGAGCCCGCCTTGACCACGGCCAGCATCGCGACCACCGACCGGCCCGAGCGGGGCAGGGCCACCGCCACCGGCCGGTCCGGACCCGCGCCGCGGTCGATCAGCAGCCGGGCCAGGCGGTTGGCCTCCGCCTCCAGCCGGGCGTACGTCAGCTCCCGCTCGGCGTCGACCACCGCGGTGCTGTCCGGGGTGCGGGCCACCTGGGCCTCGAACAGCTGCGGCAGGGTGGCCGACGGCAGGTCGCGGTCGGTGTCGTTCCACTCGGTCAGCAGCCGGTGCCGTTCGCCGGGGGTGAGCAGGTCCACGGCGCCGATCGGCACGTCCGGGGCGGCGCAGACCGCCAGCAGCAGACGGCGAAGCCGGTCGGCCAGGACCTCGACGGTGTCCGGGTCGAAGACGTCGGCGTTGTACTCGACCACGCCGTCGATCCCGGCCGGTGCGCCGGCGCCGGGGCCGCGTCGCCCGGTCAGCGCGAACACCAGGTCCATCCGGGCGGTGCCGGTGCTCACCGGCACGACCTCCTCGGCCAGGCCCGGCAGGCCGAGTTCGGCGTCGGGGAGGTTCTGCCAGGCGAGCATGACCTGGAAGAGCGGGTGGTGCGCGGTGGACCGGGCGGGCCGCAGCGCGTCCACCAGGAACTCGAACGGGACCTCCTGGTGGGCGAACCCGTCCAGGCTGCGTTCCCTCACCCGGGCGAGCAGCTCCCGGAAGGTGGGGCGGCCGGACGCGTCCACCCGCAGGACGAGGGTGTTGACGAAGAAACCGACCAGGTCCTCGGTGGCGGCGTCGGTGCGGCCGGCGACGGTCGCCCCGATCGGGAGGTCGTCCCCGCCGCCCAGGCGGTGCAGCAGGGCGGCCAGGGCGGCGTGCACGACCATGAACTCGCTGGTGTCGTGGCGGCGCGCCAGGGCGGCGACGGCGTCGTGCAGTCCGGCGTCCCAGTGGAACGCGACCGTGCCGCCGCGGTGGCTCGCCTCGGCCGGGTGCGGCCGGTCGACGGGCAGCGCGATCCGCTCCGGCAGGCCGTCGAGCGCCCGCCGCCAGTGGTCGAGCTGCCGGGCCCGGACGCTGTCCGGATCCTCCGGGCCGCCGAGGAGCCGCCGCTGCCACAGCGTGTAGTCGGCGTACTGGACGGGCAGCGGTGTCCAGTGCGGCGGCCGGCCGGCCAGGCGGGCGGTGTAGGCGGTGGCCAGGTCGCGCCCGAGCAGGGCGACCGACCAGCCGTCCGCGGCGATGTGGTGCACCACCAGGACCAGCGTGTGCCGCTCCGGGCCGTGGACCAGCAGTTCGGCGTGGAGCGGCGCCTCGCGGGCCAGGTCGAAGCGGTACCGGGCGGCGGCGGCCACCGCCTCGTCCGCGCCGGGGCCGGGGACCTCGGTCACGGCCAGCCCGGGGCGTCCGGCCGCGGGGTCGAGGACGTGCTGGCGCGGCGCGCCGCCCGTGTCGGGGAACGTGGTGCGCAGCGGCTCGTGTCGGTCGGTCAGGTCCGCCAGCGCCGCCCGCAGCGCGTCCACGTCCAGGGCGCCGGTCAGACGTACCGCCATCGGGATGTTGTAGGTGGCGGAGGGGCCCTGGACGCGGTCCAGGATCCAGAGCCGCTGCTGGGCGAAGGAGAGCGGCAGCTCGGCGGGCCGCGGCCCGGGCCGCAGCGCGGGGCGGGGTTCGGGGCGCGGCGCCGGGGCCGCGCCGTCGTGTCCGACGACCTCGGGGTCGGTGCCGTCGGCGTCGGCGGCGAGGCGGTGGGCCAGGCCGGCCACCGACGGCGTCTCGAACAGCGCGCGGACCTGGACCTCCACGCCCAGGGCGGCCCGGATCTGCGAGACCAGCCGGGTGGCGAGCAGGGAGTGGCCGCCCAGGTCGAAGAAGCTGTCGTGGACGCCGACCGCGGGCACCCCGAGCACCTTGGCGAAGAGCTCGCACAGCGCCTCCTCCCGCGCGTCGCGCGGCGCGACGAAGGCCGGGCCCAGGTCGCGGCGGTCGCCGTCCGGCGCGGGCAGGGCCCTGCGGTCGGTCTTGCCGTTGGGCGTCAGCGGCAGGGCGTCGAGGAGGACGAAGACGGACGGGACCATGTAGGCGGGCAGCCGCGCGGCCAGGGCGGACCGCAGGACGGGGGTGAGCCGGCGGGCCAGGCGGCGCCGGGCGCCGTTGACGTGGCGCGCCGGGTCCTGGTCGCCGGGCGGCGGCCCGGCCGCGGGCGGCAGCCCGACGGCGGGCTCGCCGTCGGCGCCGACGCGGCGGGCGACGAGGTCCAGGGCGCCGTCCGGGCCGTGCCCGGACCAGTCGAGGTCGATCCGGTACCCGGTCCGGTCGGCGAGGGACCACAGCTCCTCCGGGTCCACGGCCCCCTGGGCCGGGGGGACGGGGGAGGCCGGAGGGTCCGCCGGGTCGCCGGCGGGCGCGGCGCCGAGCCGCCCGAGGGCGTCGGCGAGCGCGCGCACGCGGGCGTTGGGCACCCCGCGGACGGCGAGCAGGGACGGCCGCTCCGACGCCAGCCGGTCCTGCAGCGACGCCACGGTGAGCCGCTCGGCCTCCCAGTCCAGCCACGCGAAGTCCGCCGGCGGGGCCGCCTCTGCCTGCGCCTGGGCCTCCGCCCGGGCCCGGGCCTCCGCCGGCGGGTCCGTCCGTGCGGTGGTGAGGACCACGTCGTAGCGGAAGCGGGTCAGCTCGTTGTCGCAGTCGGCCCGCTTGGGCAGCACGCGGACCTCCTCGACGGCGGGGAACCGCCCCGGCAGGGAGGTGAACAGCCGCGGGTCGATCACGAGTTCCTCGTCCTCGTCCACGTGGCGCCGCACCCGCGCGAGCAACCGGTCCGCGGGGAGCCCGGGTTCGGCACGGGACAGCTGGACCGAGAGGTGGAACGACTCCAGCAGCGGCAGGCTGCGGACGTCGCCGAGGAACACCGACCCGCCCGGTGCGAGGCGGGCCAGCGCGGCTTCGACCACCCGCAGCAGGTACCGCTCGTCGGGGAAGTACTGCACCACCGAGTTGAGCACGACCACGTCGAAGAGCCCGTCGGGCAGCCGGTCCAGCCGGTCGGCCGCGCAGCGGTGGAGTTCGACCCGGCCGAAGGGGTGACCGGGGGCGTCGACGGCCGTCCTCAGGCCCGCGAGCGCGACCTCGGAGATGTCGGTGCCCCAGTACCGTTCGCAGTGCGGCGCGACCCGTTGCAGGATCAGCCCGGTGCCGCACCCGATCTCCAGCACCGAGCGGGGACGCAGGCCGAGCACGCGCTCCGCGGTGCGGTCGGCCCACTCGCGCATCTCCCCGGCCGGGATCGGTTCGCCGGTGTAGCTGCTGTTCCACCCGCGCAGGTCCTCGACGGGGATCGGCGCCGGTGCGGGGGAGCCGGCGCCCGCGAGGCCGGCGGGGGAGCGCCCGGGGCCGTCGGCGCCGGTGGGCGGCCGGCTGCCGTCCTCCTCGTCGTAGGCGGTGTCCCAGATCCGGCGCCACTCGTCGACCTGGTCCGGCCACTCCTCCGCCGGGCCGGAGCCGTCGTCGACGGCGGGCACCACGTACGCCACCAACCGCTGGTCACCGGGGACGTCCTCGCGGACCGTCACCACCGCGACCCCGACCTCCGGCCGTCGGGCCAACTCGCTCTCGACCTCCCCGAGTTCGATCCGGAACCCGCGCAGCTTCACCTGGTGGTCCAGCCGGCCCAGGAACTCGATGCCGCCGTCACGCCGCCGGCGCACCAAGTCCCCGGTGCGGTACAGCCGCTCCTGCGGCCCGGCCCCGAACGGGTGCGGGACGAACCGTTCGGCGGTCAGCCCGGGCAGACCCAGGTAGTCCCGGGCCAGCCCGGCGCCGCCGATGTACAGCTCACCGGGGACACCGGCCGGCACCGGACGGCCCCGGTCGTCGAGCACGTGCAGTTCGGTGTTGGCGATCGGCTCGCCGATCGAGATCGGGCCCTCGCCCACCTCGGCCACCGCCGACCAGATCGTCGTCTCGGTGGGGCCGTACATGTTCCACAGCGTCACGCCGGTGGCCAGTAGCCGCCGGGCCAGCTCGGCCGGCAGCGCCTCGCCCCCGGCCAGCACCCGCAGACCCGGTGCGCCCGGCCAGCCCGAGTCCAGCAGCATCCGCCAGGTGGACGGCGTCGCCTGCATCACGGTGGCCCCGGAGGCGGTCAGCAACCGGGACAGCCGCTCGCCGTCGGCGACCGCCTCGCGTTCGGCGACCACCACCCGCGCGCCCTCGGCCAGCGGCAGCAGCAGCTCCAGCAGCGAGATGTCGAAGGAGTGCGTGGTGACCGCGAGCAGCGTCTCGTCCGGTCCGATGCCCGGCCGTTCCGCCATCGAGTACAGGAAGTTGCCGAGCGCCCGGTGCGGGATCCGGACCCCCTTCGGCTGCCCGGTCGAGCCGGAGGTGTAGATCACGTAGGCGAGGTCCTGCTCGGCCACCGGCTCGTCGAGGCCGTGCTCGGGCTCGACGAGGAGCCCGTCGTGGAGCTCGTCCAGGCACAGCACCTCGGCGCCGGTCCCGGGCAGCCGCTCCGCGACCGCCCGCCGGGTGAGCAGCACCGGCAGCCCGGAGTCGGCCAGCACGAAGGCGATCCGGTCCGGCGGGAAGTCCGGATCCAGCGGGACGAAGGCACCGCCGGCCTTCAGCACGGCCAGCATCGCCACCACCAGCTCGACCGAGCGCTCCGTGCAGATGCCGACCGGCACGTCCCGGCCGACACCGTGCCGCTTCAGCCGGTGGGCCAGCCGGTTGGAGCGCCGGTCCAGTTCGGCGTAGCTCAGCGCCTCCCGGCCGCAGCGGACGGCCTCGGCGGCCGGGGTGCGGGCGGCCCGGTCTTCGAAGCGACGGTGGGCGAACCCCGGGTCGGGCCACTCCCGGCGGGTGTCGTTCCACCCGTCGCGCAGCCGCCGCTCCTCCTCCGCCGCGAGCATCGGCACCTGCCCCACCGGGAGGTCCGGATCGGCGAGCAGGTTCTCGACCAGCAGCCGGAGGTGGCCGGACAGCTGGTCGACGGTGGCCGCGTCGAACAGGTCGCTGTTGTAGTCGAACCGCCCGCTCAGACCCTCCGGGCGGTCGAACACCTGGAGCTCCAGGTCGAACCGGGCGGCGGTGCTGTCCACCTCCAGCGGTTCCAGGCGCAGCCCCGCGGCGTCGAAGGAGGGCATGGCGATGTTCTGGAAGACGAAGGAGACCTGGAAGACCGGGGAGCGGGACAGGTCCCGCTGCGGGTGCAGCTCCTCCACCAGCCGCTCGAACGGCAGCTCCTGGTGCGCGAAGGCGCCCAGGCACACCGGCCGTACCCGGCGCAGGAGTTCCCGGAACGTCGGGGCGCCCGACAGGTCCGTCCGCAGCGCCAGCGTGTTGGCGAAGTACCCGATCAGCCGCTCGACCTCGGGACGGCCCCGGTTGGCGACCGGCACCCCGACGACGACGTCCTCCTCGCGGGTGTAGCGGTGCAGCAGGACCTGGAAGGCCGCGAGGAGCGTCATGAAGGGCGTGACCCCCTCGCTCCGGCTGAACGACCGCACCCGGTCCATCAGGTGCGCGGGGAGGGCGAACGGCCGCGAACCGCCCCGGGTGCTGCGGACGGCGGGCCGGGGGCGGTCGGTGGGCAGCTCCAGGGCCGCGGGCGCCCCGGCGAGGGCCTGCTTCCAGTACTCCAGCTCGGCCGCCGCCCCCTCGCCGTCGAGCCGCCTGCGCTGCCACACCGCGTAGTCGGCGTACTGGACCGGCAGTTCGGGCAGCGCGGCCTCGGTGCCGGTGGCGTACGACCCGTAGAGGGTGACCAGCTCGTCGAGGAAGACCGAGGTGGACCAGAGGTCCCCGGCGATGTGGTGGATGGTGAGCAGCAGGACGTGCTCGTCCGGGGAGAGGCGCAGGAACCGCATCCGCAGCAGCGGGCCGGCCTCCAGGTCGAACGGGCGGGAGAACTCCTCCTGGGCCAGGGCGCGGATCCCCGCCTCCCCGTCCGGCCCGTGCAGGTGCTCGCAGGGCACGACGGTGAGCTCGGGCGCGGAGCCCTCGGTGACCACCTGCACGGGCTCGCCGTCCACCTCGCGGAAGGTGGTGCGCAGTGCCTCGTGGCGCCGGGCGATCTCCCGGACGGCGCGCTGCCAGAGGTCGAGGTCCAGCGGGCCGCGTACCCGGGTCGCGCCGGAGACGTTGTAGGCGGTGTCCCCGGGCGTCAACTGGTCGAGGAACCACATGCGTTGCTGCGGGAACGACGCGGGGAAGCGGTGCTGCCGCCGCCTCGCCGCCGACGGCCGGGCGGTCTGCTGGGGAGTGGTCCGGTGCGGGGCGGTCTGCTGCGGCGGTGCGGCCTGCTGGGGGGCGGGCCGCTGCCCGGCCTTCCTCCGGCGCAGGTGCTCGGCCAGCAGGGCCCTCTTCTCGGCGGCCGAGAGGGTGGCGGGGTCGGGGGTGGTCATCGCGCGTCCGTCCTCGTGTGTCCGGTGGCCGGCCTGCTCTCGCTCGCTCATGCCCGGTCCTCCCGGGCCCCGAGGTCGTCCGGCTCCTCGGCGAGCAGTGCCCGGAGCTGCGCCTCGACCTCGTCGTCGGACAGGTCGTCCAGCCCGTCCAGCTCGTCGAGCTCGTTCAGCCCGTCCAACTCGTCGAGTGCGTCCGGTTCGTCGAGTGCGTCGAGGTCGCCGGGCCCGGTGAGGTCCGCCTCGTCGCGGCTCAGGATCTCGATCGCGTCCCCGTCGCGGCCGTTCCCCGCGCCCTCGCCGCCGGTCGCGGCCAGCAGCCCGACGGTGTGCGCGACGGTGGGGGTCTGGAAGAAGTCCCGCAGGTCGAGTTCGGTGCCGAACCGGCTCTGGATCCTGCTGTTGATCTGCACGGCCGCCAGCGAGTGGCCGCCCAGGGCGAAGAAGTCGTCGTCGACGCCGACCTCCTCGACGCCCAGGACCTCCCGCCAGACCGCCGCGACCGCCTCCTCCTGCTCGGTGGCCGGGGCCAGGAACGGGGTGGGGAGGTCGGGCCGCGGATGGGTGCCGCCCAGTGGCGCCAGCAGGTCGATCTCCCGCGCGAGGAGGGCGGGGGTGATCGACCGGGCCAGCCGGCGGAGCGCGCCGAAGTCCTTCGGCGTGACCACCAGGTGGGCCGGGAGTACGGGTTCCGCGAGGATCCGGGCGAAGGCCGCCCGGCCGTCCTCCTCGGCGAGGCCCTCGCCGAGCGCCCGCAGGGTCCCCGCTCCGGCGGGTGCCTCCCCGGGGCCGGCCGCCGAGGGGCCCGCCGTCGAGGCGTCGGCCGGCCCGGCCGTCGGTCCGGTGCCGGTGTCGGCGCCGGTCTCCGTCTCCGCCTCGGCCTCCGCGACGGTCTGCCGGAGCTGCTCCAGCAGGGCCTCGACGTCGTTGATCCGCTTGACCGTGAAGTCGGTCACCTGGACCAGCAACCGGCCGTCGGGGTCGAGGAGTTCGAGGTCGCAGGTGAGGGTCTCGCCGGACGACCCGTCGGGTTGCCGGATCTCCACGCCGACCAGCACGGTACCGGTCAGCGGGTGCAGGACCCGCAGGCTGCGGTAGGTGAGCGGGAGGTAGTACGGGTCCTGCGCGTGCAGCCGGAAGACCCCGCCCGCCATGTCGAGCAGGGCCGGGTGCAGCGGGTAGCCGTCCAGGTCGGCCAGGAAGGCGTCGTCCAGCCGGAGGGTGGCGAGCATCCGCCGGCCGCCGGTCCGGATGGTCTTCAGCACCTGCCAGCGCGGCCCGAACCAGAACCGGAGCGGTCCGCCGCCCTCCTCGAAGCGCTCCACCCCCAGCCGGCCCCGGATCTCCTCCTCGGTGGACAGGACCTCGGTGACCTCGCAGCGGGCCAGCACCTCGGCCAGGTCGCGCACGGTGTCCGGGCCGCGGTCGTGGAACGTCGCCCAGCCGACGGCGTGCTCCCGCCACCGCGCGCCGTCGCCGGTGCGGCTCCGGACCGTGAAGTGCGGCCGGCCGTCCCGCTCCTCGATCGTGGTGTAGATCGTCCTGGTCCGCCCGTCGGGCACGATCACCGGCGTCATGAACAGCACGTCGTGGAGTTCGATCTCCCGGTCGGCGGCCTGTTCGGCCAGTGCGGCGCGGACCAGTTCGAGGTAGGCCGTGCCCGGGACCAGGCCGTGGCCCATCAGCCGGTGGTCGGCGACGATCCAGTGGTCCGCGGTGTTCAGGTCCGTGGCGTAGGTCCGGGTGGTCCCCTCGGACCCGACCCGGCGGAGCAGCGGGTGTCCGGTGTCCTGCCCGGCCGGGTCGACCGTGCCCGGCCGGGAGAGGAGCCCGGCCGCCATGCCGACGCCCTCCCAGGTGCCCCAGGCGACGGAGGTCACCGGCCTGCCCTGCTGCCGCCTGCGCAGGGCGAAGGCGTCGAGGAAGGCGTTGGCTGCGGCGTAGTCGCTCTGGCCCGGTCCGCCCAGGACGGCGGTGACGGAGGAGCAGAGCAGGAAGAAGTCCAGCGGGTCGTCCTCGCAGAGCCGGTCCAGCAACAGGGTGCCGCGGGTCTTCGCCGCCAGCACCCGGTCCGCGTCCTCGCGCGTCTTCCGCGCGATCATCCCGCTGGACGGGGCTCCGGCCGCGTGCACGACGCCGTTCAACGCGCCGAACGCGGACCGCAGTTCGTCGATCCGGGCGGCGGTCTGCTCCGGGTCGGTCACGTCGGCCCGCAGCACGGCGACCCGGGCGCCGAGCTCCCGCAGCCGGGACAGCCGCCGGATCCGGACGCCGGTCGGGTCCTGCTCCCCGTGCGTCTCCAGCCACGCGGCCCAGTCCTCCTCGGCGGGGAAGTCCGACCGGCCGAGCAGCCCCAGCACGGGAGCCTCGACGCTGCGCGCGAGCTGCTCGGCGAGGGCCAGGCCCACTCCGCCGAGTCCGCCGGTGATCAGGTAGACGCCGCCGTCGCGCAGCGGGGCCACGGCCGGCCGGCCGGCGGTGTCGTCGGAGCCGTCGAGAGCCTCGGAGTCGTTGGTGTCGTCGGGGTCGTCGGAGCCGTCCGCCCCGAGCCGGAACGCATCGAAGTCGCGGACCCACCAGTGCCGTCCGCGCAGGGCCAGTTCGCGTTCCCCGGTGCCACGGACGAGCAGGTCGTGGACGGCGCGGACCGATCCGTCCGGCGGGGCGGCCGGGTCGGTGCCGGTGATGTCCAGCAGGCGGCACTCGACGTCCGGCAGCTCCTGCGGGACGACCGTGCAGGGGCCGGCCAGGGTGGCGTTCTCCGGCTGCAGCGGCTCGTCCCCGGTCACGCTGTGGACGCCGCGGCAGAGGACGTCGATGGTGATCGGCACCGACGGGCGGGCGTCCTCGATGCCCTGGGCCAGCGCGATCAGGCTGTCGAAGCCGACCCGTCGTGCCTCGTCGAGCCGGGTTTCGTCGAGCCGGGCCCCGTCGAGCGCGTCGGCCGGGCCGCCGCCCAGGCTGAACAGGTGCACGATCCGGAGTGCTGCCGCGCCCCGCAGGTCCGGTGAGCGGAGGAGCTCGGCGAGGTGGTCACGGTCGGCCGGGTCCAGGGACCAGGACCGTTCGCCGCGGGAGCGGAGCCCGTCGTCGGCGCCGACCCGGACGACGGAGGCGCCCCCGTCCTCCAACCGCCGGGCCAGGGTGCGGCCGAGACCGAGGTCGTCGCCCAGCACCACCCAGAGCGGCTCCGGGCCGTCCCCGGGCCGCCGGCCGGTGCTGCGCGGTGCGAGGCGCCGCCAGCCGGGGGTGCGGAACCAGTCGCCGAGCGGCACGGCGGCGCCGTCCGCCGTCCCGTCCGCAGGGGTCGTGGTGGCGGTGGTGGCGACGGGATCGGGGTCCACCCAGTACCGCTGCCGCTGGAAGGCGTAGCCGGGCAGGCGCAGTACCCGGCGGCCCTCGGACGGCCGGACGGCCGCCCAGTCGACCGGGACGCCGGCGCTCCACAGCGAGCCCAGGGCCTCCAGCAGCCGTACCCGGTCGTCCGTCCGTTCGTGCGGGTGGCGCAGCGAGCCGGTCACGGTCCGGTCGTCGCGCCAGGCGCGGTGCTCGCGCACGAAGTTGCCGAGGGTGTGGCCCGGGCCCACCTCGACCAGGACCCGGGACGGGTCGGCCAGCAGCAGTCCGGCGGCCTCGGCGAAGCGCACGGGCTGCCGCAGGTGACGGCCCCAGTACTCCGGGCTGGTGGCCTGCTCGTCGGTGATCCAGGTGCCGGTCACGTTGGAGCAGAAGGGGATGTGCGGGGGGTTCAGCCGGACCTTGCGGACCTCCTCGACCAGCGGTCCGACGGCGCCGTCCATGGTGGCGGAGTGGAAGGCGTGCGAGGTGTGCAGCCGCCGGCAGGGGATGCCCGCGGCCCTGAGGCGGCGCTCCAGCCCGTCCACCGCGCCGGTCGGGCCGGAGACCACGCTCAGGGCGGTGGAGTTGACCGCGGCCAGGGCGAGGGCGGGACCGTCGCCGTCGTCGCCCAGCCAGGGCGCCAGCTCGTCCTCGGAGAGGAACACGGTGAGCATCGACCCGGCGGGCATCGCCTGGACCAGGCGGCCCCGTGCCGCCACCAGGCGGACGGCGTCCTCCACGGAGAAGACGCCCGCGAGGCAGGCCGCGACGTACTCGCCGACGCTGTGGCCGACCATGGCCTGCGGGTGGACGCCCCAGGCGGACCACTGGCGGGCGAGGGCGTACTCGACCAGGAACAGCGCCGGTTGGGCGAACTCGGTCCGGTTCAGCCGGGCTTCGGCCTCGGCCGCTCCTCCGGGCCGGGGGAAGAGCGAGTCGCGCAGGTCCGAGCCCAGCTCCGCGGCGAACAGCTCGGCGCAGCGGTCGAGTTCGGCGGTGAACACCGGCTCGTGCCGGTACAGGTCGCGGGCCATGTCGACGTACTGGGTGCCCTGGCCGGGGAACAGGAAGGCGACGGGAGCCTCGTCGGCCGTCCCGGCGGTCCCGGCGGCGGTGACGGCGCGCAGTGCGGCGACGGCCTCCGCCCGGTCCCGGCCCACCACGGCCCGGCGCCGACCGAACGCGCGCCGCCGGCGGGCCAGCGTGTGGGCGACGTCGTCCAGGGGTGTGCCGGGGTGTTCCTCCAGGTGGTCGGCGAGCCGGTGCGCGGCCTGCTCGACCGCCTCCGGGGTCCTCCCCGACAGCGGCAGCAGGACCGGACCGGCGGGGGCGCCGGACTCGCGGGAGGGCGTGCGGCGGTCCTCCGGGCCGGCCTCCGCGTCGGCGTCCGGGCTGGGCCGCTCGGCGGGGGCCTCCTCCAGGACCAGGTGCACGTTGGTGCCGCCGATGCCGAACGAGCTGACCCCCGCCCGGCGCGGCCGGGACCCGCGGGGCCACGGCCGCAGCCGGTCGTTGACGAAGAACGGGCCGGACTCCAGGTCGAGTTCGGGGTTGGGCTTGGTGAAGTGCAGCGACGGCGGAATGGCCTCCTGGCGGAGCGCCAGCACGGTCTTGATGAGCGCGGCGACCCCGGCGGCGGCGTCCAGGTGTCCGATGTTGCCCTTCACCGACCCGACCGCGCAGTAGCCGGTGGCCGCGGTGTCCTCCCGGAAGGCGCGGGTCAGCGCGGCGATCTCGATCGGGTCGCCGAGCGGGGTGCCCGTGCCGTGGGCCTCCACGTAGTCGACGGTGTCGGCGCCCACCCCGGCCATCGCGAGCGCCTCGGTGATCACCGAGGACTGTCCGTCGACCCCGGGCGCGGTGTAACCCGCCTTCAGTGAACCGTCGTTGTTGACCGCGGAGCCCAGGATGACGGCATCCACGGTGTCGCCGTCGCGGCGGGCGTCGGCCAGCCGGCGCAGGACCACGACGCCGGTGCCGTTGCCGGGCACGGTGCCGCCCGCCGCGGCGTCGAAGGGGCGGCAGTGCCCGTCCGCCGAGAGGATGCCGCCGGGCTCGTACAGGTGGCCCTGGCGCAGCGGCGAGCCGACCGAGACGCCCCCGGCGAGTGCGAGGTCGCACTCGCCGCCCAGCAGGCTCTGGCAGGCCAGGTGGACCGCCGTGAGGGAGGTGGAGCAGGCGGTCTGCACGGTCAGTGCCGGGCCCGTCAGGCCGAGCTTGTACGCGACCCGGGTGGTGAGGAAGTCCTTGTCCCCGGCCAGCAGCGTCTGGTACGGCCCCGCGGCCTCGAAGACCCGGCGGTTGGCCGTCACGTTGTACAGCAGGTAGCTGTTCATGCCGGCCCCGGCGAAGACCCCGATCCGCCCCTCGAAGTCCTCCGGGACGCAGCCGGCGGACTCCAGGGCCTCCCACGCGCACTCCAGGAACACCCGGTGCTGCGGGTCCATGATCTCGGCCTCGCGCGGGCTGTAGCCGAAGAAGGCGGCGTCGAAGCGGTCGGCGCCGTCCAGCGCGCCCTTGGCCCTGACGTAGCCGTCCTGGCTCAGCAGGGCGGGGCTCACCCCCTCGGCCAGGAGTTCGTCCTCCGAGAAGACGGTCACGGACTCCCGGCCCTGTTCCAGGTTCCTCCAGAACGTGTCGACGTCGGGGGCCCCGGGGAAGCGGCCGGCCATACCGACGATGGCTATCTGGTCGAGCTCTTCGGACATCTCCGACATCGGGTCACCTATCGCTCTCGGGAACGGGCGCGGCGTCCGGCCGCCTGTCGCCGCCGGGCGTCGGCCCGCCGGCGGTTCTCCGCGCGCTGGCGCGCATCGGGCCCGGGGGTCGCGGCCGGACCCTCCGGTCGGCTCAGGTACGCGGCCAGCGACGCGACCGTGGGGTGCTGGAACAGCTCGACCATCGAGACCCGGTGTCCGGCGTCCGAGGCGAGCAGCGACCGCAGCTCGGCCATCAGCAGCGAGTGCCCGCCGAGGTCGAAGAAGTTGTCGTGGGCGCCGACCCGCTCGACCCCCAGGACCGCGCACCACAGTCCGGCCAGGGTGTGCTCCAGGCCGGCCGCGGGCGCCGTGAAGCGGGCCCCCGGCTCCGGCCGGCCGCCGCTCGGCTCGGGCAGGGCCGCGCGGTCCACCTTGCCGTTGGGCGTGAGCGGGAGGGCGTCCAGCACCTCGAAGACGGCGGGCACCATGTACGCGGGCAGGTGGCGCCGCAGGTGGCCGGCCAGCTCCGCGGGGTCGGGCGCCCCGGGGCCCCGCGCGGTGAGGTGGGCCACCAGCCGGAGGTCACCGCCCCGGTGCGGGCGGGCGGTCACCACCGCCTCGCGCACGGCGGGGTGCGCGGTCAGCACGGCCTCGATCTCGCCCGGCTCGATCCGGAAGCCGCGCAGCTTGACCTGGTGGTCCAGCCGGCCCAGGAACTCCAGCGCGCCGTCCTCGCGGAAGCGGGCGAGGTCCCCGGTCCGGTACAGCCGGGCTCCCGGGTCCGCGTCGAACGGGTCCCGGACGAACCGTTCGGCGGTCAGTCCGGGCCGGTTCAGGTAGCCGCGGGCCAGACCCCGCCCGCCGAGGTGGAGCTCCCCGGGCACCCCGACCGGCACCGGCCGCAGCGACCCGTCCAGCACGTACACCCGGGTGTTGGCGATCGGCCTGCCGATCGGCACCGGCCGGCGGCCGTCCTCGGGCGTGCAGGTCCAGTGGGTCACGTCGACGGCTGCCTCGGTCGGGCCGTACAGGTTGTACAACCGGGCCCGGCAGCGGGCCAGGAAGCGGTCCTGGAGGTCGCGCGGCAGCGCCTCGCCGCTGCAGACCACCCGGCGCAGGGTGGTGCACTCCTCCACCGGCTCCTGGAGGAAGACCTGGAGCATCGACGGCACGAAGTGCACCGTCGTCACCCGCTCCTCCCGGATCGTGCGGGCCAGGTAGCCGCCGTCGCGGTGACCCTCCGGGCGGGCGACCACGAGCGTGGCGCCCGTCGTCAGGGGCCAGAAGAACTCCCACACCGACACGTCGAAGGAGAACGGGGTCTTCTGCAGCACCCGGTCGGTGGCGTCCAGCCCGTAGGCGTCCTGCATCCACAGCAGCCGGTTGCGGATCCCGGCGTGCACGTTCATGACGCCCTTGGGGGTGCCGGTGGAGCCGGAGGTGTAGATCACGTAGGCCAGGTCCTCGCCGTCCACCGCGACCTGCGGGTCGTCGTCCGGCTCGCCGCCCGGTGCGGCCTCGAACTCCTCCACGCACAGCACCTCGGCCTCGGCGGCGGGCAGTCGCCCGAGCTCCTCGCGCCGGGTGAGCAGCACCGGGACCCGGGCGTCCCGGACCATGTGCTCCAGCCGGGCGGGCGGGAGGCCGGGGTCCAGCGGCAGGTAGGCGCCGCCCGCCTTGAGCACCGCCAGCAGCGCCACCACCAGCTCCGGCGACCGTTCCAGTCCGACGCCCACCACGACGTCCCGGCCGACCCCGAGCCGCAGCAGCCGGTGGGCGAGCCGGTTGGCCCGCCGGTTCAGTTCCCCGTAGGTCAGCCCGCGGCCCTCGAAGCGCACCGCCTCCGCCCCGGGGTGCCGTCGCGCCTGCTCCTCGAAGTCCTCGTGGATCCAGCCCCTCCCGGCGGGCCACTCCCGCGCGGTGGCGTTGAACTCCTCCAGGACCCTGCGGCGTTCGTCCCCCTCCAGCAGCTCCAGCCGGTCGACCGGGCGGTCCGGGTCCGCCACCACCTGTTCCGCCAGACGGCGGAAGTGGGCGGCGATCCGGGCCACGGTGGCCTCGTCGAAGAGGTCCCGGTCGTACTCGAACCAGCCGCTGAGCCCGCCGTCGCGGTCGAACGCCTGGAGTTCGAGGTCGAAGCGCGCGCCCTCGCTGCGGACCGGTAGGCGGTCCAGCTCCGCGCCGTTCAGGGTGAGCTGCGGCACCGCCTCCCGGCCGTAGGCGAAGCTCACCTGGTAGACCGGCGGCCGGCCGAGGTCGCGCGCGGTGTTCAGCTCCCCGACCACCAGCTCGAACGGCACCTCCTGGTGCTCGTAGGCGCCGAGGCAGGCCGTCCGGACCCGGTCGAGCACCTCGCCGAAGGACGGTTCCCCGCCCAGGTCGGTCCTGATCGCCAGGGTGTTGACGAAGTAGCCGATCAGCGGCTCCAGTTCGGGCCGGTCCCGGACGGCCATGGGCACGCCCACCACCACGTCCTGCTGCCGGCCGTACCGGGACAGCAGGACGGTGAAGACGGCCAGCAGCGCCATGTAGGTGGTCGCGCCGCTGCGGTGGGCGAGCCGGCCCAGCTCCCGCATCAGCGGTTCGGGGAGCTCGAAGGGCAGCGTGCCGCCGTTGAAGCCCTGGACCGCGGGGCGGGGCCGGTCCGTCGGCAGCTCCAGGACCGCCGGGGCCCCCGCCAGGCGCTCCCGCCAGTAGGCCAGCTGCTCCGCCCACCGTCCCTGGTCCCGCTGTTCCCGCTGCCAGACGGCGAAGTCCCCGTACTGGACCGGGAGGTCCGGCAGGGGCGAGGGCCGGCCCGCGGCGAACGCCTCGTACAGGGCTGCGAGTTCGGACAGCAGCACCCACACCGACCAGCGGTCCGAGACCAGGTGGTGCAGGGCCAGCACCAGCACCGACTCGTCGTCGGCGGTCCGCAGCAGCGTCATCCGCACCAGCGGCCCGGTCTCCAGGTCGAACGGCTCGCCGATCGCCGCCGCGGCGATCCGCTCGTCCAGCGCCGTCCCGGTGAGCCGGTCCTGCCGCAGGTCGATCTCGGGCAGCTCCACCGTGAGCCGGGGCCGGACCAGTTGGGCCGGCCGGCCGTCGAGCAGCCGGAAGGCCGTGCGCAGCGCCTCGTGGCGCCGGACCACCTCGTTCAGTGCGTCCCGCAGGACCTCGGCGTCCACCGCCCCGCGGACGCGGACCGCGCCCGGCACGACGTACGCCGGGTTGCCCGGCCGGACCTGTTCCAGGAACCACATGCCCTGCTGGAACACCGAGAGCGGGAAGGCGTCCTCGGTCGTTCCGTCCTCCGCGAGCCGGCGGTCCGCGAGCAGTTCCGCGAGCCGCGCCCGCTGGGCCGGGGAGAGTTCGGCCAGCCGCCGTTCGAGGTCAGTCATCGGCCCGCTCCGCCCGCTCCGGGGCGCCCGCCCCGCCCCCGGACGCCCGGGCTCCGGGCGCCTCGTCCCCGGACACCTGGTCCAGGAGGGCCAGCAGCTCCGCCGTCCGGTCCCCGGCCCGCGCCACCCGCCGGATCGTCGGCACCTCGCCGCCGCCCGCCGTCCCCTGCCCCGCCGGGCGGCCCGCCAGCTCGCCGGCCACCTGCTCGGCCAGGCCGCGGACGGTCGCGCCCTTGAGGAAGTCGGCCACGGTCACCTTGATCCCGAGTCGGCCCTGGACCTCGTTCCTGAGCTCCACCGCCATCAGCGAGTCCAGCCCGAGACCGGACAGCGGCGCGTCGGGATCGACGGTGGCCGCCCTCGAACCCAGGGCCGTCCGCACGCTCGACGACAGCCGCTCGACCAGCGTGCCGACGCGTTCCCCGGCGGGCACCCGCAGCAGCTCCTCGGCCGTGGGGAGCCCGCTCGCCGCGGACCGGCCCGGCGCGCCGGGGATCCGGTGCGGCGCGGTCTGCCGGGCCGGCCGTTCCTCGACGCGCCGTTCGTCGACGCGCCGTTCCTCGCCGGTCCGTGTCTCGGTGCTCCGGCCGGGGCCCGGCCGCTGACCGCCGGGGCGGTCCCCACCGTTGTCGCGGGCTCCGCCGGGGCGGGCCCGGCCGGCCCCGGCCGGAGCACCGCGGTCGGTCACCGGCGCCCCGCCGCCCGGTTCGTGCCAGCAGCGGGTGGCGGCGAAGGGATAGTGCGGCAACGGCGCCCGGGAGCGGGCGTAGTCACGGTCGAAGCCGGCCCAGTCGACCTCGGCGCCGTCGGCGTACAGCCGGCCGAGGCTGCCGAGGAGGACCTCCCAGTCGTCGTACGAGGGCCGCAGGCTGGGCAGCGTCCGAACGTCGTCGCCGGTCAGGACCTCGCGCACCAGGCCCAGCAGGGTCGGCGCCGGACCGATCTCCAGGAAGGTGCGGTACCCCAGGTCGTACAGGGCCCGGACCCCGTCGGCGAAGAGCACCGGCTGCCGGGCGTGACGGAGCCAGTAGCCGGTGTCCAGGGCTTCGTCCCACGGCCACAGCCGGCCGGTCAGGTTGGACAGCAGCGGGATCCGGGGCGCGCCGAAGGAGACCTCGTCCAGGGCCTTGCGCAGCGGTTCCAGGACCGGTTCGACCAGCGGGGAGTGCGACGAGGTGGAGATGCGCAGCCGCTTGACCTCCGCGCCGCGGGCGGTGAACGTCCCGCAGACCGCGTCGACCACCTCCCGCACGCCGGAGACCGTGGTGTTGGCCGGGCCGTTGACGGCGGCGACCGAGATCAGGGCGGCGTCGTACCGGGCGAGCTCCTCGGCGACCTCCTCGACCGGGGCGGAGACGGCCGCCATGGCGCCCGACTCGGCGAGCCGCTGGAGCAGCCGGCCGCGCTCGGCGACCAGCCGCAGGCCGTCCTCCAGGGACATCGCGCCCGCGAAGCAGGCGGCGGTGTACTCGCCGAGGCTGTGGCCGATGACGGCGGCCGGCTCCACCCCCCACGAGCGCCAGAGCTCCGCCAGGGCGTACTCCACGGCGAAGAGGCCGGGCTGGGCGTACTCCATGGTGTTGATCAGGTCGGACTCGGCGGGCGGCCCGGGCCGCTCGGGGTGGAGGACGGAGAGCAACGGCACCGGCAGGACGTCCCGCAGGATCTCGTCACAGCGGTCGAGGGTCCGCCGGAAGGACGGCTGGGTCTCGTACAACTGCCGTGCCATGCCGGCCCGTTGTGGGCCCTGGCCGGTGAAGAGGAAGACCGTGTCACCGGTCGCGGTGCCGGCGCCCCCGGCCGGGCCCGGCACCAGACCCTCCG
The DNA here is from genome assembly GCF_042726075.1 of Kitasatospora sp. NPDC127035. NCBI lineage: Bacteria > Bacillati > Actinomycetota > Actinomycetes > Kitasatosporales > Streptomycetaceae > Kitasatospora > Kitasatospora sp. NPDC127035. The sequence goes on along the minus strand of NZ_JBHXDN010000044.1, from coordinate 24,201 downwards.
CGGGGTCGTCCCGCACGAAGTCCGCGAGCCGGTCCGCGATCTCCCGGGGCGAGGCCCCGACGGCGGCGAGCCGGTGCGGGAAGTGCGAGCGCCCGGTGTTGGCGGAGAAGCACAGGTCGGCCGCAGCCTCCGGCTCCGCCGTCGCCAGCCGGTCCTGGTAGCGCCGGGCCAGCTTGAGCAGGGAGCTCCCGCTCTTCGCGGACAGGGCCAGCACCGAGAGGGGGCGCCGCCGGTCAGGTCCGGGCGCCGGGCGCTCCGGGGCCTGTTCCAGGATCAGGTGCGCGTTGGTGCCGCTGAACCCGAAGCTGCTCACGCCCGCCAGCCGCGGCGTCCCCTCCCCGGTCGGCCACGGGGTGAGGCCGGTCGGCACGGCGAAGGTGGTCCCGTCGAAGGAGATGTGCGGGTTGAGCTCGCCGAAGTGCAGGTTGGGCGGGATCAGGCCGCGGTCGAGGCAGAGCGCGGCCTTGATCAGCCCGGCGATCCCGGCCGCCGCCTCCAGGTGGCCGAGGTTGGTCTTCACCGCGCCCAGGTAGAGCGGCGCGCCCTCCGTGCGGCCGTAGACCTCGGCCAGCGCCGCCACCTCGATCGGGTCGCCCAGCTTGGTGCCGGCGCCGTGCGTCTCGATGTAGCCGAGCCGCTGCGGATCGACCCCGCCGGCCGCCAGCGCGCGGCGGAACAGGTCGCGCTGCGCGGCTCCGTTGGGCGCGGTCAGGCCCGAGCTGCGTCCGTCCTGGTTGACCGCGGAGCCGCGGATCACCGCGAGCACCCGGTCCTCGTCCCGCAGCGCGTCCGACAGCCGCTTGAGCACCACCACGCCGCAGCCCTCGCTGCGGACGAAGCCGTTCGCGGCCGCGTCGAAGGTCTTGCAGCGGCCGTCGTCGGCCAGCATCTCGGGGAACTGCGAGAAGGAGATGGCCGCCTCGGGCGACAGCACCGCGTTCACCCCGCCGCTGATCGCCAGGTCGCACTCGCCGAGCCGCAGGTTCTGGCACGCCTGGTGCACGGCGACCAGCGACGACGAGCAGGCGGTGTCCACCGAGACGCTCGGCCCGCGAAGGTCCAGCAGGTAGGACAGGCGGCCGCTGGCGATGCTGTGCGCGATGCCCGTGCTGGCGTGGGCCGTGATGTCCTCCGGCTCCCGGAAGAGCAGGCCGGCGTAGTCGTTGCTGCAGATCCCCAGGAAGACCCCGGTCCGGCTGCCGGCCAGCGCGTGCGGGGCCTGCCCGGCGTCCTCCAGGGCCTCCCAGGCGACCTCCAGCACCAGCCGCTGCTGCGGGTCCATGGACACTGCCTCGCGCCGGGAGATGCCGAAGAACTCGTGGTCGAAGCGGTCGATGCGGTCCAGGAAGCCGCCCCAGCGGGTACTGGTCCGCCCCGGGCGGCGCGGCTCCGGGTCGTAGAACGCGTCCACGTCCCAGCGGTCGGCCGGCACCTCGCCGATCGCGTCGGTGCCGCCGCTCAGCAGCTCCCAGTACGCATCGGTGTCGGTCACCCCGCCGGGGAACCGGCAGCCCACGCCCACGACGGCGATCGGCTCGGACCGGGCCTGCTCGTAGGCGTCGATCCGGTGCTGCATCCGCTCCATCGTCAGATAGGCGCGTTTCATCGCCGTCATCGACGCGGACCCGCCGTCCCGCGTGGTCCCGTCCCGGTCGGTCTCGTCCCGTGTGGTCATCGTCCCTGCCCCCGCTCGATCGGATCGGCACTGGCGTCGAACTGCTCGGTCCTGGCGAGGAGGAGCGCTTCGAGCTCGCGCTCCGAGAGCTCGTCGAGATCGAGCGCCGGGTCCGGACCCGGACGGGGCCCCGTCGTGGCGGCCGGGGTGTTCCCGGGCTCCCGGACCGGTGGCGGTGCCGCCGCGGCGGCCTCCAGCGCGATGCCCATCCGCTCGGCGAGGAAGGGCACCAGCGCGTCGAGCGTGGGGTACTGCCAGCCGAGCGTCGACGGCAGCGCGACCCCGAGCGAGAGCTCCAGCCGCGAGCGCAGCTCCAGGGTGCGCAGCGAGTCGAAGCCGAGGCCGGCCAGCGGCGCCGTGCCGTCGATCGCGGCGGCGTCCGGGGCGGCCCCCTGTTCCCCGAGCACCCGGGCGGCGACGTCCCGGCAGTGCCCGGCCAGCAGGGCCCGGCGGCGCCGGCCCGGCTCGACCGCCAGCAGCTGCCGGCGGATCGCGTCGGCGTCGTCCGGGGCCGGTGCGTCGCCGTCGGGCCGGACCCGGGCCACCACGGCCCGGCTGCCCAGCAGCCGGCCGAGGGCGGCGACGCCCTCGCGGTCGACGCTCAGGGCGGGCAGTCCGAGGGCCCGGCGGTGTGCGGCCAGGGCGTCCAGGAAGGCGCCGACCGCGGCCTCCCGGCCGGGCGGGGCGGTGGGGGAGCACAGCACGAAGAAGTCCAGTTCCCTGGCGGCGGTGGCCAGATGGAGCTGCCACGCGCCGGCGGCCCGGGCCGCGGTGGAGCGCAGGAGCGCCTCGGCCGCCGGCACCGCGCCGTCGTGCGAGCCGTCCGCCGTGCCGTCCGCCGTGCCGTCCGCACCGCCGTCGTCCGTGCCGTCGTCCGTGCCGTCGTCCGGGGCGTCCCCGGTGTGGACGACACCGGCCAGTGGCGGCCCCGAGGCGTCCAGCCCGGCCAGGAGGTCGGCCACCTCCTCGGCGCGGGACAGGTCCACGACCGGCCGTGCGATCTCGACGCCCCGGGACCGCAGTTCGGCCAGCACCCCGGCCGCTCCCGCGGCACCGGCCGAGGCCCGGGCGTCCGGCTCGCCGTCCCCGCCGGGGGAGGGCGCCCCGACCAGCACGATGCGGCGGGCACCCCGGTCGGCGAGCTGCCGGGCGGCCTCCAGGGCCGCGGCCGACGCCCCACCGGTGACCAGGTACGACGCCTCCGCCCGGACGGTCCGGGCCGGGGGCACCGCGATCTCCGGTGCCTCGTCCGGCCGGAGCACCAGCTTCCCGGTGTGCCGGGCCCGGGCCATCCGGGCGAAGACCTCCCGGGCCTCGGAGAACGGGTGGACCGTGACCGGGAGCGGCTCGAACTGCCCGTTGTCGAAGCCCCGCACCACCTCGTCGAACAGTTCGGCGAGCAGCGCCGGCTGCTCGTGGAAGGTGTGCTCCAGGTCGACGGCGAACAGCGAGCGGTTCCGCTTGAGGAAGCCGAGGCCGACCGGACTGTCGTCGTGGATGTCGCGCTTGCCGAGCTCCACGAACCTCCCGCCCGGCGCCAGCAGGGCCAGGCTGCGCCGCAGTGCCTCGCCGGTCAGCGAGTTGAGCACCACGTCGACGCCGCGGCCGTCGGTGAACCCGGTGATCTCGTCGGCGAAGGCCAGTGACCGGGAGTCCATCACCCGCGCCACGCCCAGGTCGCGCAGGAACCGCCGCTTCTCCTCGGTCCCGGCCGTGGCGAGGACCTCGGCGCCGCACCGGCGGGCCACCGCCAGCGCGGCCAGGCCCACGCCCCCGGACGCCGAGTGGATCAGCACCTTCTCGCCCGCCCGCAGCCGGGCCAGGTGGCAGAGCCCGTACACGGCGGTCAGGAAGGCGACCGGGGTGGCTGCCGCCTGCTCGTCGTCGAGCGCCGCCGGTCGCGGCGCCACCAGGTGCGCCTCGGTGGTGGTGTACGCCGCGAGCGCGGACGGGACCACCGCCATCACCGGGTCGCCGACCCGCAAGCGGTCGACGCCCTCGCCCACCGCGCTGATCCGGCCTGCGCACTCGACACCCAGCGGGACCGTCCCGGTGGCGCCCGGGTAGGCGCCCATCGCCTTGAGGACGTCGCTGAAGTTGAGCCCGGCCGCCGTGACCTCGATCTCGACCTGGCCCGGCCCCGGCGCGGCCCGTTCCCACCGGGTCGGCGTCAGGCTCTCCAGGATGCCGGGCCGCACGGCCAGGATCCGGTGGTTGGGATCGCGCCGAGGGTCGAACGGCCGCCGCGGCCACGCCGCTTCGGTTCCGTCCGGGGTGACGTGCGGGACCGGGACGGGGGAGTGGCGGGCCGGGCCGCGCAGGGCGGTCCACGGCTCGTCACCGGGGCGGATCAGCAGGTCGAGCAGCAGGTCGAGCAGCCGGGCGGCGTCGTCCCGGGTCGGCTCCGGGTCGAGGTCGACGACGACGGGGCGGAGGCCGCCGAGCGCGGCGGCGGACGCCACGGCCGGTCCCGTCAGCAGCGCCCGGGCGGGCACGGGAGCCGGGTCACCCTCGACCACCCGCTGGGCGCCCCGGGTCAGCAGCGCGACGCGCGGGCCGCCCGGCAGGCCGTCACGGGCGAGCTCCTCGATCAGCCGCAGGGCCGGGAGGGCGACGCCCTCCCGTTCCTCCGACGGCGGGAACGGTCCGGGGCCGCCCGGGGGCGGGCCGCCGGCGGTGTCCAGGCCCCAGGCGTACACCAGCCCGGTCAAGGGCTCGTCCCCGGCGGCGCGCACCTCCTTCAGCAGCGCGGTGAGGTCCTCCGGGCGCAGCGGGTCGATCTCGTGGTGGAGCGGGTCCACCAGGTGGTGGCGCGGCCCGGGGGTGACGGTCACGCAGCTGCCGCCGCGGGCGGTGATCTCGGCGCGCAGCGCCTCGCCGACCCCCGTGCCGTCGGCGAACAGCAGCCATCGGCCGGGCGGGCCGGCGGGCGGCGCGCCGGCGTCGTCGTCCCGCCGTGCCCACTCCAGGGTGACGAGGGGAGGGTCGGCCGGCCGCTCCCGCCCGGCCGCCGGGGCGGTCGCCGGGTCGGCGGCCGTCGCCCCTGCGGCGGCCCCGCCGACGGCGGACCCGGCGGGGACCGGCCCGGTGACCGGTAGGGGCCCGTCCGCCGGCTCGGGTGCGTGACGCCGCCGCTGCCAGGGGTAGTTCGGGAGGTCGACGACGGCCCGGGGCAGGGCCCGGGAGCCGTCGTCCGCGCCGTCCGCGTCGTCCCGGCCCGGGTCCCGCTCGGCGAGGACCACGCCGGGCGGCGACCCGCCCTCGGCGAGCCCGTGGAGCGCCCGCAGCGCGGACGCCCGGTCGGGTGCGGTGACCCGCGCCTGCCAGCGGTGCCGTGCACGACCGGCACCCACCGTGTACGCGAACGCCGGGTAGTGGCCGTCGTCCGGCAGCGCCGCGAGGCTCCGGTGGAACCCGGCCGCCAGGGCGCGCACCGCCTCCGGCGTCCGCGCCGAGACCACGAAGCCCCGGACCGGCACCGCCGCGACCGCAGCACCGGCCGGGCCGCCGCCCGCGTTCCCGCCTGCGCTCCCGGCCTTGCCCCCAGCCGTGTTCCCGGCCGTGTCCTCGGCCGCGCCGAGGACGACATGGGCGTTGGTCCCGCCCATCCCGAAGGCACTGACCGCGGCGTGGCGGCCACCGCGCTCCGGCCACGGCCGCAGCGCGGTCGGCAGGGTGATGCCGGTGCCGTCGAGGTCGATCAGCGGGTTCAGCGTGGCGAAGTGCACCAGCGGCGGCACCGCGCGCCGTTGCAGGCACAGCACCGCCTTGACCAGCGCGACGACCCCGGCGGCGGACTCCGGGTGGCCCAGGTTCGCCTTGACCGAGCCGACCACCAGCTCGGCCCCGCCGTTGCGGCGGCCCAGCGCGGCGGCGATCGCCTCCATCTCGATGGTGTCCCCGAGCGGGGTGCCGGTGCCGTGCGCCTCCACCAGGCCGATGTCGGCGGGGGCGAGCCCGGCGTCCGCCAGCGCCGTCCCGATCAGCGCGGCCTCCGACAGCACGTTGGGAGCGGTGAAGCCCGTCGAACGGCCGGTCTGGTTCACCGCCGAACCGTGGATCACGGCGTGCACCCGGTCACCGTCGCGCCGCGCGTCCTCCAGCCGCTTCAGGACCAGCACGCCGCAGCCCTCGCCCCGGGTGAAGCCGTTCGCCCGGGCGTCGAAGGGGCTGCACCGCCCGTCCGGGGACAGCGTGCCCGCCAGCCGGTGCAGCCGGGTCGCGCGCGGCGAGAGCACCAGGTTCACCCCGCCGGCCAGCGCCACGTCACACTCCCGGCGGGCCAGCGCCTGCCGCGCCAGGTGGACCGAGACCAGGGACGAGGAGCAGGCGGTGTCCACCGTGACCGCCGGACCGGCCAGCCCCAGTGCGTACGCCAGCCGGCCCACCGTGAAGCAGTGGCCGTTGCCTGCGGCCCAGTGGGTGTCCGGCTCGCCCCGGTTCCAGTCCCAGTACTCCTGACCGGTGATGCCGACGAACAGCCCGGTCCGGGCGGCGTCCAGCCGGTCCGGGGGGAGCGCGGCGTTCTCCAGGGCCTCCCAGGCGACCTCCAGCAGCAGCCGCTGCTGCGGGTCGACCCCGCAGGCCTCCTCGGCGCTCATCCCGAAGAACTCCGCGTCGAAGTCCATGACCTCGTCCAGGAAACCGCCCACGTGGGGCAGCCGCTCCCACTCGGCGGCGAACGGCCCGCGCCGCCCTTCGGGCAGCGGACGCACCAGGTCGCGGCCCTCCGCCAGCGCGCTCCAGTACCCGTCCAGGTCGGCGATGCCGCCCGGGAGCCGCAGGCCGATCCCGACGACGGCCAGCGGGCCGGTGCCGTTCGCGGCGTCGAGCTGCGCCCGCAGCTTCCGGACGGTGTCGAGCGCCCTCGTCAGCGGCGTGGGCGCGGCCGCGGTGATCTCGCGCTGTGCCTCCACGGCCCTCAGCCCTCGCCGTCCGTGGCGGCGTCCTCGCCGGCCGCCGGGTCACCGAGCAGCCGCTCGACCAGCACCGTGGAGAGCGTCCGGGCGGTGCCGTACGTCCACAGCAGGGTCGGCGACAGCCGCAGCCCGAACGCCGCCTCCAGCCGGTTGCGCAGTTCGAGCCCCATCAGTGAATCCAGCCCGAGCGACTTGAACGGCGTGTCCCGGTCGATCGCCCCGGCGTCCAGCCGCAGCACCCGGCCGGCCAGTTCCTGCACCTTGGCCTCCAGGAGTTCCTGCCACCGGTCCTGCGGGACGGACCGCAGCTCGGCGAGGAACGCCGCACCGGCCGTCGTGGTGCTCCCGTGCCGGGCCAGCTCCCGCAGTGCGCCCCAGCTCTCCAGGGTCGCGGTGTCCGGGTACGCCTCCAGGTACTGCCGCAGGTCGATCGGCACGTACGCGACGACCTGCTCGTCCCCGCCGAGGAACCCCTCCAGGGCCCGCCACGCCTCCCCGGTGGTGAAGCCGGCCATCCCGCGTTCCGCCAGCCGGGCACCCCGGTTGTCCTCCCGGGCGGCCAGACCGACATCGGTGAACGGGCCCCACTGCACGCTCAGCGCGGGGAGTCCGCGCCGGCGCCGGGCCACCGCGAGCGCGTCCATGAAGGCGTTGCCCGCCGCGTAGGCCGCCTGCCCGGCGTTGCCGAACAGCGCCGCCGCCGACGAGAACAGCAGGAAGAAGTCCAGCGGGTCGCCCTCGGTGGCCGCGTCCAGGTTGAGCGCGCCGTCCACCTTGGGCGCCAGCACCCGCCGCAGCTGCTCCGGCGTCAGGTTCTGGACGGTGGCGTCGTCCAGCAGACCGGCCGCGTGCACCACCCCGCGGAGCGGCGGCAGCTGCGCCCGGACCCGGCGCACCGCCTCCGGGTCGGCGACGTCGGCCCGGAAGGTCTCCACCTCCACGCCGCGCGCCCGGACGGCCTCGATCCGCGCCACCGCCTCGGCCGACGGGGCCGAGCGCCCGACCAGCGCCAGCCGGCCCGCTCCGCGCTCCGCCAGGAACTCCGCCAGCGACAGGCCGAGGGCGCCGAGGCCACCGGTGAGCAGATAGGTGCCGTCGCCCCGGAAACGGCCGTCCCGCAGCGGTTCCGGGGCCACCGAGGTGACCGTGGCGGGGGCCGACAGCACGAACTTGCCGATGTGGTTGCCGCGTGACATCTCGCGCAGCGCCTCGGGGGCCTGCGCGAAGGTGTACCGCAGCAGCGGGACCGCCCCCAGCTCGCCCGCGCCGACCCGCTCCCACACCTCGGCGAACAGCCGGGTGAACAGCGCGGGACGGCGGGCGATCACACCGGCGAGGTCCAGCGAGGCCAGACCGATGCCCTTGCGGAACGCGCCGAGGCTCAGCGTGCGCCCGCCGTAGATGTCCTGCTTGCCCACCTCGACGAAGCGCCCGCCCTCCGCCAGGACCTCCAGGCCCAGCGGAATCGCCGCGCCGGTCAGCGAGTTGAGGACGACGTCCACGCCGCGTCCGTCGGTGGCCGCGCGCACCTTCTCCGCCCAGGAGAGGTCCCGGGAGTCGAAGACGTGCCGGATGCCGAGCTCCCGGAGCCGGCGGCGCTTCTCCTCGCTGCCCGCCGTCGCGACGACCTCGGCCCCGAGCAGCCGGGCCACCTCGATCGCCGCCAGACCCAGCCCCCCGGCCGCCGAGTGGATCAGCACCGTCTCGCCGGGGGCCAGCCCGGCGAGGTGCCGCAGCCCGTACCAGGCGGTGATGGTCACCGCCGGGATCGCCGCCGCGGTGGCGTCGTCCATCGACTCCGGCACCGGGTGGGCGTGATCGGCCCGCACCGTCTGGTGCGAGGCGAGCGACCCGCCGGCGGTGCACGCGACGACCCGGTCGCCGGGGGCGAAGCGCGACACCCCCTCGCCCGTCCGGGTGACCACGCCCACACCGTCCAGGCCGAGCAGCCGGGCGTCGGCCGTCGGGTCGGGGTAGGTGCCCATCACCTTCATCACGTCGATGAAGTTCAGCGCGGCCGCGCTGACCGCGATCTCGACCTCCCCGGGGCCGGGCGCGCGCCGCTCCAGCGGACGGAACGCCAGCCCGTCCCAGGTGCCCTGGTGAGAGGGCGCGAGCCGGAAGGGCTGCTGCTCCACGGAGCGCCAGGCCGGCTGCGCCGGGTCCTGCCCGGCGTCCTCCGGCGTACCCGCTCCCCGCACCAGCCGGCCGACCAGCCGCTCCCCACCGCGCAGCACCACCTGGTCCGCGCCCTCGGCCGCGAGCAGCTCCGCGGCGCAGTCCGCCGACCAGCCGCCGTCCGCGGACCCGACGTCGACGAGCACGGACCGCAGCTCGGGGTGCTCACGGCGGAGCACCCGGCCGAAGCCCCAGTAGAGGGCCGCCCCGGGGTCGCAGTCACCGGCCACCGCCGGCACGGGCTGCGCGTCGGCCGTGACCACGGCCAGCCGGGGGACCAGCGGGCGGGACGTGCAGGCCCGGACCAGCGCGGCCAGCGCCGCCAGGCCCTCGCGCCGGGCCCGCGGTCCGGCGTCGGCGCGCGGGGCCAGGAAGACCACCCCGCCCAACTCCTCGACCGAGCCCAGCTCCTGCGCCCACGCCTCGGTCCGCGCGGCCTCCTCGCCGGTGACCGTGCGGACCACGGCGCCGCCGCCCCGCGCACCCAGGGCCCCGACCAGCTCCCCGGCCGCCGGGTCACCGGGTGCGCCGGGTGCGCCGACCGTGCAGACCGCCCAGCGGCCGGTGAACCCGGCGGCCCCGCCGCCCTCCGCGTCCGCGCGGGCCTCCGGCCGGTACTCCAGCCGGTGCACCCGGTCGGCGTCCGCGACGGACGGGTCGGCCGTCGCCGCGAGGGTCTGCATCCGGAGCCCCTCCAGCGTCATCAGCGGCCGGCGGTCCGCGTCGAACAGGAACAGGTCGACCCTGCTCCGGTCGCGCCGCACCGCGTGCGACCACAGCGCGGTGACCGGCCCGGCCAGGTCCTGGTGCAGGTGGACGCGGTGCACCCCGACCGGGACGGCCGCCTCCTCGCCCGGGTAGAGCGGGACGGAGGCCTGGAGCGCGCCGTCCCACAGCGCCGGATGGAGCCGGTGCGGGTGGCCGCCGGCCAGGCAGCCGTCCGGCAGCCGGACCTCCGCCAGGCTCTCCTCCGCACCACCGCGCAGCTCCACCACGCCCTGGAACGCCGGACCGTAGTTCAGCCCCCGCGCCGCGCAGTCCGCGTAGAACTCCGCGGCCGGCACGGCGGCCAGGCCCAGCAGCTGCCCGGGGAAGGCCGGCACGCCCGTGGCCGTGTCGTCCGCCAGCACCCGCGCCGAGGCGTGCCGCACCCAGCCGTGCGCGCCCGCCTCCAGCGAGGAGAGGGTGAAGCTGCCGCCGCCGGTGAGGTCGTCCCGCCAGCCCAGACCGACCGTCACCGGTTCCTCGGTGAGCGTCAGATCGCTGTGGAAGGAGACGTCCGCGAGCGTGCGGTGCGGGCCGCCGGTCCGCGCCAGCGCCGTCCGCAGCGCCAGCTCCAGCATCCCCGTGCCGGGCAGCACCACCGCGTCGTACACCCGGTGGTCGCGCACCCAGGGGATGTCCGCCGGGGCCAGCTCCAGCGTCCCGTTCCAGGCGCCCTGCTCGGCCATCGAGGGGATCAGCACCAGGTCGTCCCCGGCGCCGTGAGCCGTGCGCCGCCGGACCGTCTCCACCCAGTGGGAGGTGCGCTGCCACGGATACGGCGGCACCGGCGCCCAGGCGTCCCGCGGCAGCCCGTGGAACGGTTCGAGACCGCTGACGTAGGCCCGGGCCAGCGCCTCCCGGACCAGCTCCGACGAGCTCCGGTCGCGCCGCAGGGTCGACAGCACCTGCGGCGGGACCGGACGCTGCGCCGCCAGCTGTTCCAGGGACGGGGCGAGCACCGGGTGCGGGCTGATCTCCACGACGTGGGTGACACCGGTGTCGAAGAGGCGCTCCATCGCGTCGGCGAACATCACCGGCCGGCGCAGGTTGTCCATCCAGTACCGGGCGTCCAGCTCGGGGCCCTCCACCGAGGCCACCCGCACCGTCGACATCAGCTCGACGTCGCCCCGGCCCGGACGCACCGTCCGCAGGGCCGCCAGCAGGTCGTCCTCCAGCTCGTCCATCTGCGGGCTGTGCGAGGCGTAGTCCACGTTGACCAGGCGGCAGAACGTCCCCTCCGCCTCCAGCAACTCCTGGAGCGCCAGGACCAGTTCGGTGTCCCCGGAGAGCACGCAGCTGTTGGGCCCGTTGTTCACGGCGAGGGACACGCCCTCCTCGAACCCGGACAGCGCGGCCTTGGCGGCGTCGAGGTCGAGGTCCACCGCCAGCATCCGGCCCCGGCCCGAGGTGCGCCGGGCGATGGCGCTGCGGCGGGCCACCACCATCGCGCCGTCCTCGTACGACAGGATGCCCGCCGCCGTGGCCGCGGTCACCTCCCCCTGGCTGTGGCCGATCACCACGTCCGGGACCACGCCCGCCGCCCGCCACACCTCGCACAGGCCCAGCGAGACCGCCCACAGGGTCGGCTGCAGCATGTCGATCCGCGACAGCCACTCCTCGCCGGCCTCGCCCGACACGACCCGCGCCAGGTCCCAGTCGACGTACGGCTCCAGGGCCTCGGCGCAGCGGTGGATCACCGCGGCGAACACCGGGTCGGACGCCAGGAGTTCACGGCCCATGCCGTGCCACTGCGAGCCCTGCCCGGGGAAGACGAAGGCGGTGCGGCCCCGGTCCGCGGCGCGCCCGGTGAACACCTCGGGCCCGGGGGAGCCGGGGTCGGCGGCGAGCCGGTCCAGCTGCGCGACGGCCTCGGCGGCGTCCGCGGCGGTGAAGGCCGCCCGGACCGGGAGCTGGTCGCGCTGCCAGGCCAGCGTGCCGGCGAGCGCCGGGAGCGGGTGGGCGCCGGAGGCCAGCGCGTCCCGGAGGTCCCGGGCCCGCTGCGCCAGCGCCGGTTCCGAGTGTGCCGACAGCGGCAGCAGGACCGGTGCGCCCGGCCCGGGGGAGGAGGCGGAGGAGGCTGACGAGGGCGCGGGGTGCTCGGGGGCGGGCGCCCGGGTCAGCACCACGTGGGCGTTGGTGCCGCCCCACCCGAAGCTGCTCACCCCGATGAAGGCCTGGTCCCGGGCCGGCAGCGGCAGGGGCTCCCGGACGACCCGCAGGTTGAGTTCGTCGAACGCGATCTCGGGGTTGAGCTCGGCGGAGTGCAGGCTCGGCGGCACGACCCCGTGCCGGAGCGAGAGCAGGGCCTTGAACAGCCCCGGGATGCCGGCGGCGGCCTCCAGGTGGCCGATGTTGGTCTTCACCGACCCGATGGGCAGCGGGCCCGCGTCCGCGCTGCGGGCCTGCCCCAGGACCCGGCCGGCCGCACCGGCCTCGATGGGGTCGCCGAGTGCGGTGCCGGTGCCGTGCGCCTCCAGGTACGCCACCCGGTCGGCCGGGATGCCCCAGTGCCGGTAGGCGTCGCGGAGCAGCTGCTCCTGACCCCCCGGGCTCGGCGAGACGACGCTCTGCCCGCCCCCGTCGTTGTTGACGGCGGTGCCCGCGATGACACCGTGGATCCGGTCGCCGTCCGCCAGCGCGCGGGCGACGGTCTTCACGTACAGGGCGCCGACGCCCTCGCCGCGCACGAAGCCGTTCGCCCCGGCGCCGAAGGCCTTGCAGCGGCCGTCCGGCGACAGCCCGCCGAAGTGGGTGAGGCCGATCGACGCGGTCGGATCGAGCATCAGGGCGACGCCGCCCACGATCGCGGCGTCGACCTCGCCGGCGCGGAGCGCCTGGGCGGCGAGGTGCGCCGCCACGAGCGCGGAGGAGCATCCGGTCTCGACGACCAGGCTGGGCCCGGTGAGCCCGAGGAAGTAGGAGACCCGGGCGGCGATCATGTCGAGCGCGTAGCCGGGGGCGGTGTGCTGGGTGACGCCGCTGCCGCTCTTCCGGCCGACGTGCTCGTAGTCGTGCCACCCCGCGCCCACGTAGACGCCGGTCCGGGTGCCGGCCAGCGTGCGGGCGGGTGTCCCGGCGTCCTCCAGGGCCCGCCACGCGGTCTCCAGCATCAGCCGCTGCTGGGGGTCGAGCATCTCGGCCTCCCGGGGGGAGATGCCGAAGAAGGTGGCGTCGAACCGGTCGACGTCGTCGAGGAATCCGCCGACGGCCTGGATCTCCCGCTGCGGGTCGAGTTGCGCGGTGGCGTCCCAGCGGGTGGCGGGGACGGGGCGGATGGCGTCGCCCTCTTCCAGCAGCAGGCGCCAGAAGCTCTCGACGTCCGGGGCTCCGGGGAACCGTCCTGCCATGCCGATGACGGCCAGGGCCTGGGTCGGGTCCTGGACCACGTGATCTGCGTGCATGTCCTCTTCCTCGGCATCCGTGGTGAGCCGGCTCGGTCGGGAGCCGGCTCCCCGGGCGGCAGGTGCGCGGGCGGGCAGGTGCGTGGGTGAGCGGGGTGCGTGGGCATGGAGGCGTCCGTCGGACGGGTGTCCGGGCGGGCACGTGTCGGCTCGCTCCGGGGGCGATGGGCCGGGGACGGGCCGGGGACGGTGAGGTCGCCCGGCCCGGGCGGGTGAGGCCCGGAGCGCGTGCGGCGGGTGAGGGTCGTCGCGTGCGGGGAGAGGCGGCCCGGTCGGGCCGGTCGTGCGGTGCCTGGGGGGCGGACGCCGGGGGGCCGGCGTACCCGTGCGGGGCAATGCGGACGGCGGTGAGGGGTCACGGGGCGGACGACGGACCGGCGTCGGCGCGGACGCACACCGCGACGGCCGTCGATCACCAGTGCGCATGGTGGTCCGGGCCGGTTGCGGCGGACAAGGCTTTGACCTGCTTTTACTGACACTTGTCACGTCCATGCGCCGGGAAGGTCGGGTCGGCGGGGGAGCCGGGATACGTTGAAGGGTCACCAGTGACACGCGTAGACCCGCAAAGGTCCAGCAGGCAGGCCCCGGATCCGCCAGTCCTGCTGAGGACATGTCCGCTCGCGGACGTCCGGATCCGTCGACGGGGCCGGAGGGCCGGCCACACACTGGGCGCGGACCGGATCGATCACCATGAGTTCCGTTCACGGGATCCCAGGGGGGACCTAGTGATGACCATCCGTGTGTTGATAGCCGACGAGCACCTGCTTCCCCTGGAGGCGATCGCCGAGGTGCTCGCGGCCGTGTCCGACTTCGAGGTCGTCGGCGCGGTGAGCAGGAGCTCGCTGATCGTCCCGATGGCGGTGCGCCGGCGGCCCGACGTGGCCGTGCTGGGGATGGGCACCGCGCAGGGCGGCTTCCGTCTGGTGCGGGAGCTGGGCAAGCGGCTGCCCGATTGCCGGGTCGTCATCATGACGGCACGGCCCACCAGGGCTCTGGTGGACCGTGCCGTGTCGGCGGGGGTCCTCGGGGTCATCCCGAAGCAGACGAGGATCCCCCGCCTGGTCGACGCCATCCGGGCCGCCGCCGCGGGCGGCCGGGCGACCGCGTCCGCGCAGCCGTCCCCCCGGGCGCCGGTCGCCGATCAGGTCCTGAGCAACCGCGAGCGCGAGATACTCCGGCTCACCGCGACGGGCGCCTCGGTGAAGGAGGTGGCCCGCGAGCTCTATCTGGCGACGGGAACGGTTCGCAACCTCACCTCGTGCGCGATGAGGAAGCTCGACGGGAGGAATCGGTTCGACGCCGCGCGGATCGCCTTCGAACGGGGACTGCTCTGAGGGCGTTCGTCTCCGGAACGTCCGTCTCCGGAACGCCCCTCCCGGGGCCGGACTTTTCCGGAACGGCTTTTTCCGGAAGGAGGATTTCCGGAAGGGAACTTTCCGGAACGGGAGTTTCCGCCGAATGGCGACTGCCGCGGCCGGAAGCGGGGAGGCACCCGGATTTCACGGCGCCATTGCTTCCTGTTCGAGAAGTCCGAGTCGGGTGGCCCGCACCATGCCCGTGAGTCTGTTGTCGGTCTCCAGAACGCGGAGGATGTCGGCGACGAAACGCCGCACCGTCCGGTCGGAGTACCCGAGATGACGGGCGATGGACTTGTCGGTGGCCCCGGCGGCCATCATGCGCAGCACCAGCCTGTGGGTGTCGGTGAGGACCGGCGCCGAACCGGTGGTCCTGCGCCGGCGGGTGTACGGTGCGGCGGTGGACCAGCTGTGCTCGAAGACCCGGGTGAAGATCTGGGCCAGCAGGCCGCCGTTGATCACCACGTTCCGGCGCAGCCCTTCGAGGTGCGACTGGGTGGCGACCTTCTCCCGGTCGAGGATGACCAGGCGCAGCGGCAGCGACTCGGCGGTCCTGATCTCGGCGCCGGACTCCTGGAGTGCACTCACGTACGCGGTGGCGGCCGGGCTGTCGAGGGCCGAGGACGGCGCGATGAGCCGGTAGCGGACTCCCCGTCTGAGCAGTTCGACGTCCTCGCGGAGGCAGAGTTCCAGGGACTCCTGTTCGGTCAGCGTCGGCAGCATCAGCGACACCTCGTACCTGCTGGACGCGTGCAGGTCCCCCAGTCTTCGGCGCAGTTGGTCCCTGGACGCGATGACCTCGACCGCCAGGCCCTCCCGCTCGGACGCCGGCATGGTCAGGAACCCGTTCGTCAGGTCGGCGATCAGGTCGTTGGTGCGGGTGAGCTCGGTGATGCGTTCCTGCTGATCGGCGAACAGGCGTCTCAGGACGCTCTGCGGGGTGGCGACCGGGGTGGTCGAGTCCCGGTCGAGGAGGCCGTTCCCGGTCAGCCACTCCACGGCTTCGTGGACCTGGTCGAGTTCGAGGCCGAGGTTATCGGCAATTTCTTCGTGGCATATGCCGCCGTTCTCGGTGCGGAGAAGTGAGTGGTAGACGCGGTACGCGAAGCGAGCGCCGATCTCGGTTGCCGCGGTCATCGCCGTGTACTCCAGCCGTAGATACGGATCATGAGCGGGGACGCGTGGTTGAGCACGAAAGAAATCCGGAGCGCCTGGCCCCGGCTGGCGACATTACTTGAACCACTTGACCGCCGGTCAAGGGGGCGCGGACGCGGTACCGGTCGTGCGACGGGCGACAGAAAGGCCGCCCGTCGGGAGGGGCCCCAGGTCAGTGGCGGCCCGCGGGGGACGGTGCCGGAATCAACAGGGTGTTGTTCGTGCGCCGCCGGAAACCACGAGGGGTCGCGGTGGCCGGATCCGTCGACGGGCCCCGTGCGGTCGGTCCCCGCCGGGGATGCCCGGCGGGCCCGTCGGGGCCCTGGGTCGACGGCTGGTGCGGCCGGCCGCCCGAACCCCGCGAGGTCGGGGCCGCGATGCCGCCCCTCGTTCCTGCCGCTGCCGCTCGTGCACCGTCTCCGGACCCACCCTCGCCTGCGGACGACCCTCATGGTGGGACGCCTCCGGCGAACGGTCCGGCCGCCTCGCGGGCGGGCGTCGGGGTGGCCTGGTCCGTCGGGCCGAATCGATCCGTCGTCTACGAACTCTCGTGCCGGATGCGGATCTTTTCGGGGCGCGCCCGCCGAAGCCCTCCGAATGGTCCACCGTGGAATTTCGGCCGGCCGGTGCGAATGTCCCGGTGCCTCGCGGCGGCCCCTTCCTCGCCCGGTTTCCCCGCCGTGCTCCACGCGGACCCACGAGCGCGTCATCGACGTCGTCCGTGTCCCGGCGCCGCACCGGTTCCCGCCTCACGGCACCCGGACCGGGCCGGATCCGGGGGCTGTCGGCCGGCACGGCCTGCGCCTGTTCCGGGAGGCCCGACCGGACAATCCGTCGCGGCCGTGAGCCCGTGCGACGGAATTCGTGCACCGGGCGGACCCGGATGCGCCCTTGTCGGAGTAACCTGGAAGGTGCCGGAGAACTTACCGGAAGGACGCAATCGCGAGGAGGATCATGTGCAGACTAGTGGAGCAGGAGCCCTGATTCTGCGACTCGTGATCGCGAAATCCCAGCCCAGCCGTTCGGCCGGGAGATGACGGGATTACCGAGATGTCGGGGGGCGCAGGTGACAAATCCTGTTGTTCAGCGTAAATGCAGGGTGTGGGCCGTTTTCGCAGAGATGCGAAGGCGGCCTTTTTGTCGTCCGTCCTCCGGTGGGCGCAGCGGGACCCAGCACGCAGCGGGACCCAGCAGGGGGAGCCGGGAGAACGTCGCCTGCTCCGAGGGGCCCCACCGAGGTCGAGGCCGTCGGCCGACTCCGGGGACACGGCAACGCCGGCATCGCGCTGTTCGGCGGCGCGGGTGTCCGGCCCGGGCCGGCGCTGACGGTCACCGGTCGCGGTGGGCCTCGGAGGGCTCACCGACCGCGGTGCGCACCCAGTCGTGAGCACGGCCGGGGTCGAGGGTGGCGAGAAACTCCGTGAGAGATCCGTCCCAGCAGTCCTTCGCGCGTTCGGCGGCTGCCGCGGCGATCAGGCCCCGCGTCTCCGCGTCCTTGCAGCGCACCAGCGCGATGGCGGCGCGGGGACCGGCCTCCACGAGGATGCTGTGGATCCTCTGCGCGTCGGATCCGACGTGCCTCTGGCGCACTCCGGCCGCGTGGGCCCCGACCTTCGCCCCTTTCAGGGTGGAGACCAGACCCATGAACCCGACCGTCCAGGCGAGGGCGACGCGGAACAGCGCGTCCGTGAGGCCGCCGGCCGTCAGCACGCGGGACTGGTTCAGCCTCAGCGAGCCGTCGGCGTTCCCCCGGATGACCACCGCCGTCGTGCCCACCCGTGCGGCCTTCTTGCGGAAGCCCCGCCCGAGCGAGGCCAGCATGCGTTCGGCGTGCTGGTGGGTGTCGAAGCTGGCGACGACCACCGAGTCCTGCCCGGATGGCGCGACCGAGGCGGTCTCCGACGTCATGGGGTGCCCTTCGAAGCCGGGTGACCGAGATCAGGACCGACCGGCAGCACAGCCGGACCAGCTCGTGGGTGTGCTGTCCCATTTTAGCCGTGCAGGGGCCCGCTACTCCGTCGGCCGGTCTCCCGCCCTCAGCTCGGTGGCGATCTGACGCCGGCCGGACACGAACGCCTCCAGGACCACCCCCGCACAGATCAGCAGGGCCAGGCCCGCGGTGGGCAGCAGCACCGGCATCAGGAGCGGGGTGAGCGAGCCGCGGGCCTCGGAGCCGACCAGCAGCGACAGGTCGAACGCCGGGCCGAGGAGTCCGACCGCCGCCGCCGCGACCACCCCGCCGCAGACCGCCGCCGCCAGGGTCTGCGGGATCGTCTCGGTGATGATCAGTGCCAGCCCCTGGCGGGGGCGCAGGCCCATGGTGCGCAGCCGGGCGAGCAGCCCGGCGCGGTCGGGGGACGCCCGCAGCAGCGTCAGCAGGACGGCGAGCAGCGCGAATCCGGCCCCGGCGGCGACCGCGGACCGGAACAGCCGCGCGGCGGAGCGCTGGAGCGGGTCGGCGGCGAGTTCGGCGTCCACCTCGCCGCTGGTGCGCACCGTGTACCCGGCGGGCACCTTGTCCGGGTCCTCGCTGACGGCCCGGGCCTCCTCGCGCAGGAGTCCGGCCACGCCGGTCACCTCGGTGAGGCCGCGCTCCATGACCAGGGACCTGAGCCGGCCCGGGTCGATGTCGCCGGCGGCGAGCCAGCTGGTGGCCCCCGCGAGCGCGGGAACCCGTGCGACGGAGGGTCCCGCGGGCACGACGACGAACGCGCGGACGGCGTCCGGGATCGCGGGAGTGGCGTCGACGCGACCCGCGACGCCGGTGAGCAGTTCGCCGCCGGGGACGCGCAACCGCTGCGGGCCGTCGGACAGTTCCCCGGCGAGGCCCGTGCTGATCAGCGCGGGCACCGGGGTGTCGGGGCCGCCGTGCGGGCCGGCCAGCACGGCGGGGTCGAAGGTGCCGGCGCCGGTCGTCCGGGCGATCTCGGCGTACGCGGTTGGCTCGGCCACCACCAGGGTGACCTGGAGGGCGGTCCGGCCGGAGCGCAGGACGTAGGTCTGCCCCTCGACCCGGACCGCGGTCGAGGCCCGCACGCCCGGCATGGCCGAGGCGGCCGAGGTGAACGCCGCCGGGAGGGTGGCGTCGAGCGGGACGGACACCGCGGCATCACCGCCCACGGCCGTCCGGGCCGCCTGCAGCCGGACGCCGTCGAGGGTGGCGAGCACGGTGGTTCCGAAACCGGCGGTGCTGACGGCCAGCAGCAGGGCGAGGGGTGCCAGCACCGCCGGCCGGTGGCGGCCCGAGGCGTCGCGGGTGGCCCGGGCGAGGCCGAGGAAGCCGGTCAGGCCGCGGCCGTGCCGGGCGAGCAGGGCCAGCCGGCCGGCCACGAGCGGTTGGACGCGGGCCAGCAGCAGGCCGCCGGTGAGCGCGAGCAGCAGGGGCGCGGTCACCAGCAGCGGGTCGGTGCCGGTACCGGGGGCGAGGCCGCGCCGGCGGACCTCGACCACGGCCGCGACGGTGACGGCCAGGGCGGCGAGTTCGCCGACGATCCGCCGCCGGCCGTTCCCACCGGCGGCGGTGCGGGCCCGGCCCAGGGGGAGGACGGCCCGGACCGGGAAGGCCAGGACCGCGAGCAGGGTGGCGGTCACGGCCGCGAGTACGGACGCGCCCCACCGGGGGGTGGGCAGCAGCGTCAGCGCGAGTGCGGTGGCGACGACGGCGGCGGGCAGGACGGTCACCGCGCCCTCGCCCAGCAGCCGCAGCAGGATGCCCGGGCGTGAAGCGCCGCGGGCCCGGAGCAGCCGGACCTCGGCGGCGCGCCGGTCGGCGGCGAGGGCGGCGGCCAGGCAGAGCACCACGGTGGCGACGCCCGCGACGCCGGCCGGGCCGATCGCCGCGAGCGGGGCGGCGGCCTCGTACCGGGTGGTGGCGCCGGCGAGGACCTCGGTCAGGAAGGTGCTGAACTGGAGCTCGGGCCGGTCGGTCACCTCGGCGACCTTGAGGGAGCCGGGCCCGGACAGGTACGAGGCGAGCGCGGAACGCGTCTCGGCGAGCCGGTCCGCGCGCAGGGCGTGGGGGTCGATGGGCAGGCGCCAGAAGTTCTCCCCGCCCTCGCCCCAGGCGGCCAGCGCGGACAGGTTCTCGCCACCGGTGAACCCGCTGGTCACCCACCGGATGCTGCCGTCCTCCCGGATCTTCAGGCAGGCGCGTTCCGGGCAGGTGAGGACCTCCCAGAAACGGTCGTCGGGGTCGTCGGCGCGGTAGAGCCCGACGATCCGGGCGCGGGCGGGGCCGCCGTTGTCGACGAGGTCGCCGATCCCGGCGTGGACGGTCTCGGCGGCGGCCCGGCTGAGGACGACGGGCAGGGGCTCGCCCGGTGCCGAGGGGCCGGGCCAGACGCCCTCGGTCAGGGTCGCGTGCTCGGCCAGGCCGTGCAGGTAGAGCACGGAGAGCACGGGGGCGTCGCCGTGCGGGCGGTCGTACCCCTCGTTCAGCATCGGCCGGTCGATCCGGGCGCGGGTGCCGTAGTTCTCGCCGTCCCGGGTGAGCGGGAGGTTCGGGGTGATCTGTTCGACCAACCGGTCGCGCAGGGCGTCGAGTCGGGCGCCGTCCTCGCCGGGCCGCGGAGCGACGCCGGCCTGCAGGGTGGTCCCGTTGACGCCGCGGTCCAGGACGAACTGCCGCAGCGCGCCGTCCGCGCCCCGGTCGGCGGCGCGCGGGAGGGCCACCGCGAGGAAGACGGTGAGGAGCGTGAGCACGGCCGTGAGCAGGGAGGCGACGGGGGCCGAGCGCAGCCGGGTGCGGACCCAGGGCGCGGGCCGGTGGGCGTCGGTCGGGACGGGCGCGGTGGCGCCGGCCTTGGTGGTCACATCTCCTCCACGGGGCGCCGCCGGGCGGCCACGTTGCGACGGCGGCGGCCCCGTCCGGCAGGGGCGCACGGCACAGCGGTCACCGGATAGCGGACGATCTTTTCAGACGCGGTCCGGGAACGGAAGGCGTGTGCGTGAAGGGGTAGGCAGGTCTGAATTCCCCGCACGGGCGCGGCTGCACCTTCGGGCATCGGGCATCGGGCGTCCGGTACGTCGCGCGAGGACGCCGGACGCCGGACGCCGGTCGCCTCACGCCGGGCCCGGGCGGCGGCCTCGGCGCCTGGCCCTGGTCCGCGTCCGACCCCACCGCGCACCCCGGCGCACCCCCGTGCGGTGCCTCCGGTGCGTCCCCGCTCCTGCCCACGGCCCCGCGGGTAGCCACTACCGCCCCGCGCGCGGATCCGGGATGATCGGCGAAGGCGAACCGACGGGGGGCGGCGGCGCACATGGCACGGCGACGGCACACGGGCGGGCGTTCCGGCGCAGCGGACCTCGACGGCCCCAGGCCCTGGGCCCGACCGGCGGAGACCGGCGCGGAATCGGTGACGCCGGAGGAGCGGGCCGGGACCGACACCCAGCGACACACCGGCACCGAGCGGCGCGCCGCGGACGGGGCCGACGCCCCCGACGCGGGGATCCTGTACCCCGTCGTCGGTGTGATCGTCACCGACCCGGAGGGACGGATCCTGCTCGTCCGCCGCTCCCCGGACGAGATCCCGGCCGGGATCTGGGAGATCCCCGGCGGCAGCGTCGACGAGGGCGAGGACGTCGAGGACGGCGCCCGGCGCGAACTCGCCGAGGAGACGGGCATCGCCGGTGCCGAGTTCACGGGATACGCCGGGGCCGTCGACTTCACGACCGTCCACGGCCTCCGTGCGCGCCGGCACGTCTTCACCGCCCGGGTCCCCGCCGGGCAGCCGGTCGCCCTCAGCGACGAGCACGACCGCTTCACCTGGGCGGCACCGGGCGACGAACGGGTCGCCGCGCTCCGCACCCCGCGCCCCTGACCGGCGGCGGCGCACCCGTCCGCGCCGCAGGGCGTCAGGAAGGCGTCAAGGACGGGCCGGTGGGCGTAGACCGTGCGTCAAGGGGGCGGCGCCCGGCCCGCGGCGGGTCTCCACTGGAACTGCGGGCGCCCGACCGGTGCCCGCGACCCCACCGGAAGGACGCCCCCCATGAGTGAGATCCAGGCCGTCGCCACCGCCGTCACCGTCGCGAGGCCGCCGTACGGGACCGGCCGGAACGTCCCGGCGCGCCGTGCCGACCGGGCTCCGGTCCGTGAGATCCGCCCGGTCCGGGGCGAGGGCGAGGGCGAGGGCGCGGGCACGGGCGCGGGGCCGACGTCGGGTCCGGGCGCGGACGAGGCCGTGGACGCCGACCGGCGGCCGCGCGGGCGTGCGGCGCACTGCCGGATCGCCATGTGGTACGTCGACTGACGCCGTCCGCAGCCCCCCGCGAGGCCCGCCCCGCCGCACCCCGAGACCCTGACAGCAGGAGCCGTACGCCATGACGAAGCAGGTCACCGCCCCGTTCACCGCCCCTGCCACCGCCCCGTTCGCGGTCCCGCTCGCGGCCCTCCCCGCGCCCGGCGCCGCTCCCACCGCCGCTCCCGTCCGACCCTCCGGCCCCTCGGCGGTCGGCCGGACGGGAGCGGCCGAAGCGGTCGGCACCGGACCCTGGCCGGCCTCGGCGCGCCCGGGACGCGGCGGGGACCTGGCGGTCGGGGGCGTGTCCCTGGCCGAGGCCGCCGACCGCTTCGGCACCCCCCTCTACGTCCTGGACGAGGCCGAGGTGCGTGCCCGTGCCCGCGCCTTCCGGCAGGCCCTGCCGCAGGCCGACGTGCTCTACGCGGCCAAGGCCTTCCTGTGCAGCGCGATGGCCGACTGGGTCTCCGAGGAGGGGCTCGGGCTGGACGTCTGCTCGGCCGGTGAGCTCCGGCTGGCGGTCGCGGCGGGCTTCCCGGCCCGGCGGATCGTGCTGCACGGCAACGCCAAGACCCCGGAGGAGCTGAGGCTCGCCCGCCGCCTCCGGGTCGGCCGGATCGTCATCGACGGGCCCTCGGAGATCTCCCGGCTGGCGGCCCTGGTGGCGGCGGACACCCCGCAGCGGGTGCTGGTCCGCGTGGTCCCCGGGATCGCCGCCGGTCACCACGAGGCCGTGCGCACGGGCGTCGGCGGCCAGAAGTTCGGCTTCCCGATCGACGGCGGCGACGCGGCGGACGCCGTCGCCCGGGTGCTGGCCCAGCCCGGCCTCGACCTCGCCGGCCTCCACTGCCACCTGGGTTCCCAGATCACCGAGGTCGAGCCCTACCTCGCCGCCGTGGACACCGTCGTGCGGTTCCTGGCCGGGGTACGGGCCCGCCACGGCGTCGAACTGCCCGAGCTGGACCTCGGCGGCGGCCACGGCATCCGGTACCTGCCGGGGGACGACGAGCTCGACCCCGCGGACTTCGCCGACCGGGTGACCGCCCGGCTGGCCGCCCGCTGCGCCGAGTCCGGCCTCGCCGTGCCGCGTCTGGTGGTCGAGCCGGGCCGCGCGATCGTCGGGCCGGCCGGGGTGGCGGTCTACCGCGTGCTGTCGGTGAAGCACACCGCCGACGGCCGGGTCTTCGCCGCCGTCGACGGCGGCATGAGCGACAACCCGCGGCCCTCGCTCTACGGCTCGCGCTACACCGTCCGGCTGGTGGGCCGGTCCTCCGACGCCCCGCCGGCCCGGGCCGACGTGGTCGGTCGGCACTGCGAGGCGGGCGACGTCCTGGTCCGGGACGCCCGGCTGCCCGCCGACCTGCGCGCCGGTGACCTGCTGGCCGTCCCGGCGGCCGGCGCGTACCAGCTCTCGATGGCCTCCGGCTACAACCTGGTCGGCCGCCCGGCCGTCGCCGCGGTCCGTGACGGCCGGGCCCGCCTGCTGATCCGCCGGGAGACGGTCGAGGACTTCCGGGCCCGTGAGGTCGGCCGCTGACCTGCGGGCCGCGTGCCTCCGCCGCCGTCCCGGGACCCCCCGTCTCCCGGGCGGGAGCGGCCCGCTGCCGTCGCCTCCTGGGCCGGTCCGGTCGGGCGACATCGGATTCGTCTGATTACCAGCCCGATCAGCGGGCAGGCGCTCCGACGGTACGGAACTGCTGTGCCGCTCGATTCGGAAGGAGACTGTTGTGAGCACCGTGAAGGAGTCCATCGACGTGGACGTCCCGCTGCACAACGCCTACAACCAGTGGACGCAGTTCGAGGAGTTCCCGCGCTTCATGGACGGAGTCGAGGAGGTCCGCCAGACGGACGACCGGCACTGCCACTGGACGACGAAGGTCGCAGGCGCCCGCCGCGAGTTCGACACCGAGATCGTCGACCAGCTCCCCGACGAGCGGATCGCATGGCGCACGGTGGGCGGTGACGTCCAGCAGATGGGCGTCGTGACGTTCCACCGCATCGACGACTCGCACACCACGGTGAGTCTGGCCATGGAGTTCGAGCCGCACGGCATGGCCGAGAAGGCCGGCGCGATGCTCGGCGTCCTGGACCGGCAGGTCAAGGGCGACCTGAAGCGCTTCAAGGGCTTCATCGAGGAGCGGGGCCGGGAGACCGGCGGCTGGCGCGGCCGGCTTGCGCCGGACGGCAGCGGCGGCCCGGTCGGCGGCGCGGACACCCCGGCCGCCGGTGGCGGCCCGGTCGGCGGGATCGGCGACGCGCCCGTGCGGGAGACGCCTCAGGCCCGGATGACCGGCGAGGGCGCACCGCCCGCGCCCGACGGCCGGGACGACCCCCGCCGGGGCTGACGCCGCGGCGTCAGGACACCCGCGCCCGCACGACCACGTTTCCAAGGGCGGACGGGGGCCCCCCCGAGGGGGGCGCCCCGCCCCGCAGGTCCGGGGGGGGGGGGGCGCGGTAGGCGCCCCCCCCCCCCGGGGGGAGGGGGGTCTTTTAAAAAAAAGAAGCAGCCCACCCGTG